>JAZSMS010000073.1:0-3589 GCA_045536015.1 Clostridia bacterium
GAAAAGATAAAGGATATCAAGCTTGCAACACCCAAACCGGCAGAAACTAAAAAGCCTAATACGTCTAATGTTCCTTCTGTTACTGATGCACCTCAGGGCGATCAGGGTGGAAATGACAATACAAATAATAATGGTAACAGCTGGGTGCTTTGGGTAATCATCGGCGGCGCAGTTGTAGTAGCTGCAGCAGCCGCAGTAGTTGTTGTAATTGTTTTAAAGAAAAAGAAAGCAACAGCACCTAAAGAGGACGCTGAATAAGCTAAAAATTAAAATTTAAAAGGCGGACAGAAATGTCCGTCTTTTTTTATAAGAAATATAAAAAAGTCAAATAGAATTAAAAATGTTAAATAAAAGTGTTGCAAAAAAAGCTTCTAAATGCTAAACTTATTGCAATATCATTAAAGGGAGAAAAAAGAATGAGAAAAATAATAGCAATAATTATAGCCATTTCGTGCGTGCTTGGTGCTTTTTCGATTTGTGCAAATGCAAATATCCAGCAAGAGCAAATAGAACGTACCGAAAAAACAAGCATAGGTGCAATATATTACCACAACTGGTTTGAAACGTTTGACGAGTGGTGGAAATATGATAATGAATATGCGGACGATGTGCAATGTGCCGCCGCACAGGAAGCAAGATGCTTATCGCCCAAACAGTATCATTATCGTTTGCCTTTTTTTGCAACCGTAAACACTGCAGTAACGTCTTCGACAAAAATTAACGGTGATCTTTCTGCAGGTGTTGCTGAATTTCCGGAATTCACTAAAGAAATTTGGACTCAAGAAATGGAATATGCTTGCGAGGCAGGAATAAATTTTATGGTATATCTTTGGAGCAGACCGGAAAAGCTTAACCGTATGGGTTATATGTATCATATCGAAACAAAGGGTCTTGACGGAAAGATAAAAATGGCGGGAATTTTACAAGACGAAAATCGTGATATTCCCGGTATGGCTAAAGCTATGACCGAAGATTTTTGGTATACCGTTAACGGCAGACCTGTTGTTTATATCTATAATGCACCTAAAATTGCGACAAAGGAATTTATTGACAGAATAAATAGTGAACTTGCTTTAGCACAAAAAGACGCAGGTAAAGAGGTTACAAAAGCATATATTGTAGGTCTTGGTGTAGGCAATAAGGAAAAAGCAGAGCAATGCAAAGCAAATGGTGTTGAAGCAATAAGCTGGTACGCTTTTTCGGGTTCGGGTGCCGCAACACAGACAGATAAGAAAAAATGGGATGCCGCCGGAACAAAGATAAGAGAAATGAAATACTACCAGCTTTCAAAATATGCAAAAGAGAGTATGGAATATATGCTTAATAATGGAGCAGATCTTGATATTATGCCTACTATTACACTTGGATATAACACTATGCCTCGAATTGATAATCCTGTGCGTTGGCTCTGGCTTGAAAAAGATGAAATTGCATATAACGGCTACACTATTTCGGATCCTACTGCAAAAGAAATAACTAAAAACGTTTTAGATATTTTAAACTTTAATAAGCTTAATTACAAAAAGACAATCAGTAATACTGTTTTGATGTATGCGTGGAACGAATATGACGAGGGTGGCTGGATAGCACCAACGCTTGCAGTTGACGAAAACGGAAACGTTTTAAAGAATGAAGACGGCACAAATAAAATAAACAGAGAAAATCTTGATGCTGTAAAAAAGGGAATAGAGCTTTACCGTAAGCACGAGCAGGAAGCGGCAGTATACGATATAAACGATAAACTGACGGAATTTATTTATTACGATAAGGCAACTCCTAAAACAACTCTTCAAGCAACGCAAACACCCGATAATATTCCTCAGGATGAAGAAAGAGGCAATGGTTGGGTACTTTGGGTTAGCTTAGGTGGTGCAGTTGTAGTAGCTACCGCAGTAGTTGTGGTGGTTGTTTTAAAGAAAAAGAAAGCTAATAAGACAGAATAAAAATTTAATGATTAAAAAAGACAGAATAAAGTTTACTCTGTTTTTGTATAAGATAAAAACAGTGCATAATAACACAAAAATATTGATTAAAATAATAGAATATAAACTTTTTTGTAAAAAATACAAAAAAATGTTGCAAAATTGAAACAAAAATGTTAAAATTGTTTCGTAGCAATAATTGCAAAATTTTTAGAATGAGAGGTAAAACTATGAAAAACAAATTATTAGCATTAGCACTTGTTTTAACAATAGTTGCAGGAGCCTTTACGGGTCTTTGCTTAACTGTTGGTGCTACCGAAACAGGTGAATCGCCAAACTTACTTGAAATGTATGGCTATAACCCCCACTTTGACGACGGCGTTGCTCCTTGGCAAACAAGTAGCGCAACAAGCTCTATTGAGCAGTACGACGCCGATTCTGCTGATGGTGACGGTTATTGTGCGTTGTTTTCGGCACGTAACGAAAACTTTTCTGTTCCGCGTTTAACCGGTGCAGAAGGTCTTAACCTTTTCCTTGAACAAGGCGCAGGTACTTACTATTATTCCTTCTATGTAAAATGTAAGGATAAAAACGCTACGGCAACGATAGCACCGGTGTTCCAGCTTTGCTATGGTGGAAGATGGTCGGCAAAAGCCGGTGAGGAAGGTTCTGTTATTGGTAAGTGGCCATCAGGCACCGCAGGCTCAGCAGGTACTGAAATTAACGGTAAAGAATGGACAAAGATAGAAACCGAAATTGACGTTGCTTTAGAAATTGAGGGCAAAAAGCTTGCACAGGGTATCATCTATTCGGTTGAAAGAACATTTGTTAAGGATGAACATGCTCCCGAGCTTTTGTACGATGATATCGTTTTAATCAAAAAGACTGGCGGATGGGAAAACGTTACTCCCGAACCCGAAGTTTCAATTCCTTCGCAGACGAGAATTGATACTGTTGTAGGCCCCGATAAAACCCAAATAGGTGCAGTTAACTACTTTGCATGGTTTGAAACCTATAATGAGTGGTGGAACACCGATAACCAGGAGGCACTTAATAGAGACCGTACTTCTGTTCAGGAGGCGCGCTCGCTTTCTCCTGCTGAATATCACTTCCATCTTCCTTTCTTTGCAAAGATAAATTCGTCAATAACAAAATCAAATAACGTTGTTGGCGACCTTTCTGCAGGTGTTCCAGAATTTCCTGAATATACAAAGGAAATTTGGACTAAGGAAATGAACTATGCTATTGATGCCGGTATTGACTTTATGGCATATACCTGGGCAGAAAGAGGCAGAGATTACAATAGTGGTGCTTGGAAATATCATATCGAAACCAAGGGCCTTGACGGCAAAATTAAGATGTGTACCATAGTTCAGCATGCACAGCAGGACCTTAATGCAATGGCTAATGCTGCAACGGAAGACTATTGGTATACCATTGACGGTATGCCCGTTGTATATATCTTTGGCGGCAAAGATGCTATTACCGAAGATCTTATTATGCTTATCCGCAGAAAGATTGCAATCGCACAGTACGTTAAAAACGGTGAGGTTGGTAAGCCCGCTTATATTATAGGCTTGGGACTTAACAACTATTCAACCGCAGTTGGTGTTACTTCGCGTGGTATCGACGCAGTTAGCTGGTATGCTTTTGCTGCTTCGGGCGCT
>JAZSMS010000033.1:0-5916 GCA_045536015.1 Clostridia bacterium
CTCCGACTTAATATAACGCACGCCGCGGCAACGGAGGCGGCAAGCGGTCCTCTGCCTGCTTCGTCAATTCCTGCAACAAGCTTAAAGCCCTGTGCATGCAGAGATTTTTCAATTTCAAAATCCATTAGGTTCCTCCAGAGAAATATTGCCTATGCGCGCCGAGCGAAAATCGTCTAAAATAGCCTTTGCTCCGCGAAGATAGTCAAATTCTTTGTTTTTAAGCATAAAACCACGCTTTTGGCAGATGTTTTCATAATCGTCAATAGCCTGCTCGCCTAAGCTAATGCCGTAACGCGCTTCAAGCTGGGCAGGGTATTTTTCTCTTAAAACGTTTAAAAGCGAAAGCGCAAGCTCTTCAAGGTCAAAAATATCGTCGTTGATAGCGCCTGTAAAAGCAAGGTAGAGTGCGCTTTGCTGGTCGTCGAGGCGTGGCCACAGAAGTCCCGGCGAATCAAGCAATTCTACGTTTTTTGTCTTTATCCATTGTTTGCCGCGCGTAATACCGGGCTTGTCCCCCGTTTTAGCGCGCTGGGCGCCCGAAAGTGAATTTATAACGGTAGATTTTCCAACGTTTGGAATTCCTGCAACAAGCGCACGCGGAAGACGGGTAATGCCTTTGGATAAAAAGTGTGCGTTTTTTTCGGCAAAGACTTTTTCTATATATGAAAACACAAACGATAAGTTCTTTTTTGCCGAAATGCTGTAAGCGTTTATTCCGTTTTTGCGGAAGTATTCCATCCACTTTTTTGTCTTTTCTTCGTCGGCAAGGTCTGCCTTGTTTAAAAGGATAAGACGCGGCTTATTAAATTTTTCAATGTCGGGGTTTGCCGAGGCAAGCGGAATACGTGCATCGCGAATTTCAATAATAAGGTCAACAAGCTTTAGGTTTTCCTCCATCATTCGCTTTGCCGCCGCCATGTGCCCGGGGTACCAGTTGATTTTTTCGTTCATTTTTCTCACACAATTAAAAAGGGCGATAATACCCCAATATTAATATATTAAATATATTATATCAAATATATAGCAAAAATCAAAGCGTTATTTTTTAAATAAAAAAATCTCCGCGTTTTGCGGAGATTTATAGTGCTTTGCTGAAATTTAGTCTGTGGATAGTGTGGATAAGTGGTTGTGGATATGTGGATAACTTTTTTAAAAAGTCAGATTTTAAGCACCTTTGCGGGTTTTTGACCTGTGGATAACTTTAGTATTAAGTCAGGTTGTTCTGGTTAATCATTTCTATGCACTTAACGGGGCAACCCTCGGCGCACTTTCCGCAGCTGACGCAAAGATTTTCGTCAATTACGGCAAGATTGTCAACAACCTTAACTGCGCCTGTGGGGCAAACGCGCTCGCATTTACCGCAGGCAATACAGGCTGATTTGCAAGCCTTGCGTGCAACCGCGCCCTTTTCACGATTGTTGCACATAACTGCGGCAACCTTTTTAGTTAAGGGAATCATCTGAATACAGTGCTTGGGGCATACCTTAACGCAAGCCTTACAGTTGTGGCAAAGATTTGTCGAAACGCGGGCAATACCGTTGCAGATAAAAATTGCATCATAGGGGCAGGCTTTAACGCAATCGCCAAAGCCAAGGCAACCCTGAGCACAAACCTTGTGTCCGTCAAATAATTGCATAGCAAGGCGACAGGAGGCAACGCCCGAATATTCAAGCTTTGTCTGTGCCGTTTCACAGGTGCCAACACAGCGAACACATGCAACGTGGGGAATAATTTCTTCGGCGGCAAGCCCTAAAAATGAGCCAAGCTCACTTGCAACGCTATTTCCGCCGGGGGCACAGAGCGAAACGTTTTCCACCTCGCCCCTGGCAAGTGCTTTTGCATAGCCGTCACAGCCCGAATAGCCGCACGCGCCGCAATTAGCACCGGGCAGGAGCGATCGGATATACTCTTCGCGCTCGTCCTTTTTAACGGCAAAAACCTTTGCCGAAACCGCAAGCAAAATTCCTACTAAAAGTCCTATTGCCGCGATAATTAAAACTGCAATTAAAAAATCCATCTTTTGTCACCCTACCTACGCAAACAGTTTTTCGATAATACCCGAAAAGCCCATAAACGAAAGCGAAACAAGGCTTGCGGCTATTAAGGTAATGGGAAGACCGCGCAAAAATTTAGGAACGTCGCAAAATTCCATCTTTGCGCGCACGCCCGAAAACATAAGCATTGCTATCATAAAGCCTACGCCTGCGCCGACTGACGAGCACATCGACTGCAAAAAGTTATAATTGTTGCCAACGTTTAAAATAACAACACCTAAAACGGCACAGTTGGTAGTAATAAGCGGCAGATAGATGCCAAGCGCGTTATAAAGCGGCGGCAAAAACTTCTTTAAAGCAAATTCTACCACCTGAACAAGCGCGGCGATAACTAAAATAAACACGATAGTCTGCAAATACGAAAAATCGCCAAAGCTTCCGCAAAGAAGATACTTGTTTATCGGGTAGCAAACGGCAGTAGCAACCGCCATAACAAAGATAACGGCAACACTCATACCAAAGGCGGTGTTAACTTTTTTAGAAACGCCTAAAAACGGGCAGATGCCTAAAAACTGCGCAAGAACAAAGTTTTGCGTAAGCATCATAGTAAGTAATATCGCAAAAGGATTTGTCATAATTATAAGTCCTCCTTTGTGCAAACCTGTGCTTTGCAGCGGTTAATCATCGGGCAGCCGCCGCACATATCTTCCGAGCGCTTTTTACCCTTTTTCTCGGCAAGTGCGTTAACGCAAGCCATTAAAATTCCAAACACGAAAAAGCCACCGGGTGGAAGAATAAATATTAAAATCGGGTTTTCGGCAAAGTAAGGAATAGAAAATTTAGCGCCTTCAATATAAGAGGTAAGGTCAATTCCGCCCGTACCGATAAGCTCGCGAACGATGCCCATACACATAAGCGCGGCAGTAAAGCCTATACCCATGCCCAAGCCGTCAACGGCACTTGCAATAACGGGATTTTTGCTTGCAAACGCTTCGGCACGGCCTAAAATTATACAGTTAACAACTATTAATGGCAGATAAACGCCAAGTTGATCGTTTAAAAACGGCACAAACGCGGCAACAAGCATCTGCACGATTGTAACAAACGATGCTATAACTACTATGTATGCGGGAATACGCACCTTTTGCGGTATAACCTTGCGCAAGAGCGAAATAACGATATTAGAGCAAATTAAAACAAGCGTTGCGGCAACACCCATACCTATTGCACTTGATAATGAGGTCGTAACGGCAAGCGTCGGGCACGTGCCAAGAACAAGGCGAAGCACAGGGTTTTCGGCAATAATGCCCTTTGTAAGTTCTTTTTTAAGATTGCATTTTTCCATTAAGCCTCACCTCCAAACAGCGTTTTATAGGCTTTAAGCGAAGCGTTTACGCAGTCAACAACTGCACTTGAGGTAAACGTTGCGCTTGTTACGCCCTGAATTTCGTTTTCGTCCGCGGCATTTTTGCTTAAAACAAGCTCGCCACCTTTTTCGTCAAATTGTGACAAAAACTCGGGCTTTGATGCATTTTGACCAAGGCCGGGGGTTTCGTCGTCCATTGAAAGAATAATAACCTTTTTTACTTTTCCCTCGCGTGAAATAGCCGTCATAACGCTGACGGGACCGCCGTAGCCTTTTTGTTCTGTTATAAAAACGTAGCCAAGAGTTTCGCCGTTTTCTGAAAGCGCGGTAGAATAGGTTAAGGTTAAACCGTCTTGCTCGCAAGCTTTTTCTTCAGAAAAGCTTTTTGCCTCTGCAAAGGCAGAAGCAAGGCTTTGCTGTTTTTCTTCAAATTGAGCCTGCGCAATTTTGCCTTTTGTAATTTCGTTTGTGCCTGCAAGTAAAATTGCGGCAACAAGGCAAATTGAAAACAGTGCTATAACGGGAGTTAAAAAATCTTTTTTCAATTTTTTGCCTCCTTTTTCTTCGGCGCAAAGGGCTTGCGGCGCGTAAGATCATCAATGTGCGGAGTTAGGATGTTCATAAGTAAAATCGAGTACGAAACACCTTCGGGAAGTGAGCCCCAAAGACGAATAGCACTTGTTAAAAGACCGCAACCAACGGCAAAAACAACTTGACCAAGCGGTGTTATCGGGCTTGTTGCATAGTCGGTTGCCATAAAAATAGCACCAAGGAAAAGTCCGCCCGACAAAAGCTCGTACGCAGTTAAGGTAAGATCAAAACGCGTTGCAAAAAGCATACATACGCCAACCGTACCGATAAACGTAAGGGGAATAATAGGCGAAATAACCTTCTTTATAACAAGGTAAATTCCACCTGCTAAAAGAGCGAGAATACACGTTTCGCCCATTGAGCCTGCACGCGCGCCGATAAGCATTTGCCAAAGCGAAGGCAAGCTTAAAGTATCAACGTTTTCTAAATCGGATAAAAGTGCAAGGGGCGAAGCAGTAGTAACCGCATCGGAACCGAAAGCACCGGGAGCTCGCCAAGAGGTCATCTGTGATGCAAAGCACAGCATTAAAATGATTCTTGCCGTCATTGCGGGGTTTGCAAAGTTGTGACCTATCCCGCCAAAGAATTGTTTAACAACTACTATTGCAACTACACTTCCGAAAACTGCCATCCAAAGCGGAAGCGTTACGGGCAGGTTAAGCGCTAAAATAAGGCCTGTAACTGCGGCGGATAAGTCGGAAATTGTGTTATCACGCTTCATAATTAAGCGGCTTAAATATTCTGACAAAACGCACGACGCAACGCAAACGAAAGCTAAAAGCAACGCGCGGAGTCCAAAGTGCACGGTCGAGGCAATAAGCGCAGGAACAAGTGCAATTAACACGTCAAGCATTATCTTTTGCGTAGTAACGTGCGTATGCTTATGAGGAGATGCGCTAACGGTTAATTTATTCATTTTTTCTCCTCCCTAATAAGTTGTTTTGCTTGGCGCAAGTGCTGAACAAGCGGCTTTCCTGCAGGGCACGAATATGCACAGCAGCCACATTCCATACAGCTCATAGCGCCTAATTTTTTTAATCGTTCGGTATCGCCTATTTTTGCCGCCTTTGCAATAAAGGTAGGCGCAAGGCTCATAGGACAAACGCCTGCGCATCTGCCACAGTTAATGCAGGCACTTTCTTTTTTTGTGCGCGTTTCGGCAAAGGCTAAAATCGAGTTATTCGGTTTGCAAAGCGGTGCCGAAAGCTCGTAAATGGCACTACCCATCATAGGTCCGCCAAAAACTATTTTCTTAGGCTCTTTGCTAAAGCCGCCGCAAAAGTCAATAATGTCCTGAAGTGTCGTTCCAAGCGGAACGCGTACGTTTACGCCCTTACCCATAGCCGTTCCGTCAACGGTAAGAGATCGGGTTGTAAGCGGTCTGCCCGTTTTAACGTATCTGGCAAGAATTGCTACGGTGGTTATGTTCATAACAATGCAGCCTACATCTATCGGAAGTCCGCCCTCGGGAACACGACGTCCCGTTGCCGACAAAATAATCATTTTTTCGGCACCCTGGGGATAGTTAGATTTCATTTTAACAATTTTAACGCCGTCACCCGATTGATGATGCGCGTTTGCTATTGCCTGATGCGCATCGGCTATTGCCTTAAGCACCTTTAGCGCTTCGGGCTTGTTGTCTTCAATAGCAATAATAATGTTTTTAATGCCCAAAAATTCCTTTAAAATATGTACTCCCGAAAGCACATCCCACGAGTTATCAAGTGCTTCGCGATAGTCGACGGTAATGTAGGGCTCGCACTCAGCAGCGTTTACGATTATGGTGTCAACAAACTTATCATCTGGAATATTAAGCTTTGCGTGGGTAGGAAAGCCTGCACCGCCCATACCTACAAGGCCAGATTCTCTTACTGCTGCCAAAAATTCCTGCTTGTTTGTTATGCTCGGCGGTTTGTTGCCCTCAAAACGAGCCATTTTGCCGTCAGATTCAATGGTAATTCCTGT
>JAZSMS010000082.1:0-6454 GCA_045536015.1 Clostridia bacterium
TGAGCCGTATTCGGCTGCACTGTCGCGTATGCATAACAACACAAACGTTTTATGCTTTGGCGCACGCGTTATAGGCAGCGAGCTTGCAAAGCTTATAGTTAAAACGTGGCTTAATGCCGAATTTGAAGGTGGCCGCCACGCTAGACGTGTAGAAATGCTTGATCAGATTAAATAATAAAGTAAAAATCAAACCCCTGCGGAATTTCCGCAGGGGTTTTTTATTAGCAATTTTTCATTAGTCTGATATAAAACTCAATGGTTTTGTCAAGTGCTTCAAGGCGAATTCGTTCATCATTTCCGTGAATGGTCGCGCGCTCTTCGCTTGTCAAGTCCATTGCCGAAAAGCGAAAAACCTTGTCCGAAATTCTGCCCCAATGGCGCGAATCGGAGCACTGCACCATAAGGTAGGGCGAAACTATACAGCCTTTCCAGGTAGATGCAACTGCACAAGCGAGTTTATTGTAGCCGTCACAGTCGGTGGTAGAAATTCGGCTTGGGTTCATACCGTGAATAAGCGAAACCTCTACGTTTTTATCGTTAATGGTCTTGTTTATGTATTTAAGCGAATTTTCAATGTTATCCGCAGGGTTTAAGCGCATATTAGAAACAAAGCTTGCACTTGGCGGAATTACGTTTGATGCTTGTGAACCCGAGGCTTGCGTAAACGCAATGGTGGTGCGCATTAGTGCGTTAAGCTCGCCACCGCTTTTTTTGCAAATAAGGTCAAGCACGGGTAAAAAGATTTTTATGTTTGAAAAAATTACTTTATACACAAACGAAGAATATCTTCCAAGCGTATCAAACATTTGTTTAACGGGCTCGGTAAGATGTGCTTTAAACGGGTTTGCAAGCATTTTTTGGCAAGCGGCGCTAAGACGATCGATAGGCGCGTTGGGCTTTGGTGCCGAAGCGTGACCGCCGCCCGACTTAACGGTGTATTTAACGTCCATCATACCCTTTTCGGCAATGCCGATAAGACCACAAGCTTGTTTAACGCCGGGAAAAACGTTTTCTACAACTGCACCGCCCTCGTCAAGTACGATAGCGGGCGAGATATTATTCTTTTCAAAATAATCTACTATTTTTTCGGCGCCGATGCCGTTAACCTCTTCACCACCGGAGAACGCAAAATAAACGTCATTTTCGGGAACAAAACCGTCTTTAATAAGTGTTTCTGCCGAAAACAAAATTCCGTTAAACGTAACTTTTGTATCAAGTGCACCTCTGCCCCAAATGCATCCGTCCTTTACTACTGCGTCAAAGGCGGGCACGCTCCAGGCTTCTTCAAGTACAGGAACAACGTCATAGTGTGCCATCATAACTGCGGGCGCGTCACTTTTTTTGCCTTTCCACTTAAATAAAAGTCCTCTGCCTTCAAAGCGCGTAAGCTCGCAAGCCGAAAATACATCAGGATAAAGCGTAGGTAAAAGCGAGATAAGCTTTTCAAATTCACTATCGTCTTCTAAAGAGGAGTCGCGAAAAGAAACCGTCTTGCACTTAATAAGCTCGCGCAGTGCGTGCTGTGCATTTTCTGACGAAAATTCAATCTTGCTTTCGTCTGCTTTAGGCTGGGCTTTAGGTTTAAAACAGATTGCACGCGCAAAAATAACTGTTAAAAAAATTGCAACAAGAGCTAAAAAAGCGTATAAAATCCACATTATTAAAGCGCTCCTTTTTTATACAAAATTCTTGCAACGATAACGGTAAATATAACGCCAACAGGAACCATAATTCCAACGGTTGAAGCGTTAAGCGCAGGAACAAAGATAAATAATGCAAGCATTAAAATAATAGGCGCAATGGAAAGCTTAAGGTTTTTAGAGATAAATACTACAGCAAGACCGCCAAACAGTGCGGGAAGAATCATATCAAAAGCAGGCTTTAATGCTTCGGCTTCAAGCACGGGGGTAAGCGGAACGATGCAGATAACGCCGACAATAATAATAAGCGTTGTAACAATGCTGGAAACTGCAATAGCTATAGTTGAAATAACCTCGCCTTCTTCGTCGGTTGCCTTAACGTGCGCGCGCTCCATAGCGTCAATGGCGCAGGGCAATTTGAGGTTAGAGATATTTCCCGTTACAAACGATAAGTACGTGCCGCCTGCACCAAGCATAGGAACGTATGTAAAAATTTCTACAATACCAACTGCCCAGTACATAGGCGCAGTCGCCAGAATGCCCTTTAAAAGTACGGGGTAGTTAGGTGATGCTTTAAATATAAGCGAAACTGCCAAAGGAAAACATAAAAGTACAAGGCCAACAATAATGCCCCAAGCTCTGCCGCTTTTATGCACGCTTTCTAAATAAGTAAGTTCTTTTTTGCTCATTTTAATCAACCTCCTAAAAGTGAAGTAAACGGAATTGCCGATGCCATTCCCGAAATAAGCGAGATAGGCAAAGCATAATCGGTTATCCATTTAACGTTAAGCTTTTTGGCTAAAATACCGCAAATAGCCATAACAACTGCCGAAACAGCCATTACGCACACGGGGATAAGACCCTTTGTATCGCCAACGATAATTCCGCCAACGTCGCAGAAAACGTAACCTAAAAAGGCAGAAATCATACCTAAAAACATTGCGTTGTTAAAAATTTCGCCCCATTTTTTGTCTTTCATACCAATTTTGCTAAGTCCGCCCTGAATCTTCTTTGTTACAAACGGAACAAACACCAGACCTGCGGCAATACCAACAGTCATAACCCAGGCAATAGTAACAAACATCGAAGCATCAGAAATAGTATCACTAGCGTTAAGATTGGCAGCTTCAAGCACGTTACCTGCGGCTACGGTTTCATACGTTATTGAGCCTATTACCGAAAGCCTAAGCCAAGGGAGTGCAATTCCAAGACTTTTAGAAAGTGCAATAACGCCAATAAGCACTGCTACTGCAGGTGCGATGGTAAACACCGCCGAGGACGAAATTGTTTTTTTAATAGTAGAAGACGTTATTCCAAGCTGCTTTGCGCGTTTAATTGCGCGAAGCAAAAAGAAAACCGACTGTGCAAGCACAAGAGCGATTATTGCGCCTACAATAATAAATAATATTGGGTGATTTACGTTAAATGGCATTTTTAATTACCTCCTGCCAAGTTTAGAAAAGAATTTGAATGTCTTTGGCCAAAGAACTCCGCCTACGATAACCATAATAAAGTAGCGGATAAGGCGTGCCCAGGTGTCTTTTGGCAAAATGGCGTCAAGCGGAAAGCGTAAAAGCTCTTTTGCCGCAACAACAAGCGCAAGGCCAACGACAACCTTTATTATCTGTGCCCACCAAACTGCCTTGGTTTCAAAATGTGTGTGCTTTAAGTCAACAGTATAAACTACAAGCAAGCCAAGTATGCAACCGGTAAGTGTAAAAGCATTTTTTTGTGCAGAGATAAGATTGTGTACGTTTTGCTCTAAATAAACGCTTTCGGGGAAAGGGTAAAGCATAATAAAAAGCAGATATGAGATCATAATAGCGGTAAGTGAAAACAATATAACGTACATTATCTTTGGCGAATTTTCGGCTTTTTTAAATAACGGACGCGCAATAAATATAAGAGCAAGCGCAATTATAACCGAAACTAAAACATCCACCAGCGTATGCACGCCTAAATAAAGGCGCGAAAACGGAACAAGCACGCAAAGAGTAATGCAAATAATACGCAAAATTTTGTTTTTGTTCCACCAGGCAAGCCCGCCAAACAGTCCGACTGACGTCTGCGTATGGCCGCTTGGGAATGAATATCCCGTTGCCGCCTCACGCGCCGATTCTACTATTGTAAAGCTTGGGTCTTTAACCCATGGTCGCGGAATGCGAAAAAGCATTTTTAAAAATTGGTTTGCTACCGTTCCGACAAAACCTGTACATAACAGATAATAGCCTTGATACTTGTTAAAACACCAAAAAACAGCCATACCTATTGCCATAAAAACGGTTTCTTCACCGCAAAGTGTTATGATAGAAAATAAAAAATCAAAAACGGGATTTCTTATTTCCTCAAGCAAATGCAAAAACCACATAAATAACTTCCTTTCTGCAAAATATCAACATTATTGTATATTATAGTATGGTTTGGCATATTTTTCAATCTTTTTTAATATTCTTGACACTCAATTTTACAAGGAGTATAATTAAAATATAAAAATAAAGGAGAAAGCAATATGAAAAAAATTTTAGTTTTTGTTTTATCTGCCTGCCTTTTGTTTGGAACACTTGCAGGCTGCACGCCTAAAGAAGAGGCATTTGTTGCACCAAAGGATTATGCTTCTATCGTTAAGGTAACTATTAACCCCACGGTTAATTTGTATCTTGATGCCGATGAGGTTGTGCTTGCAGTTGAGTACGTAAATGCCGACGCAAAGGAAAGCTATAAGAAAATAGAAAGCCAGCTTGTTGGCGCATCACTTGAAAAAAGTGTTGATCTTGTTGTTAAAACTGCCGCTGAAGACGGATATCTTAAAAACAATAAAGAAGTTAAGGTAGACGTTGTTGAGGCAAAAGAGGAAAAGCAAACCCAAATTTTAACTGTTGCACTTGCGGCGGCTGAGAAAACTCTTGTTGAAAACAAAATCGAGGCAGAGGTTATTGTGCTTTCGGAGGGCAAGGAATTTGCAAAGGAAGAGCTTGTAACACCCACGGGCACACCTGCACCTAATGCTGTAACGACACCCGAGGTAACGCCTACGCTTGAGGTAACGCCTACGCCTACTGCAACGCCCAAGCCTACTGCAACGCCCAAGCCTGCACAGCTTACAAAAAACGCGCCCTACTGTGTGTATAAATTCAATGAGATAAATATGCTCGAGCGCTACAAGGTCACCTTTACCGATGATGGATATGCCTTTTCTGTAACGCCCTTTGACGTAGAAGACTATTCAGGCGGTCAGGGCGAGGTTATTGTTTATGAGGGTATAACATATTAGGAAGCAGGCGGCAGAGGCGGCGGTGGCGAATACACCGTTAATGGCTCTACCATAACGCTTTTAGACGACAATATAACGCTTACGATAGTTTCTGACGATACGCTTAAGGTAGAAAGTGTTGGCGAATATGAAAACTTTTTAAAAATAGGCGATCTGCTTGAACTTTCTAAAAAGTGATAAAGCAAAACCCCGCAAAATGCGGGGTTTTAACTGTTTTTAAAGCTTTTTTATCCAATCAATTGCAAGGTCAAACCAAATTTTGTTTTCGTCACTATGCTCAGGCTTTCTGCCGGGAGAGTAAACGGTATCGGTGCAAAGCGAAAGTCCGTGCGGACCGCGGGGGAAAATATGCAATTCAAACGGAACGTTTTTTGATTTAAGTGCGCTTGCAAATAAAAGAGAGTTTTCTACCGGAACGGTGGCGTCTTCAAACGTGTGCCAGATAAAAGTGGGAGGCGTTGTGGGCGAAACTTGTTTTTCAAGGCTTACCTGCGCCAATGCTTCGTCGGTTGCGTTTTCGCCTAAAAGATTATTAAACGAGCCGCGATGTCCCTTGTCGCCCGAGGTGATAACGGGGTAGGAAAGAATCATACCTTTAATCGAAAGATCCTGACAGGGAAAGGCATTTTTAATAATTTTGCTGTCCCATAGCGTACCAAAGCTTGCGGAAAGGTGCCCGCCTGCAGAAAAACCGCAAACAAAAATTTTGTCCGTGTCAACGTTCCATTCCAAAGCGTTTTCTTTAAGGTTTTTTACCGTCCAGGCAAGCTCGCAAAGTGCGCAAGGAAAGCGGGCAGGCGCACAAGAATAATTTAAAACTGCTGCATTAAAATCTTCTGCAACAAATTTAAGCGCAACGGGCTCTGCTTCACGGCGCGAGGTGTAGCTGTATCCTCCACCGGGGCAGATGATGACTGTGGGGCGCTTGCGGACAGCATCTATTTCGGTAAAATTATCGGGCAGATAAAGATCTAACGTTGCCTGTTGCTCACTATTATCAAGGTTAAGCTCGTTATAGTCAAGCGTAACGTTTAAGGTTTTGCAAATCATAAAAGCACCTCACAAATTGATTTCATTTAATTATAAACGCGTAAATTTACTTTGTCAATTATAATAAAATACTTTTGTTATAAAAGGTAATCCAAACCATTGTAATTTGAATCAGTTTTTACATATAAAATTTACGTTTTAGGCTAGTTCAAGTTACAATGGCTTGGATTACTGAATTTAAAAAAAACTTGGCAAAAGTGTAAAAAAATTATATAATGAGGTAGAAAGTGTGGTAAAAGCTATGTATAAAATTTACGTTATATTTAATTGCTATGATGGCAAAAGGGAGGAGTATATAAAAAAAATAAAGGTGGAGGGGATTTTAGATGCAATTCGTGCCGAGAACGGTTGTATTAAGTAAGAATACTTTTTTTCCGAAGATGATAAAAATCAAATTTTGCTTATAGAACAGTGGAAAAGCAAGCAACATCAACAGATGCATCTTGAACAAGAGCATATGGCGCGTCTTCGCTCGTTTAAAAACGATTACGTT
>JAZSMS010000012.1:0-15187 GCA_045536015.1 Clostridia bacterium
AAGAACAAGCTTATAACCGCATCGGCAAGCACAAAACCAAGCAAAATTCCGCCTCGCCACGAACGCAAAAGCGAAGAGAATATCCCGCCTGCAACCAAGGTAAGTGCTATTGCGGCATCGCCGCCCTTAACCACAAAAACAAGCGCGCAAACGCTGCTCCAAAGGCAAGAAGAATACCCAAACGCAATACAAGCAACGCTTGAAGAGAACAGCAGAACGCACTTTGCCGCATCAATACCAAAAAAATTGGTTTTTGGCGTTGATAAAACTAAAAATGCACCAATGCACGCTATCGCCATAATATCCGCCTTTTCTAAGCTAAGGCGCATTTTAATTTGCAAAAATGAAATTTTTATTCTTTTAAAAAGCGGTGCAATGCAAACGGACGCCGCGGCAGAAAACATAAGCAGCACTTTATCATATAACTGTGCGTTTATAACAAGTGTTATTGCCAAATAGCTTAAAACTACCGATATTTGCTTAAAAATTAATTTATCGTTATTTTTAAGCAGCGTAAGCGGAATTGACAAAAGCACAAGTGGCAACAATAGCATAAGCGTTCCTTGCGGCGATAAAAAGTTAAAGCACACCCCAAGGGCAGAGCCCAGCAAAAAGCCGTACAGCATTTTACTTTCCGAAATAACGCACATTGCCGCCGCCGAAAACGGAAACATTCCCGTTAAAAGCTGACACCTTGCAAGCAAAACTCCCGATAAAAACGCATACACACCCTTTTTCATTTGTTTTTCCTCCGTGCTTTTATATTTTCCGACATTTGATGGTCAATACTATTTTACAAAAGCGCGGTTAAATAAAGTGTCGGTTTAGGGTAACAGGCTGGTTTAAGTTATAATGCTTTGGTTATAAATCATCAACGTCCTGCGTAGGCTTTTGTGTTTTATCAAGCGGAACACCGGTATAACTGCCTTCAACGTCAGAAATAATTTTCTTTTTCTTTTTCAAAATTAATCACTCCTTAAAAAAATATCTCTTCATATTTTGGGCGCAATATGTTATAATTATTCTAAAGTAAAATTAAGGAGTTATAAATGGAACAAAAAAAACTTTCACTTTTAACCTCGGGCGAGGTTTTTGAAGGCTTTGTGCTGATAAAATCATTTTCAGTTAAAGTTGGTCAAACGGGCAAAAGTTACGTTGATTTATCTATTGCCGACGCTTTTTCGGAAATAAATGCAAAAATATGGAATTATAACGAAGAACAGTTTGCCGAATATAAAGCAAATATTTTAGCAAAGGTGCGTGGCACGGTTACTTCGTGGAATAACACGCTCCAATTAAAAATAGAGCGTATCCGTCTTGCGCGCGAGGATGACCCGGTAAGCATTTCGGATTTTACTCCAAGTGCGCCAAAGACAGCAGAGGATATGATGGACGTCTTGTATTCCTACATTTACCGCATAAAAAAAGACGATATCCGTGCAATAGTAGAGTATATAGTAGAAAAGCTTAGTGACAAGCTTTATTACTACCCTGCGGCACAGTCTAACCACCATTCGATAAAAGGCGGTCTTTTGTACCACACAACAACTATGCTTGCTGCAGCAGAGGCAATGTGCAAAATTTATACCCAGCTTGATTCTGACTGGCTTTTTGCAGGTGTTATCTTGCACGACATAGAAAAGACGGAAGAAATGGTTTCTGATGAGCTTGGTCTTGTTAACGACTATTCTCGTAAAGGCTTGCTTTTAGGTCATATTATCCAAGGCTCCCTCGTTATCGCCGAAGCAGGCAAAGCAGTTTCGGCAAGCGAGCAGACGATTATCCTGCTTCAACATATGATAATCTCGCACCATTACGAACCCGAATTTGGCGCCGTTAAGCGCCCGATGTTCCCCGAGGCAGAGATGCTTCACTACCTTGATATGATAGATGCACGTATGTATGATTTTACTAAGGCGCTTGATTCCGTTAAAGAGGGCGGTTTTTCTGATAAGCAATGGCTTTTAAATAATCGTCGACTTTATAAAAAAGAACAAGAATAAGTATAAAAAATCCCTTTTGCCAATATGCTTTAGCGAAAGGGGTTTTTTTATGGATTGTAAAAGCGAAGCAGTGCGCTACGCATACGAAGAATGGCAACAGGCAATAAATATTTTTAACAACGTTACCGAGGAAGCAGATATTAATTTTGCTATTTTTAATTTAGAAGCAAAACGGAAAAAATATCTTATGGCACTTAAAGCAAGTGCCGAGGAAGAAGTTTTTGACGAAAAAAGCGTCGATTTTGCATAAAAAAGCCTATGAGAATTTTCTCATAGGCTTTTTTGTTTTAATCAATTTCGTCAAAATCAATTGACGGTGTAGATTCAGTTTTAACTACATTAGAGTTTCTTATCGTTGAATACTTTATTTGTTCCTCTCCGTTTTCGTCTTCGTAGCGAACGTAAGCAACAAAGCTAAGAATTGTACCGCGATTAGAATATTTTCCACCAAGCGAATGGTTATCACCTTTTGTCAAAATATACGTACCGTTATTTAAAACGCTTCCGTTATCGTCAACTTTGCGGCCTATATATACTCTACCCCTATCGTTTATACCTACGTCATAAAGATCAAGATAACTGCTTGCATATTCAGCAATTATAATTCCGTGCTCTAAAATTTCACAGTCTGTAGAAAGCGAACGCTCAGCAATTAAAACAAGCTGTTCTTCGTTATCGGCAACCCTTATGGTTACTGCAACGGGCTCAACTTCTTCGCCGTAAACGGGCATAATATCAACGTTATCCGTTACGTAGCGCGTATAAATACGTTCATACGAAACTATCTGACCCCAATTATCCTTCCAATAAGAAAAGGTTTCTCCATCTTTTTCTTGATCTGCCGTAAACGTTGCAATAGTAAACGGTTCAACGTTACCGTTTACGTTTTCGCCGTTTACAGCAACAGTCATATTTTCATTTATTGCTATCGAATAGCCTACAAGTGCAACGTCAGGCTTATCTATATAAACTACCTCAATTTCAGTTAACTCGCCCGTTACTGCCTGCGCAGCTGCTTCGGCGGTATAATAAGAGGTTTCGCCTATTATATATTTTTCAAACACTTTATTGTAAAGTTTGGGATAATTTTGTATTTTTTGAACAAGAGAGCTGCCTGCAATAAAGCTATCGTAAACAACGCGTCTTCCCGTTGCATCAATGTAGAACATATTAACGTTCTTTACTTCATCATCAAGTTCATCGTATGCAACGTCAAGCTCGGTATAATTGCCGTAGGCAATAAACGAGCATTGATTTGTGCCAAGTATTTTTCCCTTAACGTCAGAATATTGAACGCTGACAGGGGTATATACGCCAAGCTGATTAAACTGAATCTGTACCTGCGCATTTTGAACAACGTTAAATCTTATGGTATTATCATTATTATTTATTGTAAAATTAACATTTTCATTATTTGCAGTAACGGTAAGCATACTTTCACTAAGTTCATCAACGTTACCGTTAACGTTGATTTTTACAATATTATTGTTTTGCGGTATTGCGATATTATCCTTAACAACGTTACCGTTTACGTCATACGTCTTATTTTCGGCTTCGTGCTCACGGTATAAAGTGATAGCGAGCTTAACCGCATCAAGATTATCTCTGTTTACCTCGCCCTCAACAACGTTACCGTTTGTATCAAGTTTAATATTGGGGCAGAACCAGCCGCCTTCGTTAAACTCATTCCAAGCATAAATTAAAACGGTATTACTATTAAAGGTCATTGCATTTTCTTTATTGTAATTAAGCATATTAAGCACGTGCTCGGTTATTTCACTGGGTGTAGGAAGCTCACCCGACGTAGCGCTGTTTGAAAGCTTGTTACCGTTTGCCGGAACACTGTTCCACGAAACAGGATTTAAAATACGCGGCTCGGTATTATATCCAAGCGTTATTATCGGTACTACCGAAATATTACCTTTTTGTGCAATAGGCGCAACTGCCCTCATTATGTTAAGATTATGTTTTGCCGTAGCGCTATATTTAACAACCGTTATGGTAGTAGGCTTGTCTGCAGGATCTAATTCACTTTTTAATGCAGCTATTTCTTTTGTATACTTTTCGTCTTCAGTAGCTGCCGATGAACCTGCGGCAGTTGCATACCAACCTGTTGCATCAACACCAAGTGTTTCGGCTTCTTCGGCACTTTGGTAGGTATTATTACCCATAACTATTACGTAAGCGGGTGCACCTACTTCGCCGTATTTAACCTTTTGTGCAACTGCAAGCTTGCGTCGAATAAGCTCTACAAACGAATTTGTTGCTACGCTATTTCCACCATAAATATAAACTACGGGCATTCCGTTAATGGTGTACCAATACTCTTCGGTCATAGCGTTTGCCATTGCATCAAGATCCTGCGTATCTCTTTGCAGGATAGCGCACATTTTTATTCTGTTATTAAGTCCGCGTGTTTGTATATGATATCTATAAGCACTTGTATAGAATTCTCTTGTCTTTTCATTCCACAAATACGCCATAAAGTCAACGCCCGCCTCTATTGCGTATTCCATTTCTTGTGCCCAAATTTCCTGAGTAAATTCAGGGAACTCGGCAACACCGTTAGATACGTCACCGCGAACGGCAGTACCTATCTGATCTTCGGTAATATTTTTGTTAATAGTTGCAAAAAACGGAAGGTGGAATTGATAATCTACAACCGATAAGCTTCGTGCTTCTTGGGTAGAATTTTGGTCGTTTGAATTACAAAAATCCCAAAATTCCTGTTCTGTTGACTTTGTCCACCACTCATCCTGACTTTCAAACCACATCTGATAATAAATAGCACCGATTCCCGTACGATTAGAACGTATTACATCTTCGTAAGGAATACGCTCAACAGGCTGAGTGTTAAAAACATCTGCATTATAATCTTGCTTTGTTAAGCAGAAATTATCAAATATAAGCTCAGTAGGAGTTGATGAGTTAAAATTAGTTTGTGCTGCACGGAACGCAATTTGATTTATTTCATATGTACCTTGAACCTTTTCAGGAACATTGATGGTCGCAGTAACATGATGCCACTCGCTTCCCGTTACCGTAGCCGTTGCAGTTGCTTCGCTGCCGTAAAGATACTGTGCATAAACCTGATTATTGGCATTCTTCTCTTTTGCCTTAATTTCAACACTTGCTCTAATTGTTGAGCTTTCGCTAGGGTTAAGTGCCTTAACGTCAAAGGATAACGTATATTCGCCTGCGCCCTGCTCATCAAACAAGGTTTTTGCATAAGTTCCGCTTACTGCAGGGAGAGCATAACTTACTTTTCTGTTTGTGACAAGCAAAAAGTGGTTTCCCTCAGTTGCAGTTACGGCAGTTCTAAATGCATTTTGACCAAACGACGTTGTTGACTCGTCAACAAGATTTTCGCCCATCTGATAATTATCAGGACCTGCAAGCGTATAGCAATCCAAATAAAAATTAGGTTTTGGGCTTTGTCCTTTGTCTGAAAATTGAAGTTCTATCTGAGTTATAGCTTCTGAAGAAACTTCAAAAAATCCCTCTACCTTAGTCCAGTTATTACCGTTTATTACACACGTAGGAGTCGTTGATATCCACGTACCCTTATTGTTAGCATCATAAGTCACAGGCATTACGGCAAGAGTTACTGTATCATCAATATTTTCACATTTTACGTAAAACGAATAATAATACACGCCTATGCCGCTATAAAGTGCCGTGTTTCTGACAAATCTCAATCCTGAATAGTTCTCTACACGGTTTGATATCTTTGCAGAATAATTACCGCTAAAAGCTTCTTGCGATCTTTCAATCGTTACATTACCGTTCTTACTCCAATTTGTAGGCAAGGTTAACGAAGAATTCCAGTTTTCTAAATCATAATTATAATTTTCTAAAAGGTTATTTACGGTAATTTCTGCAAAAACAATTTCATCAACAATGATGTCATACGCTTTTGAGGCACTATAATCAAACTGATATATACCTAACGTTACCGTTTGACCTGCCGTAAGATCAATGGTGCCTTGAACTAACGTCCACGTATTATTTTTAACCGTAGTCTTACCGCCCAAATATTCGGTTCCGCCAATGTTGAAACGAACACCCATAGTAAAATTTGATGTTGCCGCAAAAGCCTTAACGTAGTATGAATAATAATACGTTCCTGCTTTGCTAACGGTTTGTACTATTTCTGGTCCTGCCGAGGCAGAAGTTCTGTTAGCTGCAGAAATAACGTATCCGTCACCATCGTGCGAAAGATCTTCGGCACGAGTAAAGTCTGCGTTACCGCTATTCCACGGACCAATATGTTCTTCAAACCCGGGCTGATAACCGTACGCTTCAAAAAGGTTTGGGAGCTCTTGTGCGCTTACGGCAAGAGTTAAGCCTGTAAACGTGCTTATAACAAGCGCCATTATCAATGCTATTGATAAAATTTTGTTTTTCATTGTCTATTACCTCCTTTAATTTTGTTTAATCACCATAGCATCTATTATGGTACACTAATATTATAATATTCTTATTATATAACGTAAAATACTTTGTACAGTTTTTTAATTACAGCACGGTTTAATGGCGAATTTTGGCGTTTTTTGACTTTTTTATAGCAAAAAAGCACCTGCCTCAAAGCAGGTGCTTTTTCTATTTTATTTTTTAATCAATTTCATCAAAATCAAGTGAAGGTCCGGGTTCAACAGCATTTACTTTAGAATGTTGTACTCTTGTTTTTACTATTTGCTCCTGACCATTTGCGTCATTATATCGAACGTAGGCAACAAAGCTAAGTGTTGTACCCATTTCAGAAT
This sequence comes from Clostridia bacterium, assembly GCA_045536015.1. Lineage (GTDB taxonomy): Bacteria > Bacillota > Clostridia > Christensenellales > QALW01 > JAZSMS01. The sequence continues at coordinate 6,770 of JAZSMS010000012.1, forward strand.
ACGTTCCACCAAGCGAATGCTTATCGCCTTTTGTTAAAATATACGTACCGTTATTTAAAACACTTCCGTTATTATCAATTCTGCGGCCAAGATAAACCTTGCCTTTTGCGTTTTCACCAACGTCGTCAAGCGAAAGCTTATCAGTTTCATATTCGGCAATAATAATACCGTGCTCTAAAATATCAAGCCCCGATTTTAACGAACGCTCGGCTATTAAAACAAGCTTGCCCTCATTATCAGCAACCTTAACGGTTATTGCCGCCTGCTGAACTTCTGCACCGTAAACGGGATGAATATCAACGTTACCCGTTATATAGCGTGTGTAAACTCTGTTGTACGAAACAGCATTTCCTTCTTCATCTGCCCAGTAGGAGAAAGCTCCCTCTGTAGCCGTTTCGCTTGCGGTAAAGGTAACAAGCGATAATGGCGCAACGTTGCCCTGCACGGGCTGATCTTCAACCGTTACTTCCATATTAGCATATTGTGCTATTGAATAACCCGTAACGGTCGTAGCGGCATTATCTGAGTACACAACCTCAACGTCAACTTCGGTACCGTACTGTGTTTCAATAAGTTGGGCAACCTCGTTGGCAGTAGAAATTTCGTTACCGTCAACTATATATTTCTTAAACGTCTTATTATAAAGCTGCGGATAGTTTTGCAATTTTAAAATAAGATCAGACTCGGCAATAAAGCTATCAAACACAACCTTTTCGCCTGCAGCGTTAGTATAGAACATATTAACTATCGTTGTATCTTCTGTTAAAACGTATTTTACAACGTAATCACTTCTGTTACCGTAAGCAATAAAGGTATAGCTATCAATACCAAGTGCCGCACCCTTTGTACCTGCGTTTCGTATGCTTACAGGTTTATATTCAGCATCCGCAACAAACGAAAGTGATACAAGTGCATCGCGTGAAATTATAAATGAAGCTTTTCCATCAACAAAAGTAACGTCTAAAGTATTTCCGTTAACAGTAATTGTAGAAAGCTGTTCAAAGTCAATCTCACCGGTAGTATCAACAGTAATGGTAATAAGATGACCTAATTTTGTTTGTATTTGTGCCTGTGTTATATTACTTGCATCAGCTGTAGCAGTTTCTTTAAAACGCTGATAGAAAGTGTATGTTGTACCTTCTTGTAAGCCGGTAAACTCATTTGAAGTCTGCCAATTTTGACCGTCTTTGCTATACTCGGCACCTTCTATCGCAACAAGCGTTACTGAATTATAATTAACCTGTTGTGCAACGGGTTCTACCTGCATTGTAACTGTATTTTTGGATAACGTTACTGTTGTTTTTGCCGAAGCAGGCGAAGCATTTTCTTCTGCAGTTTCTGCTATTCTTTGGTAGAAACTATAAGTAGTACCGGGTGTAAGATTAACAAATTCGTTTGTACTTACCCACGTGTTACCATTAAGACTATATTCATAACCTGTTTTAGCCTCAAGCGTAACGCTTGTGGTTGACATTTCTGAAATCACAGGTGCGCCGGGTGCTCCCGGTGTTGTTTTTGCCTTAGTAGTTGCATCTGCCGAAAGCGCTGTTGTCGTTCCGGGAACGCGGGCATAAACGGTATAGCTTGTGCTTGGGTTAAGACCTGTAAACACGTTTGAGGCTTGATAAGTTACGTTATCAAGGCTGTATTCGTAACCTTCCCAATTCTCTTTTGCAACCGTTATGGTAGATGCCGTAAAGCTTTCAATAACGGGTGCAGTTTGAATTGTTGAATATGTTTGAACGGGATCACTTATTGTAGCTGCATAACAGCCTTCAAAATACTCATACGAATTTGCCGTTGCCTGAGCATATGCTGCATAATACGCTCCGGGCGTAAGTCCCGTAAACGTTCCGCTTATTTGCTGAGGCTTTGCAGCACCTAAGTTTGCACCTGTTGCATCGCTTTTTACAAGGCTATATGCTAAGCCTTCTTCATTTTCGGCAAACGAAATTGAATAAGGTGTTTTTGAAGCAACCACTGCTTTTTTAGGACTAAGCATATATGGACGCATTTCTGTTGTAGCAGGGTCTATTACCGTTCCGCTTGAATTTGTAAGCGTACCGTTTACGTCAGTAGTAAGCAATGTATATTGTTCGCTTGTACGGTAAATGTCAATAGCGCTCTTAACAGCCTCTAAATGCGAGGTGTTAGGTGCACTGCCATCACCGTACGTGGGGCATATCCAGCCACCCTCGGTAAACTCGTTCCAAGCAAACATTAAAACATTGTTTGCCTTAAACGTTGAGTAATTCTGCTTATTGTAATTAAGCACGTCAAGCAACCCTGCAGTTATTTCTGCAGCCGTCGGCTCTTTAGTATAACGACCTCCATACGGTTTTGCAGGAGTCCCCCATTTGCTTATCCAAGTAACAGGTGTATCAATACGAGGTTTTTGATATCTACCAAGCGAGAAGGTAGGAATAACTGAACCGTAATTTTCAGCAATAGTATAATTAATAACGGTTTTGATACTGTTTAATGCTGCCGTTTTGTATGAAGAGAATGTCTGACCTGTGCTCGAGGCATCAAAGGTATACCAGCTTATTGCATTTGCATTGCCAAGGCCGTTATTGGTAGTATCACCATTTACAATGCTTGTTGCATTGGCACTAGTGGTACCGGTTTGTATCATATATACATCGTTAATTCCTGCAAGCGCAGCCTTTTTACGCACATAAGCTATCTGATCGTGTACCATTTCACCGACTGTGCTGGTGGTTACACCGCTATCAAAGAAATACATAACTGGACTGCCATCTATCTTATAATAGTAATCCTCATCCATTATGCTTATATACAGAGGGATATCCTGATTTGAGTCCTGAAGCATAACGCACATTTGCATAACGGGCTCTTGACCTGGCGTATTTTCGATAAATTCGCTGCCGTTATAAGTATATTTAAGCTTACCTTCGTTTTTAATGTGCCAATTAATAGGATCTCCACTAAATGCACCGCGAGTCGAGCCTAAATACGCCATATAATTTATGCCTGCATAATAGGCATACGCCATTTCTTTCTGCCAAGTATCTTCGTCATATACAAATTCTATATGCGAAGTTGCACCATTTACAACGTCGGCAGTACCATTGGTTACTTTGCTCCAGAAGGGCGACATAAAATGATAATCTGCAAGTGATAAGCTACGTGCTTCCTGGGCAGAGTTATGCTTGTTAGTATTAAGCTGGCTATTTGTTTCTTCCCAATAATTATAGCCAAACTCGTTACTTTCAGAGGGTGTAGTATACCAGTTGCTATAATAAATAGCACCTATAGCCGTTCTCTTATATCTTCTAAGTGTACTATTATCGGTTGTCTTTACGTCAATTTCCTCAGGGTAGCCTGATAAAACTGGATCTTTGTCAGTACGGTAAAGCGAAAAATTATCTATACAAATGTTACCCTCGTTATAGGTTTTTTCACTTTCTGTATAGGTCTGAGGATCTTTTTCTGCAAAGTAAATATATGCACTATTAAGTTCTAAATTATCTTTAGTAAGTTCAACTGCAGGTATAGTAAAATGAATTTCGACCCATTGATTGCTTATAGTTACGGGATCATTAACTGAAATATTGATTTTATTACCTTGTGCATCAAAATACCACGCTGACATTTGTCCCCATACGCCAACAGTTAAGCCTTTATCAATATTTGCCTGCGAATATGACCTTCCATAAATAAACTGTCTTGTGGCATATATTTTATTTGTTTGATTGGCATCAGCAGCTTTTACAAAAAAACTTCCCTCGTACGTTGCACCTTCACCCTGAGCGTAAAAAAGGTCAGCAAGTTCTGCACGGGCTGAGTGAGCCTCCGTTCTCTTTGTCATAAGACCATATAAACCGTCGCCGTCAGGTGTATCGCCCTCTGCTAAAACAAAAGTGCTTCCGCTTGGATTATATGGTTGTGTACCACTATATATTTCATCCGAAAAATGCGGATTAAGCCTATAGTTCTCCAAAAGATTTATTTTTTCGCTTGTTTCCGCGCTTGCACTTATTAAGCACACACCCGAAAGCGCGCCCATAGCCAGCACTATTGCCAGAACTAAGGACAAAATTCTCTTTCTCATAAAATCACCTATTGCTTTCATTTTTTTGAGTGCATAGTATATACACCCAATATTATATTTATTTTAACAGATTATTACTTTTTTGTAAATATAATAATGAATTTTTTGTAATTTTATGTCGAAAAAATATTTAAAAAAAGCACCTGCATTAGTGCAAGTGCTAAAAAATTATTCTTCTATAATTATATTTTTAATTTTTTGTTCTTCAAAGGGTCTGTCACTGTAATCGCAAGGAACAGATGCAATTTCGTCAAGCACGTCAAAGCCCGAAACCATTTTACCAAACGCGGCGTACTGACCGTCTAAGTGAGGGGCATCAGCGTGCATAATGAAGAACTGTGAGCCTGCAGAATCGGGATCCATAGCACGCGCCATTGAAATAACACCGCGCTCATGCTTAATTGGGTTATCAATGCCGTTTGCTCTAAACTCACCCTTTATAGTATAACCTGGACCGCCCATACCTGTTCCTGTAGGGTCTCCGCCTTGAATCATAAACCCTGCAATTATACGGTGAAAAATCAAGTTTTCGTAAAAATCCTGCTTTGCAAGCTTTACAAAGTTTTTAACAGTTATGGGTGCATTTTGCTCGTCAAGCTCAAGCACCATTTCTTTTCCGGAACACATTTTAATTATTGCCTTCATTTTTTAGTCCTCCAACGCCTTTATTTCGGCACTTTCCTTTTCTTCTTTATTATTGTTTCGTTTAGGCCATTTTAGAACCTTAACGTTTTCGTAGGGATATTCGTGAAGCTCGATTTCGTCACCAACATTAACGGTAACTTTAACCTTTTCGGTTATAACGTTTACGTCAATAATTTTTCCAACTCCATGCTCGGTTTTAACCTCTGCTCCAACGGGCGGCATCTTTTTATGCGCAAGCTCATACGTTGACTGCTCATACTTTAAGCAGCACATAAGGCGACCGCAAAGTCCGCTAATCTTTGTTGGATTAAGCGAAAGTCCCTGCTCCTTTGCCATTTTGATAGAAACAGGTTGAAAGCCGCCTAAAAAACGGTTGCAACAGCAGGGCTGACCGCAAGGACCAAGTCCACCAAGCATCTTGGTTTCGTCCCTGACGCCTATCTGCCTAAGTTCAATGCGCGTATGGAAGGTTTGTGCAAGCTCTTTAACAAGTTCTCTGAAGTCAACACGTCCGTCAGAAGTAAAGAAAAACACAGCCTTTGCACAATCAAAAGTATATTCAACGCGGATAAACTTCATTTCAAGTTTATGCTCTGCCGCTTTTTTCTCGGCAATAGCAAGCGCTTTTTTCTCTTTTTCTCTGTTTTCTTCAAGTTTTTTTCTATCCTGCTGTGTTGCAATACGCTTAATTTTTTTAAGTGGTGCAACTATCTGCTCGGGCGGAACTATCTTTGTTGCGATAGTAACGTCGCCAAATTCAACGCCCTGTGCAGTTTCAACAATAACCCCTTCGCCAACCGGAATTATTTTATCATCGGGATCAAAATAATAAGTTTTACCGGTGCCCCTAAAGCGAACACCTACTATTTTTGCCATTTTTTGCCGCCTTTCACAAGCTCGTAAGCAAGCTTTTGCTGAATCAATGTTTTGTTTACGTTAATTTTTTTTGCGCTTTTTGCATCTGATATCGCTTTAAGCCTTAAAAGATATTTTTCGGGTTCAAGCACAAAAAGCGCGTGTATTTTATCTTCAATAAGCGTTAAAAAATCATCTTCAAGTTCAAGCAAAGCAAAAACACAGTCGGTATTTTTGCCTGTTTTAACTGCATCAACAATTTTTTGTGCCTTTTCGTTTGCTTTTAAAAAATCTTCATCACTAATAAGCCTTATTGCCTTGCCGATATTGCCGTCGCTTACCGAAGCAATATATTGATTATTTTGATTTTGCGCAAAGTTTTTTTGTAAAAACGCAAAAATCTCCTCTTGACTAAAAGGCTTTAAAAAGACTTTTTTACACCTTGAACGCACCGTTGAAAGCATCGAAAGCGAATTTTCGCAAAGCAAAAAGAACAGCACGTTTTTAGGTGGTTCTTCAAGCGTTTTTAAAAGCGCGTTTTGTGCTTGGTCGTTTGCAAGGTTAAACTTTTCTACTATATATATTTTTACCTTTCCTTCGTAGGGTGTTTCGTGCACGGTAGATAAAATTTCGCGCACTTTATCAACCTTAAACACATTTGTTTCGGGTGCAAAAAAATGCACGTCAGGATGATTCCCTGCGAGCACTTTTTTACATTGTGGGCAATTAAAACAAGGCTTATGTTCATCTGCGCAAAAGTGCATACAAGCCATTGCCGTCGCAAAACTGCGCTTCCCTACCCCTTGAGGACCTTCTAGCAGGTAAGCGTGACTTTCCTTACCTGAATTATATGCCTTTATCTCGTTTGCAAACTGAGTTGTTTTTACAATAAAAGATAAATCCATTAAAGCTTTTTAAACTCGTCAACAGGAAGAATAAATACGGTTGCGCCGCCAACGCGAATTTCTATGTCTGCGGCATCGTGAATAAACGCAGTGCCGTCCATAGGCGTTGTTGCAGTAAGTTTTTGTGTACGGGTTTTGCAAACGCGCTCAATAACCTCTAAGCAAGTATCGATACGTTCTTCTTCTACACCTATTAATAAGGTGGTATTGCCTGCGCGCAAAAATCCGCCAGTTGTAGAAAGACGGGTTGCGCTGAAGCCTTCCTTCATCATAGTTTTTATAAGTCTAGACGTATCTTGATCCTGAACGATTGCTATAACAAGCTTCATAAATAAAACCTCCGTTGTTTCTTAAATGTATTATACACTATTTTCATCTTTTTTGCAATAGCAGTTATAATTAAAATTTTTTCATTTTTTTAAAAAAGGTATTGACAACCGTTTCTTAATAGGATACAATATCATTAAGAAATGAAAATTTCGCCATTTAATCAGTTTTTTAGGAGGATTTTATTTATGAAAAAATTTGTTTGTTCAGTTTGCGGATACGTTCACGAAGGACCTCAGGCGCCTGAAAGATGCCCCGTTTGCAAGGTTCCTGCAGAAAAGTTTAACGAGATGGTTGAAGGCGCTGCCCTTGCTGCCGAGCACGAGTATGGCGTTTATGGTAAAATTGTAAAAAACAACCCCGCCATCACCGAAGAAGATAAAAAGTACATCTTTGAGCAGTTGATGGCCAACTTTAACGGCGAATGTGCTGAGGTTGGTATGTATCTTTGCATGGCACGCATCGCTCACCGTGAAGGCTATCCCGAAGTTGGTCTTTATTGGGAAAAGGCCGCTTATGAAGAAGCAGAGCACGCTGCAAAGTTTGCCGAGCTTTTAGGCGAAGACCTTGAGCCCAATATGAAGGCGACCACCAAAGATAACCTTGCTTGGAGAGTTGATTGTGAATATGGTGCAACCCAAGGCAAATTTGACCTTGCCGCCTGTGCAAAGAAAAACGGCCTTGATGCTATCCACGACACCGTTCACGAGATGGCCCGCGACGAAGCTCGACACGGCAAAGGTCTTGAGGGACTTTTGAAGAGATATTTTAAATAGTTATCTAAAAGCACGAAGTGAAACTTCGTGCTTTTTTACTAATAAAATTTTACCATCTTTTTGATTGACAATTTTAATTTGTTTTCATATAATATAAAAGCAACGTAATTTGTTGCATATTAAATATATTCGAGGCGTAGCGCAGTTTGGTTCTGCAAATGCTTTGGGCATTGTTGGTGAGCGCGTTCTGCGGACGAAAAAGCGAGGCAATGATGTAGCAGCGGTCAAAATCATAAACGTGATTTTGGGTACCGCAAAGGGGCGACCAAAGCTAAAAGCCGCTTAGTGAATATAATATCAAAAACTTAATTATCATCGAGGCGTAGCGCAGTTTGGTAGCGCATCTGCTTTGGGAGCAGAGGGCCGCAGGTTCGAATCCTGTCGCCTCGACCATATCGAGTGTTCATAACGGATTTGAGTTATGGACACTCGATTTTTTTGCAATTTCGAGTTTCTTCGTTATGTATGGAGCAGGTTTTCAAGCCTGCTCTTTTGTTTTATGCGGATTTGGTAATATACTCGATAGCTACACCTTTTCGTGTGTCTGCCTTGTAATTACTTCCGCATTCAGGTATCTCAATATACCCAATGAATTTGTAATGGATCATAATCCTCTGACTGCGGTTTTTACCAACGCCTTCGGTTTCATAAACCGTTATCTCGTCTATGAGTTCCCGAAGAAGCGGTGCAGTCAACTTTTGCATTTCCATAAATCTCCGGATAGCGTTGATAAATCGGTCTTTGTTCTGTTGCATTGTACCGAGATTGTTTATCCTCTCATTTAGGGATGCAATCTTGGTTTTAAGTTCTATACGCTCCACTTCGTATTTGTGGG
>JAZSMS010000131.1:0-11501 GCA_045536015.1 Clostridia bacterium
GGAAGCAGATCTTTCTAAATTAATGGTTTGCACCGATAGCGAAAAGCAAAAAATACTACTTTCGTCCCTTGCGCAGACAAGCGCTTCGTGCGCTCAGGCACTATCGGGCTTGCCGATAATTTCAACGCAAGTGCAGGACACGCTAAAATTTACAAATCAGGTTTCATCATATTGCAAAAGCGTACTTGCAACAAGTCTACCTGATGATTTTGACAAGCAAATAACGCAGTTTTTTTCAACGTGCCAGGATGTAAATAAGCACCTATCCTCTGCCGAGGACGAAATTAGAACTCAAGATTTATCATTGCTTGACCTATCAAGCGCGCAAGGACTTTTTTCCTCGCGCGAGCAAAGCCTTATCGACTACCCATCGGTCATCTTTGACGGGCCGTTTTCTGACAGTCAGATAGAAAACACGCCAAAGCTTTTGCAAAATGAAGTTTCTATTGAGCAGGCAAAGCAAAAGCTTAATCTGCTTGGCTTTAATCTTGAGTTTTCGGGCGAATCGGGCGGAGATATTCCGTGCTATCTGTTCTCCGGCGAAAACGAAAGCGCACTCGTAACCAAAAACGGTGGAATTTTGTTATCTTACGTCTCTGCCGAAGAAAGCACCACGTCATCTGCCAACGAAAACTCACTGCTTGCTATTGCACAAAATTTTGCCGCAAAGCTAAGTGATACCGCCCGCGTAGTCTGGCAAGAAGCGTACGGCAACGCCTACGTTTTTAATTTTGCGCCCACAAAAGACGGTGTAACACTTTATCCCGATTTATTTAAAATTAAAATTTCGTTCGACGGAAAAATAACGGGTGTTGAAGCGCGCGGATACTATATAAACAACCGTCCTCGAACTATAGAAAAAGTGCAATTTTCTTTAGATGATGCAAAAAAAGTGCTAAAGCAGGGCTTTAGCATAGAAACAACTCGTCTTTGTCTGATCTCGCTTAACGAGCAGGAAATTTTATGTTGGGAGTTTTTTGGCAAATATGCAGATTTAGATTATGCAATCTACGTTTCTGCAACTTCGGGCAAGCAAGAGACCGAATTCAGAATAATTTCTACCCAGACAGGAAAAATGGTAGTATAAAGAAAGCACCGATTAAATCGGTGCTTTTAAATTTTAGCCTTCTATTTCTTTAACAAACTCTTCCATATCAATTAACTGACCGCCAAGCACGCGCGACTTTTCTGCCGCAAATGCTACGTAGTGGCTTTCTACCGAACGGTCGATAGTGGTAAGCGAGCCGGAATTAAAATCTTCGTCACCGCGGGCTACCTTGATAGCGTCGATGATAAGACCTGCGTCACCGCCGCCGTGACCGGTAAAGTCAGAGGTAAGGGTTGCAATATCAATTATCTTCTCTTCTCCGCCAAACTTGCGATAGGTTACCGTTTTTCTTGCAAAGTCGCCAATAATTTCTCCCTCGGTACCCATAATATAAATATCACGGTCACCCAAAGCAGTGTGGCTAACCATCTGGAAGGTAACTGTTACGTCGTCCTCTAAAAGCATATTAACGGTCTGGTGGTCAACAACATCGTTATCCATCTGATAAACGCATCTGCCGTAATCGGTAGTGCGGAGAATTTCCATAATATTTTCTTCGTTCGGTTCGGGATGAAGAATCTTTGTGGGCCAACCGGGCATTCTGCTAAGATAATACTTGGGCGCATTATAAATACAAGTATCTGCATGGGGGCATCCGTCGGTACAACGTGCAGGTGCGCCCTCGGGACAATTTTCTTTAACAAAGTGGGTAAGCGAGCCAAACGAGTTAAGCTTTAAGCACTTTTTGCCCGTAAGCCACAAAATGTAGTCCATATCGTGACAGCATTTTGCCAAAATCATCGGGCTTGACGTTTTAGAATTGTGCCAATTTCCACGAACGTAGGAATGTGCATGGTGATGGAAGTTTACCATTTCCATTGCTCTAACCGAAATAAGTCTTCCGATTGCACCGCTATCGATAAGGTCCTTAATCTGACGGTAGAAATAAGTATATCTTAAAACGTGGCAAACAACAACTCTTCTGCCAAGACGGTTTGCAGCCTCTGCAATAGCCTTGCAGTCTTCAAGCTTGTTAGAAACCGGTTTTTCAAGCAAAAGATCGTATCCAAGCTCCATAGCGCGGATTGCGTGATCCTTGTGCTGTGCATCCTGCGTTGCAATAATCATAATATCTGCAAGCTTGGGCTGAGCCAAAAGCTCATCTGCCGAAGCAAAAAGTCTGTCTTCAGGAAGATGTACGTACTTATTTGCAGCATCTAATCTAACGCGGCGATTATCAGCAAGTGCAACAATTTCAGCTTCTTCGGGGAAGCGAAGAATTCTTGCACCGTATTCGGTACCTCTATTACCAACACCCATAATTGCAAAAGTAACTTTTTTCATTAACTTACCTCCATTAAACAAAGTAGCATTATAATATTATTGTAAACTTTGGTTTACCAAAAGTCAACTGTTATTAGTTGTTTTTACGGTTTGTTTACACTTTTTTGTGTTATTTACCTAATATTTTATTTTTTTCATAAGCCGCTTTAACCGTATGCTCGCACATTTGGTAAATGCCCTCTGCTTCTAAAACACCAACACCCTCAATAGTGCTTCCACCGGGCGAGCAAACGGCACGAATAAGTTCCTCGGCGCTTTTATCCGAAGCAAGCATAAGCTTTGCCGCGCCAAGCATAGTCTGTGCCGCAAGCTTAAGTGATGCTTCCTCTTCAATTCCGCATTTTTGTGCACCGCGCGCAAGGCCAAGCGCGTACATAAACATATATGCAGGACCGCAGCCCGAAAGCGCACAGCCGGCATCAATAAGCTCTTCTTCCATTTTTTGTACCTTTCCGCAAGCGCTCATTGCACGCAAAAAGGCTTCTTCCTGCTCGTGCGTTACAAGCGAGTTTACAGAGTATAAGATCATACCCTCGCCAACCGAAACGGGAGTGTTAGGCATAATGCGGATAATGGGATTTTTGCAAACCGCCTCAATTTTTTCTATCCTTACGCCTGCCGCCATTGATACAAGCACGCAGGAAGGCGAAATCTTAAGCGTTTTTGTAAGCTCTTCTATCTGGTGCGGTTTAACGCCCAAGAAGATAAAATCCGCCTCAAAAACCTCCTGCACGCTAACGCTTTTTGCATTTATTTTTTCAGCAAGAGTCTGCGCCTTTTCTTCAAAAATGTCGTATAAAAGAATATCCTTTTCTGTTTTAGAAACTCCTATTGCAAGTGCCGAGCCCATATTGCCCGTACCAATAAAACCAAATTTCATTTTATCTAACCTGACCTTCGCCATAAATTACGTATTTATAAGTTGTAAGCTCGCGCAAGCCCATAGGTCCGCGTGCGTGGAGCTTTTGTGTAGAAATTCCAATTTCGCAGCCAAGACCAAATTCGCCGCCGTCGGTAAAGCGCGTAGAAGCGTTTACATAAACCGCCGCCGAATCAACGCCTAAAATAAACTCCTGCTTTGCCTGCTCGTCGTTAGTTATAATTCCGTCGCTATGCCCCGTAGAATGTGCCGAAATATGCTCAACAGCCTCGCTCGCACTGTCAACACATTTAACTGCGAGAATATAATCTAAAAACTCGGTATCAAAATCGTTTTCGCCTGCGGGCGAGCCTGCAATAATTTTGCTTGCACGTTCGTCAAGTCTTAATTCGCAGGGAATTTTTCCTTCTTTAATTCGTTTATCAACAAGCACTTCTTTAATTTTAGGTAATAAAACAGGTGCAATGCAGCTGTCAACAAGTAACACCTCTTGCGCGTTACATACGCTTGGGCGACTCATCTTTGCGTTTTCTATTATATTAACTGCCATATTTATATCGGCAGTTTTTTCTACAAATATGTGGCAGATGCCCGTTCCCGTCTGGATACAGGGTACTGTTGCATTTTCAACACAAGCCGAAATAAGCCCCTTGCCGCCGCGCGGAATTAAAATATCTACAAACTCGTTTGCGCGCATAAGCTTGTTTGCACTCTCGCGCGAGGTATCATCAACAAGGTTTATTAAATTCTTATCAAGTCCTGCTTTTTCAAGTCCCTTTTTAAGTGCGCAGACTATTGCGCGCGAAGAATTTATTGCCTCCTTACCCGAGCGCAAAACGCAAACGTTTCCGCTTTTAATGGTAAGTGCCGCAACGTCACTTGTAACATTGGGGCGGCTTTCGTAAATAACTGCAATAACGCCTATCGGTACTGCGCGTTTTTCTATTTTTAAGCCGTTGGGGCGCTCAATAGCTTCTAAAAGTCTGCCGCAGGGATCCTCAAGTGAAATAACGTCGCGCACGCCCTTTGCAAGTCCCTCAATTCGCTCTTGCGACAGCATAAGCCTGTCAAGCATAACCGAAGAATACTTATCCTTTGCGTTTTCAAGGTCAATTTTGTTTGCCGCAATTATTTTATCACTATCTTCTAAGAGTGCCTGTGCCATAAGCTCAAGCGCTTTGTTTTTATCGTCAGTCGTTAATTTTGCACACGCTTTTTTTGCGCGCTTTGCATCCTCTAAAACCTTCATTTTTCTCTCCTAAATCTAGTACCAACGTTTTTGCCGTCAACTATATCGTATAAATTCTGCGGATTTTTGCCGTTTGCTATTACCATTTCTACACCTGCAGAAATACAAATTTCTGCCGCATTGAGCTTTGTTTCCATTCCGCCCGTTCCGCGCGAAGTTCCTGCGCCAGAAGCAAACGCACGAACAGAAGCAACGTTTGATACAAAATCAATCAGTTTTGCCGTTTTATCCTTGCGCGGATCAGCAGTATAAAGTCCGTCAATATCGGTCAAAACAATTAAAACATCAGCCTTAACGCTTGATGCAACTATTGCGGCAAGCGTATCGTTATCGCCGATAACAATTTCGTTTGTGGCAACGGTATCGTTTTCATTTATAATCGGAATTGCGCCAAGCGAAAGCAAACGCGAAACGGTATTGGAAAAATTCTGATGGCGCGTTTCGTTTTCGATATCCTCGCCCGTTATTAAAAGCTGCGCAACGGTATGATGATAAACGCTAAAAAGCTTATCGTAAATATACATAAGCTCACACTGGCCAACCGCCGCAGCGGCCTGCTTGCCGGGAATATCGGTAGGCTTTTTTGATAAACCAAGCTTTCCTACCCCCATACCGATAGCACCTGACGAAATTATTACCATTTCGTGCCCTGCGTTTTTGATATCACTTATAATTTTGCAAAGCTCCTCAACCCTGCGAATGTTTAATCTTCCCGAAGAATGTGTTAAGGTGCTTGTGCCAATTTTTACCGCAATGCGCATTTTAAAATTCTCCTAATAAAAATATTTATTTAATTATACACTTATTTTTGAAAAATTGCAAAGTGTTTTCTTTACTTGCGCCGCTTTTTAGTATATAATTGATATATAGTATCAAAAAGGAGACGCTTATGGCAGATTTTTTACCGCCCGAAGAATATATTGAACCCGCTTGTCCACTTTGTATGAAGACAGAAAACGATCCCGTTTCTATTCCGCTTGGCAGAGTTTTAGAAAAATTGGAAGAATATTTTGCTAAAAACGATTATGCTTCCGCCCAGCGCCATCTGCTTTATTGGCTTAACGAGGCTCGTTTAGGACGCGATAAGCGCGGTGAATTTTCTATTTTCAACGAGCTTATGGGACTTTACCGCAAGGTAGGAAAAGAGAAAGAGGCTCTTGACGCCTGCACTCACGCACTTAACCTTGCCGAAAGTTTGGAAATTATAACTTCTGCCGCAGGCGCAACTGCGCTTTTAAATGCCGCAACCGTTTATAAAGCGTTTGGAAAGGCAGAAAAAGCACTCCCGCTTTTTGAAAAAGCAGAAAAAATTTATCTGTGCGAGCTTGATGCTAGCGATGAACGCATTGGCGGGCTTTATAATAATTTTGCGCTTGCCTTGGTTGACTGCAAGCAGTTTTTCCGTGCACGCGAATATTATCAAAAAGCGCTTGAGCAAATGAAAAACACTTCCTCGGGCGAGCTTGAGCAAGCCATAACTCTTTTAAACCTTGCAGAGTTAGAAGAAATAGAGTTTGGGCTTGAAGAAGCCTGTGATAAAATCAGCAATCTTGTAGAGCAGGCTTGGGAGTTATTTAATTTAGAGGCAACAAGCAAAAACGGCTACTATGCCTTTGTTTGCGAAAAATGCGCCTCTACCTTTGGGTATTACGGCTATTTTTTATACGAACTTGAACTAAAAAATCGTGCGGAGGAAATTTATGCAAGGTCTTGAGCTTGCCGAAAAATATTATATTCAATTTGGCTTGCCGATGCTAAATAAAGAATTTCCCCACTTAATAGACAAGCTTGCCATCGGGCTTTGCGGTAGCGGTAGCGAGGCTTTTGGCTTTGACGACGAATTATCGCGCGACCACGATTTTGAACCCGGCTTTTGCATTTTTATCCCTGATAGTGAAAAAATTGTTTCGCGCAGGGACGAGTTTTTATTAGAGCGCGCGTATGCAAAGCTTCCAAACGAATTTTTAGGTTTTTTTCGCCAAAGACTTTCGGCAGTTGGCGGCAAACGCCACGGTGTTAAGCGGATGGGCGACTTTTTTAACGAAAAAATCGGCGTTTGCGATTGTGATTTATCGCTTTCGGATTGGTTTTCTATCCCCGATTACGCGCTTGCCGAGGCAACAAACGGCAAGATTTTTTATGATAATTTGGGCGAATTTACAAAAAAAAGGCAAAATCTTTTGCAAATGCCCGACTGCGTTTTAAAAAAGAAGCTCGCAGGCAATCTATTGCTTGCGGCTCAGGCGGGTCAATACAATTATGCGCGGTGTGCTGTGCGCGGCGAAATAGGTGCTTCGCGCCTTGCGATGCACGAGTTTGTTCAGGCAACAATAAAAATTATATTTTTGCTTAACAAAAAGCACTGCCCGTTTTACAAGTGGCAGTTTGCCTCGTTAAAAAAGCTTGAAAAATTGAGTGAATTAGCCTTTGACCTTGAGCTTTTGCTGATAAACTCTCTTTCGTCAGATAAAAATGTTGCGCTTATAGAAAAAATAAGCCAGCAACTTTGTGATGAACTTATTTTACAAGGTCTTTCAAAAGAAAAAGGTTCGCTTTTAGAAGCGCATGCATACAGCGTTAATTCTTTAATTAAAGAAGAAGAAATACGCAACAAAAGCATTTTTTATGCAGTTTAGGAGTAAAAAAATGAAGTTATACGGCTTACAAAAAATGACGTTGCTTGACTTTCCCGGGCACGTTGCCTGCACCGTTTTTACGGGCGGATGCAATCTTCGCTGTCCGTTTTGCCACAACGCACTGCTTGTTACGCAGTTAGATGATTCTTCCGTTATTTATGACGACGAGTTTTTTGCCTTTTTACAAAAGCGCAAGGGGCTTTTAGACGGCGTTTGCATTACCGGTGGCGAACCCTTAATGCAACCCGACATCGAAGAATTTATCATAAAAATAAAGCAATTAGGCTTTAAAGTAAAGCTTGATACAAACGGTTGCTTTTTAGAAAAGTTAAAATCGCTTATTGAAAAAGACCTGCTTGATGCAGTTGCGGTTGATATTAAAAACAGCAAAGAAAAGTACGCTTTAACCGTTGGTATAAACAACTTTGACGTTTTGCCAATCGAGCAAACGGTAGATTTTCTCCTATCGCAAAACAAGGTTGATTTTGAATTCAGAACCACAGTTTGTTCGCCCTTGCACGAGATAGAAGACGTAGAAAAAATTGCACTGTGGATAAAAGGCACAAAGCATTATTACCTGCAAAATTTTGTTGATAGCGGAAACTTAATAGGCGAAAATATAACCTCTCTTGATAAGGAAACGCTTAATAAAATGCTTGAAAAAGCGCAAAAAATCATACCTTCTGCCGAGCTTCGCGGAGTTTAAACAGATAAAAAACAGAGCTGATCCGCTCTGTTTTTTTGTTATTTTTGTTCTTCTATTTCTTTTTTAAATTCTTCGTTAAGTTCGGGATAATCAGAAAGCATCGGTTCTACGTCTTCGCCTCTTTGACGTGCAAAGTAGTTCTTTGTTATTTTAACAACCACACCGCTTAAAAGCACTACTGCAATTAAGTTAGGAAGCGCCATAAGTCCGTTTGCAGTATCCGAAATACCCCAGATAAGCTCGCTTTCGATAAGCGCCGAAGCAACAATAAGCACAACGTAAACTATCTTAAAGCCAAGCACTGCTGCCTTTTGTCCTTTTTCGCCAAGCTTTTGGAAACAGAACTCTGTTGCCTTTTCGCCATAATACGACCATGCAATAATAGTTGTAAATGCAAACAAGGGTAAAATAACTGCAAAACAGCCTTTACCAAAGCCACCAAACGTGTTTGCAAAAACAGCTATCGAGGTTGCTGTATCGTTCTCTAGACCCGTAAAGCCTGCAAACAAGGGTGAGGTAAGTACAGCAAGAGCAGTAAAGGTACAAATAACAAACGTATCGAAGAAAACCTCAAACACGCCCCAAAGTCCCTGAACAACGGGTTCTTTAGTTACCGAAGCCGAGTGTGCGATAACCGACGAGCCAAGACCTGCCTCGTTTGAGAAAACACCGCGTGCCATACCCTTTCTGATAACGGTTGCAAAGGCATAACCCATTATACCGCCACCAGCTGCTTTAAAGTTAAATGCTGTTTTAAATATTTTAGCAAAAGCACCGGGAACTTCTTTAACGTTTATAATTATTAAAATAATTGCAAGGACTATAAATAAAAGTGACATAAACGGAACAAGCATCGAGGTTACTTTGCCTATTCTCTTTATTCCGCCAACGATAATAAGTGCAACAAACGTTGCAACAACAGCGCCAAGAATAAGCTTAAACACAAGTTCACCGTTACCTGCAACAGAAGAAATAGTATCAACTATTTTGTTTGTCTGCACACCGCTCATACCAATAGCGGCAATAAGGCAAAATACTGCGGCAATATAGCCAAGCCACTTTAAGTGTAAGCCGCGGTCAAGATAGTGGAAGGCACCGCCTGAGAAGCTACCGTCTTTATTGCGTTTTCTGTAATAAAGACCTAAAACGTTTTCGGAATAGTTTGTAACCATACCAAAGAAGGCCGAAACCCACATCCAAAAAACCGCACCGGGACCGCCTGTTAAAATCGCCGAGGTAACACCTATAATATTACCCGTACCAACCGTGCCCGAAATTGCTGCCGAAAAAGCCTGAAACGGTGTAACGGTGTTTTTGTCAGTGTTTTTTTGTTTTTTGCCTATACCTTTTAAAGTAGGTATAATTGTTGCTTTAAGTGAAGCGCCAAAGTAGCGCACCTGCAAAAAGCGTGTCATAATACTTAACAATAAGCCTGTGCCAAGTATCATAACTATTGCCGGCCAGCCCCAGACTATATCGTTTAAAAAGCTGTTACCCTTATCGATTGCTTCAATAATTTTGTCCCACATTTGTTTTTTCTCCTTTTTCTTTTGAAAAACAAAAGAGCCGATAAGCATATCGACTCCGAAAAATTACAAATAAAGCGGTGTTAGCGCTTATTTTGCCTCCGTCCTTTTACCTGAGAGATTAGCAAATTGATTTGCCTTGCACCTTCGGTACCCAAATTGCGAGTTGGACTTCTCCGGAGTGCTATCGGAAATACAGTCTTTATCATAACTATTGTTACAATACCTGAGAGTGTTACTCCTTCGGCGGCTAAAAGCCTTTTCCTGTATCCGTCATATAGCCTTTTGTTTTTGTTGTTAGAATTATATCATTATTGCATTTTTTTAGCAAGCGGTTTTTATATAACCAAAGAATTATAACGTTGCCGCCATAACCGCCTTAATCGTGTGCATACGGTTTTCTGCCTCGTCAAACACTATTGACTTTTCGCTTTCAAACACCGCATCCTCTACTTCCATACAATCAATGCCAAATTTTTCAAAAATCTGCTTGCCAACGGTCGTCTTTAAATCGTGGAAGGCAGGAAGGCAGTGCATAAAGCGGCATTGCTCGCCTGCAATCGCCATAATTTTTTGCGTTACGCGGTAGGGCGTTAAGCATTTAATACGCTCTTCCCAAACGCTGTCGGGCTCGCCCATCGAAACCCACACGTCAGTATAAATTACGTCGGCACCCACAACTGCTTTTTCAGGCGCTTCGATAAACTCTAAAACCGCACCCGTTTCTTTAGCAATTTCCAAGCACTTATCAACAAGCTCTTGGCAGGGGAAATATTCTTTAGGTGCACACGCAACAAAGTGCATACCCATTTTTGCGCATCCTACCATAAGCGAATTGCCCATATTGTATCTTGCATCGCCCATATAAACAAGTTTTTTGCCTTTAAGTGCGCCAAAGTGCTCTTTAATGGTTAAAAAGTCAGCTAAAATCTGCGTAGGATGAAATTCGTTTGTAAGTACGTTCCAAACAGGAACGCCAGCAAAATCAGCAAGTTCTTTAACAATTTCTTGCTCAAAGCCGCGGTATTCAATGCCGTCAAACATTCTGCCTAAAACACGTGCAGTATCGGCAATGCTTTCCTTTTTGCCCATCTGTGAGCTGTTGGGATCTAAATATACGGGATGAATACCTAAATCAGCCGCCGCAACCTCAAAAGCGCAACGGGTACGTGTGCTTGTTTTTTCAAACACAAGTGCAATGCTTTTGCCAACAAAATCGCGGTGTGAAATGCCGTTTTTCTTTTTTTGTTTGTATTCTTGTGCTAAATCAATAAGTCCCGAAATCTCCTCGGGCGTAAAATCAAGCAACGTTAAAAAGCTTTTTCCTTTTAAATTCATATTAAACTCCTGTTATTTGCAGTTTTTCTTTATAATTTCAAGTGCCTTTTTAAGCATTTCGTCAGGAATGTTAAGTGCAGGAAGCAAGCGCACCTTATCCTTTGCCGTTAAGCAAAGCACGCCGTCTGCAATACAAGCCTTAACAACCTCTGCCGCAGGCTTTTGGGTTTTTATACCAAGCATAAGTCCCTTGCCCGTAACGCTTATAATGCCCTCGCTACCTGAAAGCGTATCAAAAACAAGCTTGCTCTTTTTTTGAACAGCATCTAAAAATTCGCGGTCAAGACGCTCTAAAATGCTTATTGCCGCCGCAGCGCAAACGGGATTTCCGCCAAAGGTCGAGCCATGGTCGCCAAACGAAAATACGTTTTCTACCTTTTTAGAAAGCATTGTAGCGCCAAGCGGAAGTCCGCCTGCCAGCCCTTTTGCAGTAGAAACAACGTCGGGCATAACACCAAAGCACTGATATGCGTATAATTCGCCGCAACGGCCGTTACCGGTCTGAACCTCGTCAACAATCAACAAAAGATTATGCTCGTCGCAAAGTCTGCGTACCGCTTTAACAAATTCTTCCGAAAGCGGAATAACGCCGCCCTCACCCTGAACGCACTCTATCATAACCGCGGCAGCCTTATATTTGCTTATTGCCGCTTCTAACGTCTCTTCCGATGCGTCAATAGAAACAAAGCCGGGTGTAAGCGGATTAAAAAGCGTGTGAAAATGCTCTTGTCCCGTAGCCGCTAACGTTGTAAGCGTTCTGCCGTGAAAGCTGTT
>JAZSMS010000015.1:0-4892 GCA_045536015.1 Clostridia bacterium
GCAAGATAGTTTTCTATATCCTCCTCCGTTTCGGGCTTGCATATCTCATATTCCTTTGCGGCAAATTGCTCGCCATACAAATCGTGCTCTACAAAATCACCTTTAAGCGTGACAAAATCACCTTCCCTTAAAACTGGGAAGGTGCCGGTTACCGTTTCTTGAAATTTTTCGCCCGACAAAACGAAAACGCTATAGCCGTTTTCGTCGTTACGGTAAATAATTCCCTCTACCGTACCGCTTAATTTTTCCATAAAAATTCCTTTTACATAAACATTTGAAGCCAATCGGGAGCCTGCATAAATACGTCGCTGAATATAAGCATAATTGCAGTCGCGCAAACACTTCCTAAACAAACTGCAGGAAACGCATATTTAAAACGAATATTTAAAATTGTTGCAACAAGTGAACCTGTCCAGACACCCGTACCCGGAAGCGGAATTGCAACAAATAAAAATACACTTATAACCGAAATCCAAACCTTTTTCTTTTGGTTTTTAGGGTCGGCAAGCTTGCCCTCAAGCTTTGCGCCCTTCTTTTTTCCGTGCTTTTCTATCCATTCGGCAAGACCTTTGAAGAGCTTTGTCTTTTTCATCCACTCGATAACAGGTCTTAACAACAAAAGCAAAACAAGCGAAGCAAAAAATGCACCAAGCTGTGTTAAAACAAACAATTCGCCGGTTTTATCATGCAACGCCTCAAACGCAGGAAGCGTTTTTCCAATAACTATTGCATAGCGTGATTCTATTATCGGCACACACGAGAGAAATACAATAATAAGCCTATGCCACCAACCAACTAAAAACTGACTTGCTAAAACTATCATTTTTATCCTCCACACTTTTAACATTATAAAATATATTTATATAAAAGTCAATGTATTACTTATCTTAATTATCTTAATGGTTGCATTTTTGCTTTTAATGTAATATAATATTAAATAGTTACCTAATTTAATTTTTTAGGAGTTTAATATGAAAAGATCAGATTACATTTCTTGGGACGAATATTTTATGGGCATTGCCGCACTTTCGGCACAGCGCAGTAAAGATTCAAGCACGCAGGTAGGTGCCTGTTTAGTAAGCCAGGACAATAAAATTTTATCAATGGGCTATAACGGTATGCCGATAGGCTGCCCCGATGACGAAATGCCTTGGGACCGCGACGGTGGCTTGCTTGATACAAAATATGCTTTTGTCTGCCACGCCGAGCTTAATGCAATTTTAAATAACAGCAACGGCTCGCTTAAAGGCGCGCGTTGCTATACTACGCTTTTCCCCTGCAACGAATGTGCAAAGGCACTTATTCAGGCAGGAATTAAAGAGGTTATTTATCTTTCTGATAAATATGCCGAAACCGAGGGCGTAATGGCATCTAAAAAAATGTTTAATATGGTTGGCGTAAAGCTTACCCCCTACACCCCCACAAATCGCACCGTTAAACTTGAGCTTTAAGAGGTCTTTATGAATTTTATCTTTACCGGCGGCGGTACTGCAGGACACGTTACCCCCAACATTGCCCTTATTCCTCTAATGCAGCAAAAGGGCTACTCTGTCCACTACATAGGCAGGTGTGAAGGCATTGAGCGCGATCTTATAGAAAATATGCCCGGCGTTACCTACCACGGAATAAGTGCAGGAAAACTGCGCAGATACAGCAATATAAAAAATTTGAGCGACCCATTTAGAGTTATAAAAGGATTTTCTCAATCGCTTTCGATAATAAAAAAGCTTAAGCCTGCAGGTGTTTTTTCTAAAGGCGGCTTTGTTTCGGTACCCGTCGTTATGGCAGCAAAACTCTTTGGAGTGCCGATTATTATACACGAATCGGATATGACTCCCGGTCTTGCAACAAAACTCTGCCTTCCTGCTGCAAAAAAGGCTTGTACAACGTTTAAAAAAACTGCAGAAAGCTTAGGCAAAAAAGGTATTTGTACCGGCACCCCCTTGCGTGATTCGCTTTTTTCAGGCAGTACACAAATAGCACGCAAAAAGCTTGGGTTTGACCAAAAACCCGTAATTTTAATTATGGGCGGAAGCCTTGGCGCAAAGGCAATAAACGATAATATCCGTGCTGTTCTGCCACGTCTATTAAAAGAATTTAACGTTTTACATATCTGTGGCAAAGGCAAGCTTGACGAAAGTCTTTCGCTACCCGGCTACGTTCAAAAAGAATATCTTACCGACGAGCTTTGTGACGTTTTAGCACTTGCTGACATTGTTGTTTCACGTGCAGGCTCAAACAGTATAAACGAATTTTTAGCCCTTAATAAGCCAATGTTGCTTATTCCCCTGCCCGCACTTCACTCGCGTGGCGATCAGCTTATAAACGCTGATGAATTTGAGCGTTTGGGCTATGCAAAAAAATTACTTGAAGAAGACATAACCGAAGATAAGCTTATTTGCGAAATTAAAAATCTTTTTGACCAGCGAAGTAAATACGTAGAAGCTATGAAATCTTCGGGGGCACACGTCGGCGCCCAAAACGTTTTAAAGGTTATAATAGAAAATATATAAAAAAAAGGAAGTGAAAATCACTTCCTTTTTTCTATTTTTTTAAGCAGTTGCCGTATTTATCAACAGAATAAACCTCGTATTTTCCCGCACCACAGCCTTTAATACTTTCCACGACAGTAGAAGCAACCTGCTCACCGTCTTTATATATGCGGTAATAGCAGTGCTCTTCGTCTTTGCAGGGTTCCCACGTAACAGAATTTTCGTCTGCAACGATATTTTTAATTTCTGACGGAGCTCTGTCAACGTAATCAGTTGTCAGGAAAGTAACCGATTCGGGTCCTACCTCTATTTTAAACGTTCCTGAAGCTGCATCAACCAATTCGCTTGATTTCTGAAGATCACAGAATTTATTAAACGGAACATTTTCTGCCTCGTAATCGTATCTTCTCAAGAGCGCATCAGTCTTATGTTCAAGCGTAACATCAATAGTTTTTGCGCATTTTTCACGGTTAATAATAACAAGTGAAACCTTGCCGTCTTTATCCGTTACACCGCAGGCGCGCAAAAGCTTATCATCCCAATCACTTTTTAAAACGCGTGTTCCCTTTTTAAAGAGCTTTGCAAACCAGCCCATAGTGTATAAGCTTGCTCGGGGTGTATAGTCCTTTTCCTCATCATCCCAGCGGATACAACCGTTCTTATTATATCTGAACGTAAGACCGTGCCCCGAAAAACGAGCAACCTGATAGAGCTTTTTTTCTTCTTCGGTATCTCCGTCCTCGCGAATAATCGGATCAGGATAATCAAAAAGCGTCCAGAAAACAGTGGCAAAGCAACCAACGTTTATTGCCGCGGCAGTTGCTTCAGCAAGTGTAAGAGCATACAAACCCTCTGCCTCCGGGAAATCAACCGCATAGCAAACGTCGTTACCCATAACAAGCGAACGTTCCCACTTGTGCGGCGCATTAATGCCGTATTCGCCAAGGATAAATCTGCGTTGACGCTTATATGCAACGTTAACGGGGTTTTCAAAAGCATTATAAAAATAATCATAGAACGATTCGTCGTACGGCGAACGCGCATCAACATACAGATGCGAGCAATAAGCATCGGTAACCTCATCCATATTTCTTGCCGCCCACTCAAGCTGCCAGAATTCTTCTGTTGCCGAGCAGTCGGTTGCCAAAAGACCGATATCTAAATTATGGCGGTTAAAAGCCGCAAAAAGACGTTCGTGAAGCTTTTTAAATAATTCGAGATTTCCTGCAAGATATGCATATGTGTTACCGCAGGAAAGCTCGTTTGTTACGCAGTAATATCGTATTTTTGTACACTTTTTCTCCTTGATAACGTATTCAAGATTTGTTGCAACGCGTTCGCAATAATCTTCAATATCAAAGTCCTCCGTAGGCATAGGCATTCTGCCGGGGACTGCGTAAATGGTAGTATTTGCTTTGCGGAAGGTCTTATCGTAATAGTCAACAAAATCATCCATTGCCTCCCGTGTCCAATCAGCATAGCCTGCATATATACGCGTAAAGGTAGGCGAAATTTCGCCAAACGTTTTTAAGACAACCTGATTTTTAAAATGATCATTCATAATGGGCGTCATTGAAGCTTCGCTGTTATGAAATCCAACACCACCAAAATTCCAACGAAGACGCGGTTTAGAAAAAACTATCTTTGCCATAAAGAACCTCTTTATTCATATTTTATAATTGTATTATATCATTATTTTTTATAATTACAATGCACTATTTGTGACTTTTTTTGCACAAAATCGTAATTTTATATTGCTCTTTTGTAATTTCTCTGCTACAATATAAAAAAGGAGCGTGGTTTTTTGCAAAGCCTTTCGATTGTCCGCGCATTTTACCGCAGGCGCACTGATGCGCATTTTCTGCAAATCTGCCGTGATAGTGATACGCTTGTCTTCTACCTTGCAGGCGGTCACGAATTTACGTTTAAAAACGAAAGCTTTTTAGTTGGAGCGCATCAGGTTTTATATCTTCCTAAAAACTCATCATACAAAAATAAGCGTCTGGACATTAAAACAAGTTTTTATCAAATAGATTTTGAGTTTTTATCCGACAGTACCGTCTCTGCATTTGATAAACCTATAGTGCTTTCAAAAAACGAAAGTGAAATTTTTCTTCCGCTTTTGCGCGATACCTATACGTCATTTACCGCACAGGATAACGCCGATTTATTCTTATGTAGTGCAAATATTTTTAAGGCGCTTTCTCTTTTAAAAAATATAGTCGACAAACAAAACACCCTTAACCTGCCTATTGATAAAATTGCGCCTACAATTACTTTTTTAGAAGAACACTACGCCGAAAGCACCTCTATTTCTCAGCTTGCAGAGCTTTCGGATATGTCGGTAAGCAATTTAGAAAAGCACTTTATCAAAAATTTTAATTGTTCGCCTATAACCTA
>JAZSMS010000104.1:0-2607 GCA_045536015.1 Clostridia bacterium
CCGACGAGCTGCCAACTGCTCTACCCCGCGATATTTAACAATCTCTTGACTGCTTTATTATTATATGCTATTCTTTGCGTTTTGTCAACTGTAAATTACTATGCGAAAATTTTCTATTTTTAGCAAAAAAGACGCACCCTAAAAGGTGCGCCGTATTATCTGCTTATCATTATTGCAAGAAGGTTAAATTCTTGCCCGTTTTCCTTTTTTATGAAATCATTATCGCAATAAGCGCAAACTCCTTACCCTCTTCAAGCGCAGGCGTAAGCGTAAAGGTTACGTCCTCAGGCTTGTCTGATTCAAAAACAAGCGTAGAATTTGCATAAATTCCCCAACCGTCTTCAAAGTGCGAATCAAACTCAGTCTTTCTGCCGTTAACGTCACCTATAGCCTTACCGCCTTTTCCACTGTTGGTACGCTCGATTAAAACGAACATCTTTTTGCAGTTTTCAAACTTAAACACAAGCGGATCGCCGTTAGTTGTTGTCTTCCAGCCGTATTCCATCTTTGTAGAATACGTTTTGCCCTTTTCAAAACAACCCATCTGCTCAGGAACAAGATCGTCTATATAATATATTGAAGCTTTTTGAAAATCTTCGGTAAAGTACGGCTCTTTAACTTCGCTTTCGGCATAATCATTAATATTAAGCGGTAAAAGCTTATTTAAATAGTCGCAAACAAGGTCCGCAACAAGCTTATGACCTTCGTCGGTAGGATGCGTTCCATCTGCCTCCCATTCTTTTTTAAGTTTTTCGTCCTCAGTCCATTCAGGTGTAACTGCATCACAGAAGCTTACAAACGGAACGTCGTAATACTTAGCAATAGGCAAGTGAAGATATTGCGTGTTTCTGTCACTTGTTGTAGTCATATCAAGTGATAAAACAGCGCAGCCAAAGTCAAGCAAACGATGAATAACATTTGCGTACGTTTCTTTAGCATCAATATTCCGACGTGCAAAATCGTTTACCGAAAACTCTACCACAACAAAATCGGGGTTAAAATCAAGTACGTCGCGCTGTAGTCTGTGAATACCGATAAGCGAGCCTGTTGAACCTATGCCCGCATTTACAAAATTAACGTTGCTTTGTGGAAAATTCTCTTTCCACCAAGCACCTATAAGCGAAGCATAGCATTTTTCTATGCTTGATGCGTGAAAGCGTTGGGTAATGCTTCCGCCAAGCGCAACAACGCATACGTCTTCGCCGCGTCTTGCCTTTTCAAAAGCCTTTAAAATTCTGTAAGGATTGCCAAAATTTAAAAGTGCGCGTTCTACCATTCTATCAAACATTTTTGTACCTCATTTTTGTTATTGCCAAAATTATAACACAAAAAAAATTTTTTTCAACAAAAAAAGATCGAAAAGATCAAATCTTTTCGACCTTGTTTTTCAATTTCCTCCAAGGTAAGAAAACGTGTACCAACTAAGTGCAATTCCCCCTAAAAAGAGAATAATTGCTATAACTATAAGAAGAATCATTCCTCTTTTATTTGGCTTCAAATTTCTTCCCCCTTTAGCTGTTATAAAACTCTTATTGCCGAAAGCACCTGCAGATTTGCAAGCTTTTTAGCATGTTCGCTTTCCTTTAATTTAGGAGTAATTATTGCAGTAACATCTTCCTTGCGGTAAATTATCTGTGCAGTTGCATATTGGCGAAGAGCCGTTTCGCTTATACCCTTAAAGCGAATGAAATATGCACTTTCAACTTCATCCATAGGCATAACAGCACCTTCTTTTTCGTCCTGCCAGCCCCAGCCCTTTAAGAATTCAAAGTGCTTTGCGGCATCTAAAATATCTGCAACAACTGCGCTTGCGGTAGGAAGCTTTCCTGCACCGCGGCCGTATAAAAATACGTCGCCAACGGCATTACCCTTTAATAAAACGCCGTTAAATACGTCTTTAACGCCTGCAAGCATATTGTCGTTTGGAACAAGTGCCGGCGAAACAAATACCGAAATTCTTCCGTCTTGCGCCTTCTTTGCCTGACCAATAAGCTTTATCGCATAGCCAGCCTGTGCCGCAATACTAACGTCATCAAGGGTGATTTTATCAATGCCCTGAGCATAAACGTCTTTAGGATAAACGTGGCTGCCAAAAGCAAGTGACGAGAGAATACACATTTTTCTGCAAGCGTCAATACCCTCAACGTCTGCTGCGGGGTTAGCCTCGGCATAGCCAAGCTTTTGCGCAAGCTTAAGTGCTTCTGCAAACGACATACTATCCTCAATCATCTTTGTTAAAATAAAGTTGGTAGTGCCGTTTAATATACCGTAAAATTCAGTTATTTCGTTTGCCGACATACAACGGTGCATAGGTCTGATAAGCGGAATACCGCCGCCAACCGATGCTTCAAAGAAATAATTGACGTTATTTTCTTTTGCTATTTTTAAAAGCTCATATCCCTTTTGGGCAACAAGCTCTTTGTTTGAAGTTACAACGCTTTTACCTGCGCGCAGTGCACGTACAGTAAAATCGTATGCAGGGTTTATGCCGCCTATTACTTCGGCAACAACCTTAACCTCAGGGTCGTTTTCGATAATCGAAAAATCATCCACAAATCTGTCTGCATAAGGGCTGTCGGGGAATTTGCGGATATCAAGAATATATTT
>JAZSMS010000065.1:0-11582 GCA_045536015.1 Clostridia bacterium
TCCAATCTGAGTGAAGAAATTATAATCGTTTTTTCTTCAAGCGTAAAAAGCTGATCGCTTTCAGGCGGTAAAGATTTTTCGGCAAAAACGACGGTATGCTTAACTTTTGTCAGATTATCGCAAATAAAATCCGCCATTTTCTTAAGTACAAACACGTAAGCAACGGAATCTTTTACAATTATATCGCCAATGCAAGTGCGCTCAATGCCAAGGTTCATTAAAGCACCTAAAAAGTCGCGGTGCGAAAGAGAGTCTGCAAATTTTTTTAATTTTGGTTTAACTAAAATGCACTCTATCGGAAAGTCAACCTCGTACCCAAGCTCAGCAGGTGAACCAAATCGGGCAACAACTCGTTCGCATCCGTCCGCACCACCAAAAAGTGAAAAATGACCAAGCTCGCGCTCAATAGTTTTAAGCGTGCTAAGCTCGTCAAGTGATAAAAAATTAGTAAACGTAAACTTGCCGTTGCGCAATGACTGATTAGATAAATCTTTTAATCTGTTTGCAAAAATATTGTCCATAAAATCCTTGAATTTAATATATTATTATATGTTCATTTAAACATAAGTATTGAGTTTTTTAAATAATCAAGCAATTCTTCGCGCGTGTTTGCACATTTTTTATCTATGCACGCATCAAGCAAAAATTCCAGTGCCAATCCTATATTTTTATCTTTAATTCCTAATGCTTTTATATCATTTCCACTGATTTTTAACTGTTTAACCGAGCAGATCTCATCTCTGCAAGCGTTAATAGTTTTAAGCAAATCTTGGTTTTCGGTTTTGCTGTTGATAACAATAAATTTGCCAAGCAAACAAACATTTTTAAAGCCAAAAACTCCTATTTTTTTAATTATGTCGCGTCTGTCTTTAAGCGTGTTAGAAAGCAAAAATAAAACCGTGTTTTTTGTTACTGAGTCGGCTTTTAAATCAGCTAATTCTCTTTTGGCATCGCAATGCTTTAAAATACACGCAAGTGAAAGAATAATGTTTTGGTTACATAAATAAATATCCTTGCAAATTTGTTGCCAATATTCTTTTTTTAAGGTAGGGAAGACGGCTAAAAAAACGGGAAGTGCTTGCGGCATAATTTTGTAGCACGCAGGGGAAGAAAGCATTTTTACAAGCTCGGTAAAAATACGCTCTTTGGAGATAAAACGCAAGTTTTCTGCCAAAGCGCAAGCAGAGGCAAGCGTGTGTTGTTCAATATTAAAATCACACTGTGCGGCAAAGCGGAATGCGCGAAGAACACGAAGTGCATCTTCTAAAAAACGCTTCTCGGCATCGCCAACGCAGCGGATAAGCTTGTTTTTTATGTCTTTTTGCCCGCCAAAAATGTCAATAATATTTCCATCAAAATCCATCGCCATTGCATTGCAGGTAAAATCGCGGCGGGCAAGGTCTTCTTCTAATTGGCTTGTAAAAATTACTTTGTCGGGATGGCGAAAATCAGAATACGCGCTTTCTTTGCGAAAGGTGGTTACCTCAACAAGTTCTTCATCGCATAAAACACCTATTGTGCCGTGCTTTTCGCCCGCGCAGACAAGCTTGCAGGAAGCAAAAACTTCTTTGATTTTATCAGGCGTAGCGCTTGTTGTTATATCAAAATCGTTAGGAGTTTTGTTAAGCAAAAAATCGCGCACGCAGCCGCCTACAAAGTAAGAATTGTATCCGTAGGAAGATAAAGTTTTTAAAATTTCCATTTTATTCATAATTTTAGTATAACACCAAAAAATAATAAGTCAAACTTTAATTTTTTGTTGACAAGAAAAAAAGTTTAATATATAATAACTCCACAATTTATTGATTGGGAGCATAGCTCAGCTGGGAGAGCATCTGCCTTACAAGCAGAGGGTCATAGGTTCGAGCCCTATTGTTCCCACCAATCTATTGGCCCGGTAGCTCAGCTGGTTAGAGCGCTAGCCTGTCACGCTAGAGGCCGTGGGTTCGAGCCCCATCCGGGTCGCCAGAAAAAAGAAACGACAATTTTCGCAAAGAAGACTGTCGTTTCTTTTTTTATTACATTTTGACGCTGATTTAAAAGTCATATGGAATTTTGAGAATAGAAGTAAGAGGTAAAAAATATTGCAGTTCTGCTACTTTTGTGGTATAACATTATCAAGAAAGGCGGTAATTATATGAAGAAAATTTTTTCAGTAGTCATTTCTTTGTTACTTGTATTTTGTCTTGCCGGTTGTGAAGAAAGATTTGATCCTGCGCCTCAAATAAAGGAAGGCGAATTTCCTTTTGTTGTAGAATATGAAATGAACGGTGAAAGATATTTAATTGAAGATGCTCTTGTTTGCACTTTTGATGGTTATGGAATAAACAATTTTGCAATATTTGGATATCCCACTCCGCGTAGTTGGAGTATGAAGTTAAAAAAGACTGGAAAAGAACACTTTAACATAACGTTAATAGATTTTGAAGATAATACAGAATCTTTATTGGTTAAAAATAGAATCAATAATTGGTCATCTCTGCGTATTTATTTAGGAAGTGGCGGATATTATATGGGAGATACGGATAGAGATAAAGATAATCCTAAAATTGAATACGTCGAAGAGTATACAATTATTCCAAACTGGCTCTCTGAAATAGATAGCACGATGTTAAGTAATGAAGAACTTGAAAAGTACTTTGGAATAAAAATTATAAGATTTGAATTTAGTGAGCCAATCGAAAATAAATTTGAATAATATTATAAAAAAAGTTAGGCTTTAATGTTGTTTTTGTTTCTCCTATCCCGTTTGTGTGAGCAAATGGGATTTTATCTTTTTGCGTATTATTTTCTTGCCTTTTTTCATATCTTTTTTAAGAGGTGATTTTATGAAAAAAGGCGTTCTTTTAAAAATGTTAAAGGGAATTTTAATTGGACTTTTGATTTGTGCTGTGCTTATATGCGTGCTTGCCTTAATTTTAAAGGGTGTTGATTTGCATCAAAGCGCAATAAGCGGAATTTGCATTGTAATAAAACTTTTAAGTGTGTTTTTTGCGTGCCTAATTGCCGTTTCTTCCGCTAAAAAAAAGCACGGGCTGTTAGGCGGAATAACGGCAACGGTATTTTGGATTGTTTGTTACGTATTGCTTGCAATTTTTAACGGCTTTACATTTGATGTTTTGTTATTGCTTGACTATTGCTTGACTGTGCTTGCAGGCGTGCTTTGCTCTCTTATTGTAAAAGCTCTTTCAAGATAAAACTGCTTTTAAAGCATAAAAAGCGAATAAAATAGTAAAAATTAGGTGCAAATTGCAAAAAACAAAAAGGTAATTATTGACTAATTTCTATTATTATACTATAATATAAAAAGATTTTTATTTGCTATTTTATGCATAAAAAGGAGTTGCAATAAATGAAGACAAAAAACATTATATGGCTTGCCTGTCTTCTGCTTATAATCGCGTTCTTTGCAACGTGGGCATTTGCAGGAATGACTTTGATTAAAACAGAGTTCCTTCAGGTTAGCAAATTTTTCCGCTTAGGCGGTGATTTAGGTGCATCGTACGTTTCAGTGTACGAGCTTTCGGCAAACGAGGGTGACGAAGATTATAACGCACTTGCCGAGGCTAACAAGACGGTAGAAATTTATAAAGAGCGTATCGCGCACTTGGGATATGAGCAGTATGAGGTTCAGCGTATGGGCGCGGGTGCCGTTAGAATAGAAATTTCTGACGTTGCTACCTCAGAGGGTATGTCACAGCTTTTTACAAATAACGGAAAGCTTGTTATCAAAAACGGTGAAGACGTTGTGTTTGATAATGCTGACGTTGACAGTGTAAGATTTATGGGCATTGACCAGACAACCGGCAAATATATCGTTCAGATTAAGTTTAACGATGCCGCAAAGGAAGAGCTTGCAACGCTTACCAGTAACGGCTCGTACACCTTTAGCATTGCAATGGACGAAAAGGCAGTTGTAACCACACACAAGGGCACCGAAAAGATTAAAAACGGTAAGCTTCTGCTTTCGTTTGCTTCTACCGAGGCAGAGGACGCATTATTATTTGCTTACTGTGTAGATTCGGGCTGTGTTAACGGTACCGTTAAAGAAAATACCAATTATACCATGGGTGTTAACGCAACCGCAGGCGAAAACGTACTTAAAGTTTTTGCAATCTGCGTAGCAGTGTTGTTTGCGTTGGCAGCAGTTTACTTTATAGTAAGATACCGCGTTTTAGGTGTAGCGGCAACTGTAAGCACACTTGCGGCAATAGTAGCTTTTGATTTCTTCGGTTCGACATTTACTTGGCTTCAGCTTAATATGGCAGGTATTGTAGGCGCGGCAGTAAGCATCTTGTTTATAGTTTTAATTCACGCATATATGCTTGCAGCAATCGAAAAACAGTATGCCTCGGGCAAGGATGTTATTTCAGCTATTGATAATGCGGCACAAAACGTAAAGGCAACAGTTGTTGAATTTATTTGTGTTTCGGTAGCAGTAGGCGCAATTCTTTGGATTTGCGGCGGCGCACTTAAACCATTTGGTATTGCTATTTTAGGCGGTAGCGCGATTGCAGCAGCATTTGGCGTACTCCTTTTAAAGCACGTTGCAAAAACGTTAGTAAAAGCAGGCTGCGAAAAGGCTTCGTTGCTTGGTCTTAGAAGGGGTGAATAGTAATGAAAAAGAATAATCTTATCTGCATTATCGCATGTGTTTTAGTTGTACTGTTAACGGTTTGCATTTTTATTTTTAAGCCCTATCGCGGTGTTGATGCTGATCTTTCGTATATCTGCACTGTTGAGTTAAACGACGATTTTGATGCTAAAGAGGTTGAATCTGCTTTTAAGGAAGCAGGTGCAAAGCAGTGCATAGTTCAGTCGCAAACCTATTATAATACTTACGTACAAGATTACGTAACATTAACTACTGCAGTAGTTAATTTCTCAGTTGAAGAAGGTGTTTCGGCACAAGATGTTTCTGATGCAGCAAACGAAACTTTAGGCAATAAGTATTTCTTAAAGTTTGAAGAAAAGCTTGAAAGCATTACGGGCGCTATCAACAAAGATTATTTATTTAAGCTTTGGCCCGCACTTTTAGTACTTGTTCTTTTAGCAGCTTATGCGTTTATCCGCTTTGGTGTTAAGGGCGGAATTGCTACTTTTGCAATGCCCGTATTTACACTTGCTTCAGTTTTAGGTATTGCCGCAATATTTGATATTGCAATAACGTCGTTTACAATGCCCGCACTTTTACTTGCGGCAGTAGTAGGCTTGGCAGAGGTTGTTATTTACCTCTTTGCACTTAAGCAGGCTCAAAAGAGAGTTACTTTAGATGAAGCTTACGTTGGTTGCACTAAAAAGCTTGTTATAGTTTCGGCAGTTGTTGCAGTTGCACTTGCCGTTGTTCTTAGCATTGTATTTATTCTCGGCGCAGACCTTTTAAAGAATTTTGCATTAACTGCAATTATCGGTGTAGCAGTAAGCTACCTTCTTACCTTATTTGTTTTGCCCGCGTTTTTGAAAAAATAAAATTGTTTGTTTCAAAGCTCCCTTCTAAGCGCGGAAGGGAGTTTTGTGTATATTTGGGGATATAGTATGCCACTTGTTTTAAAGCCGCAAAAGAGAATATCACAGATAGATTTTGACGCAGTTGAAGAAATTGCGCAAAAGCTTTCGGTAAGCAAACTGTTTGCGCAGGTGCTTTATAACCGCGGCTTTGTTACGCCCAAAGCTTGCCAAGAATTTTTGCAGGCAGATGCTTGTATGCACGATCCGTTTTCGATGCTTAATATGGATATTGCTTGCGAAAAAATAAAAAGTACTGTGCTTGGCGGCGGAAAAATTTGTGTTTTTGGTGATTATGACGTAGACGGCGTTTGCGCCTGCACAATTTTAGTAAATGCCATAAAGCTTTTAGGCGGATGCGCAGAGCCCTATATTCCTAGCAGACACGACGAAGGCTACGGCTTAAACGAAAAGGCACTTGATAGCATTTTTGCGCGTGGCATAGCGCTTGTTGTTACTGTTGACTGCGGAATTGCTTCGGCAGAGCTTATAAAAAAGCAAACTGAAAAAGGCAGAGAGATAATTGTTACCGACCATCACGCAATTCAGGAAAAAATTCCCGATTGTATAGTGCTTAAACCGGGTCAGCCCGGCGACCAGTATAAAAACCCAAATCTTTGCGGTGCAGGAATAGCGTTTAAGCTTGCGCAGGCTCTTATCGGCGAAAAGGCACAAGAGCTTATTGACCACGCCTGCGTTG
Source organism: Clostridia bacterium (assembly GCA_045536015.1). GTDB lineage: Bacteria > Bacillota > Clostridia > Christensenellales > QALW01 > JAZSMS01. Next base: position 6,206 of record JAZSMS010000065.1, read on the forward strand.
CTACGGTTGCGGATATTGTTCCATTGACGGACGAAAACCGCGCAATAGTAAAAAAAGGGCTTGAACGCTTTAACTTGAGCCCGCGCGCTTGTTATAGCGAGCTTTTGCTTGAAGCAGGCTTTAAAGGCAAAATAACGTCGCAGACTATCGGCTTTACTATTGCCCCACGGATAAACGCCGCAGGAAGAATGGCGGAGGCAAGCGAGGCATATCAGCTTTTAAATGATGAAAAAAATACACGCGCTTTGGCAAAAAGACTTAACGAGCTTAATGCGTTAAGACAAGAAAAAGAAAAAGAAATTTTTAATTTTGCAAAAGAACAGATTGTAAGCACAAATCAGCACCGCGAAAAGAAGATTTTAATAGCATTTGGTGCAGGCTGGGACGACGGTGTTATAGGTATTTGTGCATCAAGGCTTGTTGAAGAATTCCACCGTCCTACTATTGTTTTTTCGGTGGACGGCACAATAGCAAAGGGGTCCGCACGAAGTGTTGAAGGAATCGATATTTTTGATTTACTTTCTTGTGCAAAACACATTTTGCTTCAGTTTGGCGGACACTCGATGGCAGCAGGAATGTCGGTTGAAATAAATAAAATTCAACACCTTCACGAGTTTTTAGACCAATATATAAAAGAAAATTACGAAAACAAACTTTTTTATCCCGTTTCGCGCTATGATGCAAAGGCGCGCATTAGTGAGATAACCCTTGATTTTTGCAAAGAAATAGAGCTTTTAGAGCCCTTTGGGTGCGCTAACCCCGAAATAACACTTAGGATAGATAACTGTATTTTAGGCGGTGCAAAGGTTATAGGTGCAAACGAAAATCATTTAAAGTTTTATATTCAGGATGATTTTTCAAGGGTAAGTGCAATATCATTTAATTATAAAAAGCACGAGTGCGATTATTTTAATTCTTCGCGACTATCGTGTATAGTTAAACCCGAGGTAAACGTTTGGCAAAATAACCAAAGCGTAAACTTAAAGGTAAGTAATGCAAAGCCGATAGAAAATATACGTGCACTTGACTATGCACAAGAGCTTACAAGCGCATTTTTTGATCAGCTTGCATATAAAAAAGACGGTAGTGCAAAAGTAGAATATTTTGCCGACCATGAGGAATTTGCATATTTTGTTGCCGATAATGACGAAATTTCGGGCACGCTTATAGTGTGCAATCATCCCGAATATTCTTTAAGCTGTGTTAGAGTAATAGAAGAAGAGGCGCCTCGCTTTGACGTTTCTATAGGTGCACCCATAAGCCTTTTAAACGGCTATAATTCGCTTGTGCTTGCACCGGATGAAAATGCTTTTGATTTTTCGCCGTTTTCTACGATAATTGTCTATGGGCTTATAAATTCGGGCTATGCAGATATGCTTGCAAAAAAAGCACCACATGCAAAAATTTATGCGCTTGCAGGCGATAGGCAAATGTTTAATAGTATTTTTGAAGAGTTTAAGCAATTCTCGCGTGACGAAATGCTTAAAGCATATAAGGCTATTTGTTTTGGCGTAGGCAAGTATGCAACTAAAAAGGATGCAATAAAAAGTATTGCAAAACAAAGTGGATTAAATATGCCACTTGTTTCGGTAGCCTTTACGGTGTTTGAAGAACTTGGCTTTATTAAGAGCGAGGCTAAAAAAGAATTTGTTTTACTTGCGGAAAAAAATCCGCCAAAGCGAAAGCTTGAAGAAAGTAAATTTTACATTGATATTTTAAAATGTTTTTAGAGGACTTTTATGGATTCGTTGTTTCAACTTATTCAAAAACAATATAGCGAAGAAGAACAACAAAAAATTCTTGCGGCTCACGCTCTGGCAGCAGAGGCACACGCAGGACAAAAGCGCGAATCGGGTGAAGAATATATAACGCACCCCGAAAACGTTGCGCTTATCTTGGCACGCTTAGGAATGGACTATGAGACGATTTGTGCCGCGCTTTTGCACGATGTTGTTGAAGATACCTCCGTTTCGGAGCAGGAGTTAAAAGAAAAATTCGGTACCGCGGTAGCCGATATTGTTCAAGGCGTAACAAAGCTTAATAAAATTCAGTTTGCCTCACGCGAGGAGGCTCAAGCCGAGAACTTAAGAAAAATGTTTTTGGCAATGTCGCAGGACATTAGAGTCATTTTAGTTAAGCTTGCCGACAGACTTCATAATATGAAAACGCTTGATTGTTGCGAAGAACACAAGCAAAAGCGCATAGCAAAGGAAACGCTTGATATCTATGCTCCCCTTGCCAACAGACTTGGTATTTATCAAATTAAATGGCAACTTGAGGATTTATGCTTAAAATATATGAACCCCGACGAGTTTAATTATATTGAAAGTGCAATTTCTCTAGAACGCGAGCAACGGACAAAAAATATAGAAGAGATTATCGAGACCGTTACAAAAACACTAGAAGAAAATAAAATAAACGCAAAGGTATACGGCAGAGCAAAGCATTATTACAGCGTTTATAAAAAAATGAAGCAGCAGGGTAGTGATAGCATCGACCGCATTTATGATTTAAGTGCGGTACGCGTAATAGTAGAAACTATTCACGATTGTTACGAGGCACTTGGTGCTATGCATAGCGAGTTTATCCCTATGCCGGGCAGGTTTAAGGATTATATTGCTATGCCAAAGGCAAATATGTATCAGTCGCTTCACACAACCGTTATAGGTAAAAACGGCGAGCCTTTTGAAATACAAATTCGTACGCGAGAGATGCACAATACTGCTGAATACGGTATTGCGGCGCATTGGAAATATAAAGAAGGCAAAACTACCAGCACGCTTTCTTCGGGTGAAGAAAAGCTTAGCTGGCTTAGAAAAATGATGGCCTTTGAAATTGAAACTGACGACAGTGCAGAGTTTATTGACGTTGTTAAAACAGAACTTTTTAACGATGAAGTATTTGTATTTACCCCAAAGGGTGACGTTAAAAGCTTGCCTATGGGATCTAATCCGCTTGACTTTGCGTACGCGGTGCACTCGTCGGTAGGTCACAGATGTATCGGTGCAAAGATAAACGGCAGAATAGTTAATATTGATACAAAGCTTAAAAATGGCGATATAGTCGAAATTTTAACTGCTTCAAAAAATGCAAATCACGGTCCAAGTCGCGATTGGCTTAATATCGTTCACACAAACGAAGCAAAAACAAAAATCAAGGGTTGGTTTAAGAAAGAACTTCGTCAAGAAAATATCGAAACGGGCAAAAATATGCTTGAAAAAGAAGCAAAACGTCTTGGCTATTCCTTTAGTGCGCTTATGCGCCAAGAGTGGCTTGAAGCAATTTTTAAACGCTATAAAATTCAGTCAATGGATGATTTACTTGCTTCGGTTGGCTATGGCGGATTGAGTGTGCATCAAATTTTGCCCAAGCTTGTAGAAGAATATAAAAAGGGCGAAAAAATGCCTGTCCTTGATGAAAAACCTAAAGAAAAAGCTAAAAAGCAAAAATCAAGCAACGGCGTTATTGTTAAGGGCGAAAGCAATATGCTTGTGCGTTTTGCACAGTGCTGTGCGCCTGTTCCGGGCGACGAAATTGTAGGCTATATTACGCGCGGGCGCGGTGTTTCGGTTCATAGGCGCGATTGCGCTAATCTGTCGGGCTTTGAGCACGAGAGAGAAATAGAGGTTCATTGGGACCTTGAGGCCGATAGTAATTACGTTGCCAATATTCAAATTCATTCTTATGACCGCGCAGGTATGATTATGGAAATTTCAAACGCTATATTTAACTGCAAATCGGATATTGCTTCGCTTAACATCGTAGCAAAAGAGGGAATTGGTACGATAAATGCAGGCATACGAATTTCAAGCGCAGAACAGCTTGATAGCGTTATAACAAAAATAAAGCAGATAAAGGGTATTATTGAGGTTCATCGAACAAATCAATAGGAGTAAAAATGAGAGCAGTAGTTCAAAGGGTCAAAGAGGCTTCGGTTACGATAGACGGAAAAGAAGTTTCGCGTATAGGTAAAGGGTTGATGGTGCTGTTAGGCATTACCGAAACCGATACCGAAAAGGATATAGAATATATTTGCGAAAAGGTTATAAACCTGCGCATTTTTGAAGATGCGGAAGAAAAAATGAATTTATCGCTTTTTGACGTTGAGGGCGAAGTAATGCTTGTTTCGCAATTTACGCTTTATGGTGATGCGCGCAAGGGCAGAAGGCCTTCGTTTATTCAGGCGGCAAGACCTGAAATTTCGCGTCCCATCTACGAAAAGACTATAGAATTATTTAAACAAAAGGGCGTTAAAATAGCGTGTGGCGAGTTTGGCGCTGATATGCTTGTTGATATTAAAAATGATGGCCCTTGCACAATTTTACTAGAAAGTGATAGATTGTTTTAATGGAATTAATTAAACTTTATACAGGTCCGCTTGAGATAAATACGTATTTGCTTATTTCTAAAAATAAGGCACTTGTTATTGATCCGGGCGGTGATGAACAAAAAATTTGCGATGCAGCTAAAAGCAAAAATGCTTGCATAGAAAAAGTGCTTTTAACTCACGGACATTTTGACCATATCGGTGCGGTAAGCGCACTTCAGAAAATGGGCGCGCAAATTTTTATTGGCGCAGAAGATGCCGAAATGCTGGAAAGTAATACTAAAAATTTAGGCAAGTATTTTGGTATGCCGGTTGAGACCTGCTCTGCAGACGTACTGCTTTACGGCGGCGAAGAAATTTTGCTTGGTGATGAAAAAATAACAGTAATAGCAACACCCGGACATTCTAAGGGTGGAATGTGCTATTTAACAGAATTAGGTGTTTTTACGGGGGATACGCTTTTTTGTTCGTCTATCGGCAGAACTGACTTTCCGCATAGCAACTTTGATACTTTGATTAACTCTATAAAGCAAAAGCTATTTGTTCTTGAAAAAAGCACGCGCGTTTTTCCGGGACACGAGATAGAAACAACAATAGAAAATGAGATTAAATTTAATCCTCTTGTAAGATAATATGAAGTTAAAAACAAACGCTCCTGCTTATTATAACGATATAAGCGAAAGCATAAGGGCATTTATTGATGAAAAACAAATAGAGCTTGTTAGTGAAAACGAAGATTTTTTGGTTTTGCTGCAAAATGAAAACGGCATCAGCGCAACTGCACAGTATAACGGCATAACCGAAAGCTTTTTAGAGGACGAGCTTGCCACTAACGAACTTAGCGCAAAACGTCTTGAAAAGCATGCAGTAAAAATGGCAACGTATTTAGTGTTAAGAAAAGCACTTAACAAAGAATTGCCTTGGGGTGCGCTTACGGGCATCAGACCGACAAAACTTGTGCGCGAATTTTCGCAAAATACCGAAGAAATTTTAAAGCAAAGATATGACCTTCCTTTTAACAAAACACGCCTTTTAAAGACGGTTTGCGCT
>JAZSMS010000008.1:0-2495 GCA_045536015.1 Clostridia bacterium
AAGAGAAGAGTATATTAACAAAATAAAGGCAGAGGGAATTTTGGACGCAATTCGCGCTGAGGATGGGTGCATTAAGTACGAATACTATCTTGCCGAAGATGATAAAAATCAAATTTTGCTTATAGAACAGTGGAAAAGCAAGCAACATCAACAGATGCATCTTGAACAAGAGCATATGGCGCGTCTTCGCTCGTTTAAAAACGATTACGTTGCTAATACGACGCTTGGCGAATTTACAACTAAATAAAAAGCGTTTTTTTCAAATGTAAAAACTCAAATTTGATTGGCAGCTAAGGCGGGCAGATTTAATCTGTCTGCTTTGCTTTTTGGGATTACAAACACTTGACCTTGCGGGCAATTATTGATATAATAAATTATCGTTGTTAAATTATACTTATAGTTTTTGAGAGGAAATTATGGAAGAAAAAAGAAGCAGTTTTACAGGTAAAATAGGCTTTGTTCTTGCTGCAGCAGGCTCGGCAGTAGGGCTTGGAAATATTTGGCGTTTTCCATATCTTGCGGCAAAATACGGCGGAGGAATATTTTTGCTTGTCTATCTTATTTTAGCGCTTACGTTTGGCTTTGCTTTAATGTGTGCTGAAATTGCTATCGGTAGAAAAACAGGCAAAAGCGCAATAGATGCGTACGGAAGCTTAAATAAAAAGTATTCGTTTATAGGTGTTTTAGGTGCAATAGTACCTATGATGATTTTGCCGTATTATTCGGTAATAGGCGGCTGGGTTACAAAATACCTTGCAACATTTGTTACAGGCGGAGCAACAAAGGCAGCAACCGACGTTGCCGAAGGCGTTTCGTTTTTTGATAGCTTTGTTACCACGCCCGGCGAGCCTATAATCTGGTTTTTAATTTTTATGGCGGCAACTGCGCTTATAGTTTTCTTTGGCGTAGAAAAGGGCGTAGAAAAAGTAAGCAAAATAATGATGCCCATTTTAGCCGTTTTAACCGTATTTATTGCAATTTACGGCTTGTTTATTCCCGGCGCTTTAGAGGGTGTTAAGTATTATCTTATCCCCAATTTTGACAATTTCTCAGCCACAACGGTTTTGGCGGCGCTTGGTCAGCTTTTCTATTCAATGTCGCTTGCAATGGGAATTATGATTACTTACGGCTCGTATATGAAAAAGGATATCAACCTTGAAAAATCGGTTACTCAAATTGAGTTTTTTGATACCGCCATTGCATTTTTAGCAGGCTTGATGATAATTCCGGCCGTGTTTGCTTTTTCCGGCGGCGACCCCGCTGCACTTGGCAAGGGCCCGGGGCTTATGTTTGTTACACTTCCTAAGGTATTTGAATTTATGCCCGGCGGCGCAATAATAGGTACGGTATTCTTTATTTTAGTTTTGTTTGCTGCGCTTACCTCATCAATTTCGCTTATGGAAACGGTTGTTTCTATTCTTCGCGATAAGTTTGGCTGGAAGCGTTCCACAACGTGTGCAATAGTGCTTGCGGGATGCGTAGTAATTGGCGTTCCCGTTTGCCTTGGCTTTAACGTGCTTGACTTTATAAAGATAGGTGCTATGGGACTTTTAGATATTTTTGACTTTGCAAGCAACAATATTTTAATGCCGATAGTTGCACTTTTAACCTGTATTTTTGTTGGCTACGTAATTAAGCCTAAAACAATTATTGAGGAAATAGAATTAAACGGCAAGTTTAAAAGAAAAAAGATATTTATTGTGCTTATCAAATATATTGCACCAATATGCATTTTGCTTATATTAGTTTCATCATGCCTTGATGCTCTTGGTGTTATGAAGATATAAAAGCAGCAAAAGCCTCGACGTCAGTCGAGGCTTTTTTGCATTTTGAAAAACGCGCGATAGTTGTTGCAAGTTAATACTTATTAATATATTGCAATTTATTTTAATTTTTAGTATAATACAAAAAAACATACAAGGAGCATTTATGAGAGAAAAATTATACGCAGTTATAAAGCACGCGCATCACAAGAGCAAGGCGGGTGAAATTTATGACCACGTAATTATGGCGGTTATAGTAATAAGCCTTATTCCGCTTGCATTTAAAGAAAAAAACACCCTGTTTTATATAATAGAATACTTTAGCCTTGCGGTATTTGTTTTAGACTATTTTTTAAGAATAATAGTTGCGGATAAAAAATTAAAAAAGGGAAAGCTTTCGTTTTTGATTTATCCGTTTACACCGTTTGCAATAATCGACCTTATTGCCATTCTGCCGTCACTTACTGCGCTTAGCAAAAGCCTAAAGCTTTTAAAAATGATTAAGCTTGCGCGTGTTTTGCGCGTTTTAAAATTCTTGCGCTATTCAAAAAGCTTTGAAATTATAGCAGGCGTGTTTAAAAAGCAAAAACGCATCTTATATGCGGTATGCGCAATGACAGTTTCATACATAATAGTTTCGGCGCTTGTTATATATAATGTTGAGCCCGATTCGTTTAATACCTTTTTTGATGCGCTTTATTGGGCAACAATGTCGCTTACAACCGTAGGCCA
>JAZSMS010000154.1:0-5178 GCA_045536015.1 Clostridia bacterium
TGTGTAAATTAGCATGATTTTGCTAAAAATCCGATTAGCAGGTGATTAGCAAAACACCGATTTTCTACTAAAATCCTGCTAATCGGGATATGTTAAAAGTTTGAGTTTGTTCTACTCTCCATAAGCAATAAAATTCACCTAAGAAAATGCGTGAGCGAAGAAAAGTAAAAGTGCCGAAAACATAGTGCTTTCGGCACTTTTTGGCGCGCTTGCCCGGATTCGAACCGGGGGCGTCCCGCTTAGGAGGCGGACCCTCTATCCTGCTGAGGTACAAGCGCATATGCGATACAATTCAAACAAATTACCATTTGCCTTTTTGCAAAGGCGAGTGATTTAGTATAACCTTAGGAGGGGGCTGTTATATCCATTTAACTAAGGAGGCATTAGTTAAACTTTTAATTAAAACTTAAAACAAAACGGGAATTACACTTGTTAAGTATGAAGTAATAAAAGCAAGCAAGGGCATTGTGATAACCGAACACAGCGTAGAAATTGCAACCAATTCTCCCGAAAAGGCGGGAATACCGTCGTAAATTTCGGCAAAAATGGTTAAGTTGGCCGCAACGGGTGCTGCCGAAAGAACTACCAGAATTAAAAGTAATTGCGGTGTAAAAAGACCAAACAAGTGCGCTATAATGCAAAGCACCATAATAATTAAAGGGAAAACGATAAGGCGCGTTAATAAAAGCAGATAAACACGAACGTCTTTAAGTGCACTCTTGATATCAACTTCTGCAAGGCGCGAGCCTATAAGCACCATAGAAACGGGTGCAACGCTACCTGATAAAGCATTTGCAATTTGGTTGATTATTGCCGAACCGCCTATTAAAACACCGTACTGATAAACGTCTATTTTATCTGCGCAAAGATTACCGCAGTGTGCAAACCAACCACCAAGACCCGTAACATAAACGACAAAACCTATCATTATAGGAATAATTGCGGGGTTTAAAAACATCTTTTTAACAGAAATATAACTTTTGTCACCGGTAAAGAGATATCTTCCAAGCGAGAACTGAAATAAATTAAAGCCGATAATATATGCGGTAACGTAAATAACAAATTCCTGACCTAAAACGTCGCGCACAAGGGGAATGCCCATATAACCGACGTTTGCAAAAACAGTTGCGTACTGAAGTGCAGTTTTAACCTTACCTTCGTACTTCTTAAACGAGCGCATTGCAATGATATAAAATATTGCGTGAATTACCAAGGAAGCAATAAAGATGCCTAAAAAGTCAAAAAATACCGAAAATTCAAAGTCACGTAAAAAGCCTTGAATAAACATTCCGGGTGACGCAACGTATAAAGTAAAGTGTGAAAGCGCCTTTGAAAACGAATTGTCAACAATCTTGTACTTTTTTAATAAAAAGCCGATAAGTATGTAGCAAAAAAGAATAAGAACCGAAACGGTAAGCATCAAGGTTGTCGATATAATGTTCATTTAAAACTCCTAGGTAAAAATATCTATTGAATAATACCATATATTAAGCATTTTGTAAAATGGTTTCTTGTCAAAGATTGAGTATAGGTGTATAATAAAATTAATAAATTTTTTGGAAAAGCAGAAATGATTTGGAATTATCTTAAAAGCACAAAAAAACCGATATTGCTCTACGGTATGGGCAATGGTGCAGAAATAATGATAAAACAACTTGCAAAGCTTGGGGTTAAAGTGCAGGGCTTTTTTGCGTCGGACGAATTTGTTCGGGGACAAGAATTTTTAGGTAAACGGGTTTTAACGTTTAGCGAGGCAAAAGAACAATTTCCCGATATGATAGCGCTTATTTCATTTGGAACGTCACGCAAAGAGGTTATACAAAATATTGTTTCTCTTGATTGCGAAAAATACGCGCCCGAGGTTCCTGTTGTTGGCGAGCAGGTTTTTGATTTAGATTTTTGCAGAAAGCATAGGGCAGAGTTAGAAGAAGTATATAGTTTTTTAGAAGATGAGGCTTCTAAAAATACCTTTAAAGAACTTATTGCATATAAGCTTGATGGCAAAATAGAGCACTTATTTGCAAGCGAAAGCGGCAGGGAAGACGTTTATAAAATTTTAAAACTAAAAGACGAAAATATGCTTGATTTAGGTGCATATACGGGCGATACTGCAATAGAATTTGCACCGTTTTGCAAAAAAATAACTGCAGTAGAACCTGATGAAAAAAACTTTAAAAAGCTTGTAAAAAACACGCAAGAATTAAATATAACAGCTATAAACGCGGCAGTAAGCGATAAAAACGGAAAAATAGAGTTTTCTGTTAAAGGCGGTAGAAATTCGCGCGTGGGGGAAGGCAAAATAATAGATGCGCTCAGCGTTGATTCCTTAAATGAAGATTTTTCGTTTATAAAGCTTGACGTTGAAGGTGAAGAAAAAAATGCAATATTAGGTGCCCAAAATACGATAAAGCATAAGCCAAAACTGTTGGTTTCGGCGTATCATAAAAGTGAAGATATTTTTGCGCTTCCGCTTCTAATAAAAAAAATAAACCCCGAATATAAAGTTTATCTGCGCAGGCCAAGATATATTCCTGCATGGGATACGGAGTACCTCTTTATATAATTATGCTTGCAAAAAACAATTAAAAGTGATACAATTATTCAGTAAAATGTTCGCTTTTACGGAGGATAATATGAAGGTAGAAAAGACAAAACTTGAAGGTGTTGTCATAATAGAACCAGATGTTTTTGGTGACCAAAGAGGTTGGTTTATGGAAACGTGGACAAAGCAAAAGCTTGCCGATGCAGGTATTGATGCTGATTTTGTTCAGGATAACCAAAGCTATACGGCTAATAAAAATACTTTGCGCGGTCTTCATTTTCAAAACGAGCCGTATGCACAGGCAAAGCTTGTTCGTGTTGTTCGCGGTGCGGTTTTAGACGTTGCTGTTGACATCCGCAAAGGCTCGCCTACGTATAAGCAATGGGTAAGTGTAGAGCTTTCGGCAGAAAATAAGCGTCAGCTTTTTATTCCGCGCGGTTTTGCACATGGTTTTTTGGCACTTACTGACGACGTTGAATTTGTTTATAAATGCGATAACTACTATAATAAAGAATGCGACCGTTCAATTCGCTTTGACGATAAGTCGATAGGTGTTGAATGGGGAGCAGAAAATCCTTTAGTTTCACAAAAAGATGAAAATGCGCCTTTGCTTGAAAACAGCGACTGCAATTTTAAATATTAAGGAGAAAAAATGACAATAATAGTTACAGGCGGTGCCGGCTTTATAGGCAGTAATTTTGTTTATTTTCAATTAAAAAACCATCCTGAAGACAGGATAGTTTGCCTTGATGCACTTACTTATGCAGGCAATCTTGCCACACTTGATGAGGCGATGGAAAATCCTAACTTCCGCTTTGTTAAGGGTGATATTGCCGACAGGGAGTGTGTTTTTAAGCTTTTTGAAGAAGAAAAACCCGATATTATCGTTAATTTTGCGGCAGAAAGTCACGTTGACCGTTCGATAGAAAATCCCGAAATTTTCTTGCGCACCAATATTTTAGGAACGCAGGTTTTAATGGATGCGTGCAGAAAGTACGGTATAAAGAGATATCATCAGGTTTCAACTGACGAAGTTTACGGCGACCTTCCGCTTGATAGACCAGACCTTTTCTTTACGGAAGATACGCCTATTCATACATCGAGTCCCTATTCAGCTTCTAAGGCAGCGGCTGACCTCTTGGTGCTTGCATATCATCGCACGTTTAAGCTTCCCGTAAGCATTACGCGTTGTTCAAATAACTACGGTCCGTATCATTTCCCCGAAAAGCTTATTCCGCTTATTATTTCGCGTGCACTTGCGGATGAAACGCTTCCTGTTTACGGCAAGGGCGAAAATGTTCGCGATTGGCTTTACGTAGAAGATCATTGCTCGGCTATTGACCTTGTTATCAGAAAAGGTCGTGAGGGCGAGGTATATAATATTGGAGGTCATAACGAACGTACAAACCTTGAAGTTGTTAAAACTATTTTGCGCCGTCTTGATAAGCCCGAATCGCTTATTACCTACGTAACTGACCGTCCCGGTCACGATATGCGCTATGCTATTGACCCTACAAAGATTCATTCCGAGCTTGGATGGCTTCCTGAAACCAAGTTTGATGACGGAATTTCCAAAACTGTTGACTGGTACTTGCAAAACCGCACTTGGTGGGAGAATATTTTAAAGGGCGACTATCAAAATTATTACGAAAGAATGTATTCAAAGAGGTAATATATGAAGGTTCTTGTAACCGGTGTTAAAGGTCAGCTTGGATATGACGTCGTTAAACGTCTCAGTACACTTGGAATAGAAAATAAAGGCGTAGATATAGAAGATTTTGATTTAACTGACGAAAATGCTGTTTTAAATGCGGTTTGTGCTTATGCACCCGACGTTGTAGTTCATTGTGCGGCATATACCGCAGTTGATGCGGCAGAGGATAACCGTGACGTGTGCTATAACGTAAACGTATTAGGAACGCGCAATATTGCCTATGCTTGCCGTGAGCTTGATGCAAAAATGGTGTATATAAGCACCGATTACGTCTTTAACGGTAAGGGCGAAAATTTCTTTTTGCCAGGCGATAAAAAAGAGCCAATCAACTGGTATGGCAAAACTAAATCGCAAGGCGAAGACGAAGTAATGCGCTTGATAGAAAAGTTTTTTATTATTCGCATTTCCTGGGTGTTTGGTAAAAACGGAAAAAACTTTGTTAAAACTATGTTAAGACTGGGCGCAGAGCGGGACGAGCTTTCGGTAGTTTGTGACCAGATAGGCTCGCCAACATATACCGTTGACCTTGCAAAGCTTATTTGTGATATGATTGCAACGGATAAATTTGGCATCTATCACGCAACAAACGAGGGTGTTTGTTCTTGGGCAGAGTTTACCGAAGAAATTATTGCACAGGCAGGCTTAAAGGCAAAGGTTAACTTTATTCTGTCAAGCCAGTATCCGTCGCGCGCGGCAAGACCGGGTAATTCAAGAATGAGTAAGGAAAAACTTATGCAGAACGGTTTTGAAAAACTTCCTACTTGGCAGGATGCACTTAAAAGGTATTTAGAAGAATTAAAATAAATTAACGCACCTAAAGGTGCGTTTTTTAAGGAGAAATAAAAATGGGATGCACACATAATTGCTCTACTTGCTCGTCAAATTGCTCAAACAAGCAGAAAGAAAGCTTTATTGAAGAAGC
>JAZSMS010000017.1:0-24433 GCA_045536015.1 Clostridia bacterium
GCTTCTTCAAGCTGAACAAGATAATCTTCAAGCTCTTGCTTTTTATCAAATGCCGTAGCATAAATACGGGTAAGCATCTTGTTCTTTTCGCTTCCGCGCCAATAAGCACCCGTTATCGACAAAATTTTAAAATTTTTAACCTCGCCTGTTGATTTAAGGTGCGGTCCTGCGCAAAGATCGCAAAAATCACCCTGCTGATAGAACGAAATTTCTTCGCCCTCGGGTAATTCTTCTATAAGCTCCTGCTTATAGGGCTGACCTTCCATCTTTTTAAGAGCCTCTTCCTTTGACAATAAAAAGCGTGTTATCTCTATTTTTTCTGACGAAATCTTTGCCATTTCTTTTTCGATTGCAGGGATATCCTCTGCGCTTATAGGCGAAGAAAAGTCAAAGTCATAATAAAAACCGTTTTCGATTGCGGGTCCGATAGCAAAGAGTGTATCGGGATACAAACGCATAATTGCCTGTGCAAGAATATGGCTTGCGCTGTGGCGAAGCACATTTAAATATAGCGGGTCGCGCTTTGTCACGATTGAAAGATTTGTATCTTCGCTTAAAGTATGCTCAAGTGCAACAAGCTTTCCGTTTGCTACTGCTGCAACTGCGGCACGTGCAAGACCTTCGCTTATCTCTTGTGCTACTTGCGCCGGTGTTACCGAAGTAGCATACTCTTTAACTGAATTGTCGGGCAAAATAATTTTCATAATTTTTCCTCCTATAAAAAACAAAACTCGTCTCTGCTTTTTTAGCAGGGACGAGTAAATTAACCCGTGGTTCCACCCATGTTGGTTCTCATTTTTTGCCTATAACGCGGCAACCGTTTCGATCATAAGGCGGTACTTACTTTTGTTGCGATAAGCACCTTTCAGCTTTTGGCGCTCTCTCTGTTAAACGCAAGGATAAAAGAAGCGTGTTCTTAATCATTTCGACACAATAATTATATATCAATTTTTAAAAAATTGTCAACTCTTTTGTTCTTTATTTATTACATTATTAAAATATTCGGGAATAGGTGCAACAAACGTTAAACGCTGGTTTGTTATTGGATGATTTATCGAAAGCTTATACGAGTGCAGAGCCTGACCTAAAAGAGAATATCTTTGCTTTTTAAATCCGTATTCCTGATCTCCTAAGCAGGGATGCGAAACGGACGCTAAATGCACGCGTATCTGGTGTGTTCTTCCTGTTAAAAGCTTACATTCTACAAGCGCACAGTTTTTATACTGCTCAAGCACTTTAAATTTTGTTATTGCAAGCTTACCTTCGCTTTGGCTTTGATAAACAGCCATTTTTTTGCGGTTGTTTTTGCTTCGAGCTATGTAATTTTCTACCGTAAACTCTTCTTTAGAAAAAGCTCCTTCGGCAAGCGCAAGATAAATTTTTTCGCACTCTCTATCCTTAAACTGCTTTGCAAGAGAAAGGTGCGCTTTATCGTTTTTTGCAATAATAATAAGTCCCGAGGTGTTTTTATCAAGTCTATGAACTATTCCCGGGCGTGCAACGCCGTTAATGCCCGATAAGTCTTTAATATGGTGCATTATTGCGTGCACAAGCGTACCTGAATAATTGCCGTGCGCAGGATGCACTACCATTCCCTGTGGCTTATTTATAACGGCAATATCGGCATCCTGATAAATTATATCAAGTGGAATATCCTCAGGGGTAATATCAAGTGTTTTAAGTGCACTGTCAAGGTTATATTCAAGCTCGTCACCAACACAAACCGCCTGCTTTTTTTGTACCTTTTTACCGTTTAGCAAAATGCTTCCGTCTTCGATAAGGCGAACGCATTCGTTACGTGAGAGGTCAAGTACTTGCGCGCAAAACGCATCAATACGCTTAAAATTTTCTTCAACCGTTATCTTTGGCATCTTTTTCTACCTTGTATATTTTATCGTGAATAAACAATATATAATACGCCAAAATTGCAACGCCTACGCAAACACAGATATCGGCAAAATTAAAAACGGGAAAAGCGTATCCCGTAAGCGTTTCAACAAACGTTGCATCAATAAAATCGCGCACGCAGCCTATAACAACGCGGTCAATCATATTTCCTATCGCGCCACCCAAAATAAGACCCGAAGATAAAATAAGCGTCCAATGTCTTTTTTTATAGTAATTAATCGCAATTATGCCAACTGCGCATACAAGCACGGTTGAAATTAAAAAGAAAACACGTTGATTTTGCAAAATTCCAAACGCCGCGCCGTTATTAAGAACGTATGTAAACGAAAGCGTCTTATCTATAATCGTAACGCTTTCGCCCTGCGAAAGTGCACCCTCTACGATTGGCACTGCAGGATCAATAAAAAATCCGTTTAAAATAAGCTTTGTTACTTGGTCAATTATTACCGCAACAATTGCTATTATAAAAATAACAAGCATTAAAAAACCCCGCTATCTGTACTTTATCATATTTACAATTTCCTGCAAAAAATCGCCTATTACGGGCAAATTTCGTGCCGCAAGAAGCGTTGCTAAATAAACTATTACAGCACTTATTACAGTAAAGCCTATTGCCGAACCAACACCTCGCAAAAGCCCTGCTAGAAAATTGTTTTTAATTATTCTTTTTGTATCTGTAAGATAATACAAATAATCACGCAGTACTGACCAAGCAATAATGCGTGACGTCTTTGCAGTTACGATTTTTGCTTTTTTCAAATAAATCACCAAAATTATGATTATCCGAAAAAGCGTTTTTTATTCCTTTTCAATAAGCGCAAGCTGTGATTTTAAAATATATTCAACCCTGTGAAGAGTATTTTCCAAATCGCGTTTTTTCTCCTCAAGCTTAAGAGAGGCCTCTTCGGTATCGCGAATATACTTTTTACTGCTTTCAAGCGCTTTTTTCTCCGCTGAATCTACTATATGACGTGCGGCAACAGAGGCATTTACAATTGTATCCTCTATTATCATTTCTCGTTTTCTATAAGCTTCAACTGCTTCTTCAAGCTCTTTTTGCTTTTTGTTAAGCTCGCCAACAAGCTCTTCAAGTTCATTGACTTTATTTTTCAAATCACTTATATAGTTATCGACTTGCACGCGGTTGTAGCCCTTTTTTTCTATTTTAAAATCAGGCATAATCCTTGTCCTTTAAGACTTAAAATTCATCCTCTAAGGTAAAGCCTTCATCTTGAGCGTTTGATTCCATTTCGTCTATTTTATCAATATACGTTTGGTTTGAAGCAAAAAGATAGATGCTTCCCTTAGAAACCTCGGTAACCTGCGAATCGGATGCATAGGCAGCACCACTCATAAAGTCAAGAATTCTCTGACCTACGCGACGGTCAACCTTATCAAGTTTAATAATAACGTGCTTGTGCTGAATAAGCTTCATAACAAGCGGCTGTGCATCATTATACGTTCTGGGCGAATAAATAACAACGCTTGATTTAGAATTTGTTGCTCTTTCCTGAACGGGAACTACTTTAGTTCTCTTCTTTTTAATAACGGGCTCCTCTTCGTAGTCGTAATCGTTAGATGCTTCAAATTCTTCTTCAAAGGCATCCTCATATTCTTCCTCGGCTCCCCAGCCAAAAAATTCTAAAAATTTGTTTCTCTTATCTGCCATTGTTATATCCCCCTATTATAATCTCTTTCTCCAAATAATGCGGTACCTATTCTTATCATAGTGCTTCCGTGCTTAATTGCGGCAGCAAAATCACGGCTCATTCCCATTGAAAGAATATCAAAACCACTTCCAAAAACGTCTTGTCCTTTTGCCAAAAGCTGTTGCATTTTCGAAAAATAAACGTCAAGCTCTTTTTCAGTAGCAGTCATCGGGGCAACCGTCATAAGCCCCCTTGGTTTAATATACAAAAAATCTTGCAAAATGTCAAGATATTCTGTTAAATTTTCGGGCAAAACACCACATTTTGTTGTTTCTTTGCCAATATTAACTTCTACAAGCACATCTATCGGTGCGTTTAACTTACTTTTTGCCTGTGCATCAAGCTCTTTGGCAAGCGAAATTCTATCAAGCGAATGAACAAGCTTCACCTTGTCGATTATATACTTAACTTTGTTGGTTTGCAGTTGCCCTATAAGATGAACTTGTGCGTTTTTATCAATTTCGTCAAACTTCGATAAAAGCTCCTGCACCCTATTTTCGCCTATATCGCTTATACCAAGCGAAATTGCCTTATTAATTTCTTCGGCAGAACGCGTTTTTGTAACCGCAATAAGCGTTATCTCTTCACGCTTTCTGTTTGCCAAAGCACACGCCGAATCAATTTGCTCGCAAATTTTATCGTATCTGTTTTCTATCGTCACTTTAAATACACCTTTTGTCTAAGTTTAAGCTCGGGAGTTTCTTTTATTATAGTATTTTTATCGTCGCTGAATAAAATCTCAACGTCAACGCGTTGTTTGCCGTCATTGGTCTTTATTATAACTTGTGAATCATTAACAAATTCATTTTTTATACTAAAGCCTTCGTATCTTTCGCCGATAAGAATATTTACTACCCTTTTATCCAGATATTTTTGCACATTTTTATCAAATTCAAAAACTAAAACGTTGTCACGCTTATTGCTGATTATCTTGCTCAAGCATCCAAGCTCGCTCTCGTTTTCGTTGCCGATATAAACCGAATAGTACATTTCCTGTTGAAGCATAGAAACGTCCTTTGAATACGGAATAGCAATATACCATTTTTCGTCAGTTACTATCTTATACGAATTACCCGGGTTTGCTGCTTTTTTTATTTTATCAAGCGTTGATTGTGTTAACGTAAGCGAATCAATTTCTTGCGGCAACAGATTTTCCTCAAGGCCATCGCAATAAAACGAAATATATCCGTCTTCATCAGCACAAAACGTATTTAACCATGCATTTATAGCTTCTTGCAGATTTTGTTCATCCTTATATAAATCTTCAAGATATGTATTTTTCTCGGACATATATTTTTCGTTTATGTATTCTCTTCTTTGTTCTATTAAATCGCAAAGATTTCTGTAAAGTTCAATATAACCCTGATCAAGCTCTGCCATTTTTCTAATAACTACGTCAATTTCAAAATCAAAGCGTTCTATTTCTTTGTCATCGTAGTTGGTCAAAATAGTCTGATTTAAATAAGTAACGATATTTTCTTCAGTTTGGACAAGTTTTTCGATAGTCGTCTTTATATAACCCTTTTTATATGCCGAAACAACCTGCTGACCTGCCTCTACCTTTTGACCGTCGATAAGTCCGCCAAAATCAAGCTTTTCGTATTCAGACAAATCAACTGCCTGCTCTGTACGGATTATAACGCCTTCAAGCTGAATACCGTTTTTGACAATTTTATAATCTACTGCGCACGTCTTGGGTGCAAGCACGATAGCAAGCACCGTTATAACAATCAAGGCAACTGCTATAAGTGCAAGATATAATTTTTTATTTATTCTTCTTGCCATTTTTACTCCTTAATATACTATCGTGTTTTCACCGGGAACGTTATTGTTTTCAACCGCATACTTTTTGTCAAGGTAATATTCAACTATTTCTTTAACTGTACTTGAAGCCATCGAGCCCGAATAGCCGTTTGGAATATACGTTACTATTGCAATTTCGGGATTTTCGTACGGTGCAAAAGCAACAAACCATGCGTTATCTTCAAGGTTGATTTCAGAAACCTGAGCAGTACCCGTCTTACCACCCATTTGATTTTTATACTTAAACTGATTAAAGTATTTTTTTGCCGTAGATGAATATCTGTCTGCCGAATCGGAAACCATATCCTGCATACCTTTTTTTACTGCGGCAAAATGCTCTTGTTTAATATCAAGCTTGCGAACTAACGTGGGTGTTTGCTCGTAAACAAGCTCGCCGGTAGCGGTAGTTACCTTATCAACTATATGTGCATCATAAACGTAGCCACCGTTAACAAGTGCCGAGATATATCGTGCAACGCCTATAGGTGTAACGGTTGTGATACTTTGACCTATGCCCGTAGTTATTGTGTTTGTAGGCGTCCAGGTTATCTGAACGATAGAGCTGTAAACCTGATACTGCGTATCCCACATAACTATATTGCGAGAAAGCCCGTAGCCATCAATCAAAATTGAACGCACATGCGTAAAAATCTCATTCATTGGCTTGCCTACAAGCCCTAAAAAGTTATTTATGATAGATTCTATTTCTACGTCCAAAAGCTTTTTGCCCGAACGTTCGGCACAATCAAGCAACACGCTCTTTAACTGGCGGTAAACCAAAAGAGGAAGACTTGTATCCTGCGAATTAATATCGCGCGAAGAATCATATAGTGTGTTCTGATCGCCTACTATTCCCTTTTTCTCGCCCGTTAGTTCTACGTTTGTCTTATCTAAAAGTCCAAAGTTTTGTGCCCATTTTTTAAGCTTTTCTATGCCTATTCTGTCGGCAACCTCGTAGAAGAAATAGTTACACGAATAAGTTATTGCACTTTCTACGTTTATCTTGCCGTGAGTTTCTCTGTGATCGCGGTACCAACCGCACATAGGTCCGTCTTCGTTGGCTGAGGCGTACTTTTTATATTCGCCAAGGTCGTCTATAGTTTCGCCAACCGTTATTGCACCTTCTTCAAGACCTGCAATAGAAACGCAAAGCTTAAAGATAGAGCCGGGTGTATCCGACGAGCTTATAGCCTTGTTAAAGAGTGGCTTGCGCTCATCGTTTATTATTGCATCGTAGTCCTTTTGCGATATGCCCGTTGCAAACAAGTTAGGGTCGTAGTTAGGCTCGCTTACAAGCGCCTTAATATCGCCCGATGCAACATCCATAACTACAACTGCACCGATTGAGGCAAATTTAATTTCCTTTCCTCCGCGCTCAGCAACAACGGCATCATATCTTGATTTACTTGCCGCGTAAAGCTCTTTTTGACGCGCATTTATCTGTGCAATATTTGCACGCAAGGCTTCTTCTGCAACGCGCTGAAGATTAGTATCAATAGTAAGATAAACGTTATCGCCGTTTGTTGCGGGCGAATACGAAAGCTCGCCTAAAATTCGTCCGCCGTTAGTTACTTCTACCGTGCGTGAACCCTTTCTCTCGCCACTGCTACCGGTCAGATATGCTTCCATAACATTTTCTACGCCTTCAACACCAACAAGGCTTTCTACGTCATACTTTTTTGATTTGTAATATTCAAGATTTTCGGCAGTTATTCTACCCAAATAACCAACTATATGACTTCCTACGGAATGTTGCGGATAAACGCGCACCGTAGTTTCGGTAATAGAAAAGCCTGCAAGCTCGTAGCTATAGCTTTCAATAGCAGTTGCAAGGTCAAGTCCAAGGTTTTTAAGCACCGTTATCGACTTACTTGCCCAATATGACTGAATACTGTCCTGCCAGATGCCCAGCACCTTAAAGGCCGTTTCGTCAGGCATATCCTCAGGGATATGATACCTCTGACGCATTTCCAAATACATTTGCTCGGGATTCATAGCCAAGCCTTTTTTATCGGCAAAATAAAAGTCACTGCGCCAGGTTTTTTCTCTTGTCTGGGCAACAGAATCCGAAACGTTGCCCCAATAAAAAACGTATTCGCCGCTTTCGTTTTTTGTAATTGCAAACGAAGGCGTTATATCTCTGCCGTGCTTTTGCATAAGCTCAAGCGCAAAAATTATCGAGTCGGTATACATTTCACGCTCGGAAATAAGATTATATTCACGGTAAAATTCGAGATTATAGTTTTTTTCATCCTGCGCAAGCGGAATACCGTTTGCATCAAGAATTTTTCCGCGTGTACCCGAGATAGAAAGCGTTCGCGTGCGCTTTACACTTTCCTGCTTAAATTCCTCGGCACGCACAAACTGAAGGTCAATAAGCGAAACTAACAAAACTACAAGCGCAAGAACAAACGCGGCAATAATTATTATTCCGCGTCGCAAAGACATCTGTGTACTTTTTTCTTCGCCAAGTCGTTTCATTTAAATATATCTTCTGCCCTCTTCTTTTTTCTCTGCCATAAAATGCATAGAAAACAGTTTATCAATTACAAAATAAATACCAAGTGCCGCTACCAACGTATAAATAACGCTTGGTAATCCTAAAACAAACGTCATAAGCGTAAGATGCTCGGACAAGCGCATAATATAAAGCACAAAAACAAGCACTATGTATTTTAGTGCCACAAGAGTGGCGTTTGTAAGCGAAAATAAAACAAAATTCTTTTCGTTTACAAAGTGAACAAACAAAAACACCAATACTGCAAAAACAGGATACATAATTGTATTTATAAACGTTCCTGCCTGAGTTAAAATATCAAGCACCAAGCCCGAATACAAGCCACATATAACGGGCGCATACCACTTTTTTATGTAAAAAGCTGAAATGGTAATCGAAATCATTATAAAATCGATTTTAGCACCGAAAATCGAAATAGCCGGTGCAAGCATAAGCTGCAAAAAGAAAAACAAAGCCGAAATCAAAAAGGTTATTATTCCGCGCATACTATTCACCCGTATTGGTTATTACCAAAACGTTTTCAAGATGGTCAAAATCAACCATCGGTGTTACCGTTGCCGTTGCATTTACCTGACTTCCCTTTGAAACCTCAGTAACAACGCCTACCTTAATGCCTTTAGGATAAACCTCTCCCATACCAGAGGTTATAACCGTATCGCCGGGCTTGACTATAGCGTTTGTAGGAAGCTGATTCATAGTTAAATCGCCTTCTATTTTTCCTGCATTACCTACGCCCTTAACAACACCCATATCTCTGCTTTCTACCGAAAGTACGGGAACTCCGCAACGTGGGTCAATTACTGCTAAAACTACCGAGGTAGTGTCAGTTACCTTTACTATTTTGCCTGCAAGACCGCCAAGAGCAACAACAACCATATTCTCTTTGATACCGTCATTACTGCCCGCATCTATCGTATAGGTGGCACTGTAATCGTCAACGCTGCGCAAAATTACCTTTGCATAGGCATATTCAAACTCAGGGTATTCTGCCCCCTCGTTTAAAAGAGCCTTAAGCTGCTCGTTTTCGGCACGCACCTCGTCTGCAACAGATTGAACGTTTTCAAGCTGAATAAGCTTTTCTTCTGCCTTGGCAAGCTGTTCTTTAAGTGCCATTCTGCCCGAAAAGCTTGCAAAAAAGTTACCAATGCCATCTGAGGCGTTATTTACCAGTTTAACAACTGGGTTTACTATAACACCCGAAGCCTTTTCTAAAACGGCAATTCCACTGTTAAACATAAGCGCTAAAACCGTTATAACAAGCAAAAGACTTATAAGCACGTATAAAATTATTTTCTTACGTTTTTGTTTAAGGTTGCCCAAATGCTTTCCCCTTTAAAATTATTCTAAATAATCAATATCTTCAAGTGCCAAACCTGCACCCGTTGCAACGCAATCAAGCGGATTTTCGGCTATAACTACGGGCATACCCGTTTCGTACTTTATTAAAGTATCCATACCCGATAAAAGTGCACCGCCGCCTGCTAAATAAATTCCGCGCTCCATAATGTCGGCCGCAAGCTCGGGAGGAGTATCCTCAAGCGTAACCTTTACCGCGTCAATTATCGACATAAGAGGCTCTCTTAATGCTTCGCGCACGTTTGCCGAGGTAATAGTAACCGTTTTAGGCAAGCCCGAAACAAGATCGCGTCCGCGGATATCCATACTGTTTTCTTCGCCCGTAGGATATGCCGATCCTATCTGAACTTTTATATTTTCTGCCGTTCTCTCACCGATAGCAAGATTAAATTCTTTTTTAACGTAGTTGATTATAGCTTCGTCAAGCTTATTACCTGCAACGCGAAGCGAACGTGAAACAACTATTCCGCCAAGCGAGATAACTGCCATCTCACTTGAACCGCCGCCGATATCAACAATCATACAGCCCGAAGGCTCGTTTATAGGAAGACCTGCACCGATAGCACTTGCCTTGGGCTCTTCCATAATAACAACCTTGCTTGCGCCTGCATTTCTTGCCGCGTCTTCAACTGCATTTCTCTCAACGCCCGTAACGCCGCAGGGAACGCAGATAATAACGCGGGTTCGGATAAGCGAAAGTGCTCTCGGAACTGCACGGTGGATTATATCCTTAAGCATTTCGGCAGTAATATCAAAGTCGGCAATAACGCCGTCTCTAAGCGGACGTACTGCAACAATGTTGCCTGGCGTTCTGCCTATCATCTGCTTTGCCTGCTCACCAACTGCAAGCACTTCTTTTCTGCTGCCCGAAACCTTAACCGCAACAACGCTTGGTTCGCGGATAATAATTCCCTTTCCCCTTAAATAAACCAAGGTATTTGCAGTACCTAAATCTATACCTAAATCACGAGTAAAAAATCCCATTAAAATCCTCCCGCTTTACTTTTTTTAAGCATTTTTTTATTTTCATTATAACGGCAATGCGGCGGAAAGAAATTCCGCCGTATACCAATAGTCATATTTTAATTTTATTCACAATTTTTATTTTTCAAACTGTTTTTATTAAAGGATAACAAGATTTTTTCCGTAAGCCTTTTTAAACAGCTCGCTACAAGTAAGGGCATCCTTTATTTCAAGCGATGCATCCTCGTTAGTCTGCGTTTTCATTATTACCGAATCGCCTAAAATATCACACGAAACAGATTCGATTATGCCCGACATAGTTCTATCAAAGCTTTCGGCAATGCGAACCAAAACTGCAAGACGGTAAATTATCAACAAATCGTCCGAAGAAATCATCTCGGTATATTTTTGACATTCTTTTTTAACGTCGTCCTTGCGGTGCGCAAGTGCAACAAGAGCGCTCATAAGATGCTCTCTTTGAGTAAGTCCAAAGATATTTGAACTTAAAATAAGATAAAAGCTATGACGGTGATGATCATGATATTTTATCGAAGTACCAATATCGTGAAGCGTTGCCGCAGTTTTGATAATGCGCATATACGAATTTGGAAGCTTATGAAGCTGACGAAGCTGTTCGAACATAAGCATCGAAAGCTTTGCAACGTTGTTTGAGTGCTGAAGGTTAACGTCGAAAAGACCAAGCACATTATTAAGCGAAGCATCTAAAACGTGCGGTATTGCCTTTGTTGCAAGTGCGGGGTCTATCTGCTGGAACATAATGCCTTCTCTAAGTCCGCAGCAGGAAATAAATACGTCAGAGCACTTTATGTAATTTACGGTTGTTTTAATAGCCGCAAATGCCGCAAGGAAAATGTCTGCACGCTCGTTTGATAAGCCCTTTATCTTCATTCTTCTGTCAAGGTCAAGACGGCACATGTTTTCGTAAAGAGATTCGATCTCGCGAACGCGTATTGCATAGTTATGAAGCGTGCAAATATCCTTTTTGCTCTTCATACGCATAATTTTACCAAGGTTGCGGAACGAGCCGCCTACACCGATAAGCGGAAGTCCTTCAATAGACGAAAGCCACGGAATTTCTTCAAGCTGTTGACGATAAAAATCTTCTATAGCATCTATCTGTTCTTGCTTAACCTTATCGGCAAGGCCAAAAAGCTCAGTAAGCGTAACCGTACCAAAAGGCAGGCACGCAAGATTTTTTATATTTCTCTTTTCAAAATGAATAAGCTGAGTTGTACCTCCGCCAATATCCATTACTACGCCCGAATCAACGTCCATAGTATTTATAACGCCCTGGTAAACAAGCGTAGCTTCTTTTTCGCCCGTAAGAACTTCAAGCTCTACCTGCGTAGTTGCATAAACCTCGTCTAAGAAGCTGCGCTGATTTGCCGCACGCGAAACTGCCGCAGTACAATATGAAAATAATTGCTCCACCTCGTTAGCCTGACAAAGACGTTTAAACATATTAATCGTCTTGATAAGCTGTTGTATTCTTCTGGGCTTGATAATATTATCATGGCCCATATCCGAGATAAGTCGTACCGGTTCTTTTAATTGGTCAACAATTCGATAACACCCGTTGTCGTAAATATAAACGATAATAAGACGAGCGTTATTTGAACCGACATCCATGATAGCAATTTTTTTCATTATAGTCCTCCATAGTAAAAACATATTATTACTTGTATATTATATAATATAATACCCCAAAAAGTCTATACCCAAATTGAAATTTTTTTAAAAAATTCACATATTTTTTTACTGTGGCTGTTTTTTGCGCACAAAAAACGTATTATACACGACGTACGCACCGAAAATTATCAAAAATGCACCGTAAATTTTTGTAAACAGTTCTGATTTTACTGATATAAGGCTGCCTACAACCGCACCCAAAACGCCAAGTGGAATATATTTTAATATTTTTAGCGTTATCATTTTTGTTTTAACTGCAACGCAAAGCGAAAATATTGACGCTATAACGTACGCGCTAAGGCATACGGTTTTTGCTGAAGACGAGTCAAAGCCTAAAAAAGCAGTAAGCATCGGAATTAACAATACTCCACCACCAAGCCCTGCCCCCGCAAGCAAAAAGGCAACAAAACCGATAAAAAAACCAATCATAACAAGCTCCTTATCCCGCTAAAAATAATTATTGCAGCAAACAGAGTTTTAAGCACCTTACTGCTAACTTTTTTAAGCAAAAAAGTGCCTGCCGCACTTCCTGCGCAGCAACCTAAAATAACGCCTATCATTGACTTTTCTATTATTGGCGGTGAAAAAATCAGACTTACGATGCAAAGTGGAATAACAAACGCAAATACCGAAGCGTGTGCCTTTTTATCCTCTCCTTGCGCGTACATAATGCCTAAGATTGCACTGCCTGCCCCTACACCCAGAAGTCCGTTTAAAACTCCGCCCAAAAACGAAAAAATATGCAAAAGCACCTTTTTAATCAAAACCACCCCATAACTTGAATCAGTTCTAAAAAGTAGTTTTTCCTAAAAACAAATATTTTTGCATACTTTAGAAATTTAATTATAAATTTTTATTTTTTTCTGTTTAACAAATACTGTGCAAGATGACGCATAAATTCTGCCTTTTCGCCAAACGCATCAAGGCTTTTTATTGCTTGTTCGGTGTGCTTTTTTGCCTGCTCCCTTGCGCCGTCAACGCCAAAAAGAGTAACAAACGTCATTTTATTATTCGCCTCATCACTGCCTACGTTTTTGCCTAAAAATTCACTGTCTCCTTCGACATCTAAAACATCGTCAATTATCTGAAATGTATATCCTATTGCACGGGCATAAACGCTAAGTGCTTCTATTTTTTCTTCGTCAGCACCCGCAACAAAAGCTCCTGCGCGCGTTGCACCGATAATCATTGCGGCAGTTTTGTTTAAATGGATATATTCCATTGTTTTTTCGTCAACAACCTTACCGTTAAGCGTTACGTCAACCCACTGCCCCGCAACCATTTTTGTAGCACCTGCGGCAACAGCGATTTCACGTGCAGCCTTAACTTTATTCATATTATCCGCCGCATCAAGTGCAATTTCAAAGGCGTAAGATAAAAGCGCATCGCCCGTTAAAATGGCGCGTGCCTCATCATATTTTTTATGCAAGGTTGGTCTGCCCCTGCGCATATCGTCGTTATCAAGTGCAGGAAGATCATCGTGAATAAGTGAATAAGTATGAATAAATTCCATAGCACACGCAAACGGAATTGCATCTTCCGCTTTGCCGCCGCAAATTTCGCAAGCGTTTATAAGTAGCGCAGGACGCAGTCTTTTACCCGGCGCAAGTGACGAATACTTCATAGTCTCTTGAAGTTCTAAAGGAATATCCTTATTGGATAAATATTCATTTATTGCATTTTCAGTCAGTTCAATATATCTATCAAGATTTTTTTCAAAGGTCATTATTCGTCTACCTCTTCTATCTCGCCAAGCGAATTTTTTTTAAGGACGGTAATTCGCTTTTCGTAGCCATCAAGCATTTTTTTACAATGTGCAATAAGCTTAACGCCCTGCTCAAAATTTTCTATTGATTTATCAAGCGAGGTTTCTTCATCTTCAAGCTTTTCTACTGCTTTTTCAAGCGCTTCCAGTGCTTGCTCTAAGCTTAATTCTTCTATCTTCATTTTATCTCCTCAATAGCTGCCTTTGCATTTCCCTTGGCAAATTTTATTTGTATTTTTTCGCCTTTTTTAAGCTGTTTTGCATCCTTTATAAGCTCACCCTTTTCGTCAACCGTTATAGAGTAACCTCGCGAAAGCGTTTTAAGCGGGCTTAAAGCGTCAAGCTTTCCTGCCGCATTTTCAAGGCGCGCCTTTGTCGAAACAAGCTTTAGGTTTTGAGCTGCATCAAGCCTGATATCAAGTGTGTCAATGCGTTGATAATAGCCCTCCAGCATTTTTTCGGGATACGCAAAATACTGGGCATTACTTAAAATTCTCGAGCGCAAAAATGATATTTTTTCGCCTATTGCCTGCTCGATATATTTTTTTGTCAAGTCAAGCGATTGCTCTTGTTCAAAATAATCAAACACCGCAATTTCTGCCGCCGCCGAGGGTGTAGGCGCACGCAAATCGGCAACAAAATCAGCAATAGTAAAGTCCGTTTCATGCCCAACAGCAGAAATAACTGGCTTTTTGCACTTAAATATTGCACGTGCTACTTCTTCAGAATTAAAGCACCACAAATCTTCCATACTGCCGCCGCCACGCGCTAAAATTATTACATCAACGTCTTCTATTTTATCAAGCAATTCAAGTCCCAAACAAATTGACCTTGGTGCATCTTCGCCCTGAACCGCAACGGGTGCAAGCACCATACTCATATTAGGGCATCTTCTAAACGCAACGTTTTTAATATCCTGAATAACTGCCCCCGTAGGTGAGGTTGCAACACCTATTTTTTTAGCAAATTTAGGAATAGGCTTTTTAAACTGATTATCAAAAAGCCCCTCTTTTTCAAGGCGCTCTTTCATTTTTAAAAACTGTGCAAACAAATCGCCAACACCGTCTTCTAAAAGCTCAATGACATTAAGCTGGTATTGTCCGTCACGCTCGTAAAGCGTTATTCTTCCGCGCGCAAGCACCTTCGCGCCATCTTTAGGTTCAAAGTTTAATTTAAGAGAATAAGGTTTGAAAAAAGCGCATCTTATCGTTGCGCTTTCGTCTTTTAATGAAAAATAAACGTGTCCTGACGAATGCCTTTTAAAGCCTGATATTTCGCCCGAAATCGTTATGTCGCCTAATACTCCATCACCTGAAAGCAACTGCTTTACGTATGCGTTTACTTGTGATACAGTGACCTTCATTTTAATTTAGCCGCTTTTACTGTATTTACCATAAGCATTGCTCTTGTCATCGGTCCCGTTCCGCCGGGATTAGGCGTAATTGCAAAAGCTACGTCTTTAACGTTTTCAAAATCAACGTCACCAACCTGCTTTCCGTCAACGCGCGAAATACCGATATCAATAACTACTGCGCCCGGCTTAATCATATCTTTAGTAATCATTTTTGCCTTGCCGACTGCGCAAACTAAAATGTCAGCCTCTCTTGTTATCTTGGCAATATCCTTTGTTTTAGAATGGCAAACCGTAACGGTAGCACCGCACGCAAGTAATAAAAGCGCCATAGGCTTTCCTACGTTATTGCTTCTGCCAATTACAACCGCCTGCTTGCCCTGAATTTCTACCCCTGAAGATTTTATCAATTCAAGTGCGCCTGCAGGCGTACACGAAACGAAAGCATCCTCATCGCCCACAAGCAAGCCGCCGATATTTTCTTTAGAAAATCCGTCAACGTCTTTTTTAGGCGAAATCGTTCTGATAACCTCCGCCTCATCAAGATGCTTAGGAAGCGGGAACTGTACTAAAATTCCGTCAACTGCTTCATCATCATTAAGCTTATTGACAAGTGTCATAAGCTCTTCTTGCGTCGTTTCCTCGCCCAAGCGATACTCAAGCGATTTAACACCGATTTCCTTGCAATCGTTAGTCTTATTTCTAACGTAAATTTCGCTTGCAGGGTCGTTACCAACCAAAACTACCGCAAGAGAAATCTCTCTTCCAAAATTTTCTACCTCTTGTTTTAATTCCTGCTTAATTTTTGCCGCAAGGGCTTTTCCATCTAAAATCATTTGTTGTCCCTCAAAAATTTCTTTCTGCATAATAGTGCAACACCAACAGCGTTATCTGCGCTTAATTCTGGTGCGGTAAAGTGTAAATTAAAGTTTCCGCCGCGCTTTTCAAGCAAAACGGGCAAGTTTTTGCGAAGATATTCGCTTGACGAAACTCCGCCTGCCATCAAGATATCGGCTACGCCCGCATAGTATGCGGCGCCGCCTGCCATCTTTGCAATAGTGCGTGCAACTGCCGACATAATAGCCTCCGAAAGCTTGTCCGCATTAGTAGAATTCTGATATTCCCTCGTTGCCGCCGCCTCACAGCCCGAAAAACTACACTGGTCCATTGACGCGCTTATAGGAAGCGTCAAACGGTTGCCGGAATATTCCATAGCCTTTTTATCAATATATTTCCCCGCAGGGAAAGGGCACCCCATTAAAACACCCAATCTATCGATAAACTGACCTGCATTTATATCGGCTGACTGCGCAATTATTTTAACTTTAAAATCAGTTTCTTTTTCTTCAACAAGCAAAACCTCGCTTGTTCCGCCCGATAAATGAACGGCGCAAAACTGCTTTTGCGGCATTTGCTTATTGTAAAGTGCCGCCTGAATATGCCCTTGCTGATGGTCCGTAGCATAAAGCGGAACGTTAAGGCTCATAGCAATAGTTTCTGCCAGTCTTCTTCCTGCGTAAAAAACGGGCATATATGAGCTTGTCATTCCCCTTGGCTGTGTGCTTACGCAAACTGCGGCAATTTCTTTAGTGTCAATTTTTTCTATAAGCTGCTTATAAATTTCCGGAAAATTATTTATGTGCTTAAAAAAGGCTTCGCTTTGGCGAAGTCCCCTTTCACCCTCTGCAACCGACAAAAGCTTTCGGCACGAGCAGATAAGCTGACCGTTTTGATCAACTGCAGCAACCGAAGTTGTGTAGCAGCTTGTATCTATACCTAAGAATATCATTTTTTAGCAATAGCTCCTAATACACCGTTAATAAACGAGGGCGAATTATCCGTTGCATACGCCTTTGCAAGCTCTACTGCCGCATTTATGGCTATTGCTTCGGTAACGTCTTGGCGATAGCGCATTTCGCAAACGGCAAGGCGCAAAATAGCCAGGTCTACCTTATCAAGTCGGTCTATCGTCCAGCCCTGAGTATGCTCTACTATTATCTGGTCAAGTTCTTCCGCACGCGAAGAAACCTCGCGACGAACCCATTCTATGTACTCGATATCCTCTTGGTTTATTACCTTATAATCTTTTTCTTCTTCAAACAAGCCGCCAAACATCTCTTTAGCGGTGTGAATACCGAATAAATCTTCAAAAACAAGTTTAAATGCAAGCTCCCTTGCCTTAATTCGTGCCATTTTTCCTCCGTTTTACATATCTAAAGGAGCGGATTTCCGCCCCTTATCAGTTTACCTTGGGTTGAATTGAATTATCTATCTGAATGGTTACCTTTTGTACTTTTATACCGCAAAGGTCTTCGATATCCTGCTTTATCGCCTGTTGAAGCGAGGCTGATTCTTCGGGTATAACCGCATCAAGGTTAAGTGCAACCTTTACCCAGATAAATGCACCTGTTTTTTTTACTTTAGGAGTAACGCGGACCTCGCGAACCTTTTCGTTGCGACGTGCGGTTTTTACCGATATATCGCGGATAGTATCAAGATTTATGTATATCTCGCCCGAATCGGTTATTGCGGCTAAAAACACGTTTTTGCTCTTTTTACAAACACCTACAAACATAAGCCTGAGCACTACCGTTATTAATATAAGCAGTATTGCGGTTACCGCAACCTTCAAATAAAAATTATCGTTTAAAAGTGAAAATGCAGTTTCGATTTGTGCAATTTCAATATTCCAAACCAAAAAGATGCCGCACGAAAACATTGCAACAAGTAAAAGCGCAACAAGGATAAGAAAAATTCTTTCACCTATTTTCATTATTATTTACCTGCCTTAGCCTATTGCGCAACCTGAACGCTTAAAATATTTATATTTACTGCACTGACGATAAGTCCTGTCATGCCTTCTACCGCGCGCTTGATGTTTGCCTGAACCTCGGCAGCAACCTCCTGCAACGCCACGCCGTAAACAAGCACAAGGTTAACGTTGATTTCAACCTCATCCCCGGTAATAACGGCTTTAATTCCCTTCGATAAATCTTTTTTACCAAAAAGCTCTACTATTCCGCTTTTAATTCCTCCGCTTGTTCCTACAACGCCTTTAATTTCGCCTGCTGCAAGACCTGAAATAGTTGCGATAACGGTTTCAGAATAGCTGATGCTTCCACCTGCTTCGTTTTTACTTATCATAATTTCGTTCTGAGACATTTTTTGACCTCCGAAAAATTTTTTCAAAATAGTTTATTCCTTTTAATTGTACCACTTTATTGTCTTTTTTTCAATAGTTTTTTTACTTTCTTTATCTTTTATACCTTTAAAAAGCTTTTTTACTATTTTAGGAGTAGATATCCATATAATTTTCATAATTTCACCCCTTATTTTAGACAAAAACATCCTATTACTATCAAAAGTATGCCTATTACAATCATCCACGCTTTAAGCGGAATATTGCAAATGATTATTATTGCGCCAAGGCAGATAAGCACCGTGCCCGGCAACGTCATTTTTGGATGTGGTTTCATAAAAAAAATCCCCTCCCGTTTGTACTATATAATACTTACGGGAAGGTTTTTTTGTTACCTATTTTTTTAAATTTTCTATCGCTGCTTTTATATCCTTTGCTCCGAAAACTGAGCTTCCTGCAACTAAAACGTTTGCTCCTGCCGCCTTAACAAGCGGTGCGTTTTCTTCGTTAATTCCGCCATCAACCTCAAGCAAGATATCGCGATCGCCGATAATTTCCTTTGCTTTTTTAATTTTGGGAAGCATCTCGGGAATAAATTTTTGTCCGCCAAAGCCTGGGTTTACGGTCATCAAAAGCACCATATCCACATTTTCGAGTAGATATTCAAGCGAAGAAATATCGGTTCCGGGATTATAAACTATACCCGCCTTAACGCCCTTTGATTTTATATACGCAAGCGTTCTGTGCGGATGCGGAGAAGCCTCAAAATGAATAGTTATATAATCTGCGCCTGCCGCAACAAACTCGTCGATATATCTTTCGGGCTTTTCTATCATCAAATGTACGTCAAGCGGCTTTTTAGTGTGCTGACGTATTGCCTTGACCATTATAGGTCCAAACGACATATTAGGCACAAACGCGCCGTCCATTACGTCGCAGTGAATAAAATCTGCACCGAATGAATCAATCATTTCGATACTCTTACCCATTTGTGCAAAATCTGCCGATAAAATACTTGGTGCTACCTTAGTCATAACGTTTTTTCCACCTTTCAGTTGTTTGTAAAAATAATTCTTTATATCTTTCGTGGCGCTCGCCTGATAAAACGCCCGCTTCCACCGCTTGCTTAACTGCACATTCAGGCTCGTTTACGTGAGCGCAGCCTTTAAACCTGCATTTTGGGGCAAACGGAGTGTATTCAAAATAAAGTTCAGTAAGCTCTTCAGGCGATAAAAGTGGCATTTCTAAAAGCGAAAAACCGGGAGTATCCGCCAAAAACTTATTTTCGTCAAACTTAACAAGTTCACAATGTCTTGTAGTATTTTTTCCGCGCTCGGTGCGCTTGCTTAAAGTGCCCGTTTCAAATACATCTTTCCCTAAAAGCTGATTCATAAGCGAAGACTTGCCAACAGCCGATTGACCGCAAAAGCAGGTTATTCCCTCACTGACATTTTGCCTTAGCACTTTTACGCTTTGCTCGTCTTCTTTACTTGTAATAAAAACCTTGATATTGCTTTTTTCAAACTGCTTTGCAATTTCGGTTGCCTCATCAGGCGAATAGTCGCTTTTATTTATGCATACGACGGGCTCAATATCAATTTTGCGGCACCAGCAAATAAGCTGATCCACAAGCATAAAATCCGGGTTTGGCCTTTTTACCGCAAGCGTTATCAACAAAGTATCGACGTTTGCAACGGTAGGACGTGCAATCTGGTTTTTTCTTTTATGCACAGAACAGATAAAATTTTTATCATCGTTTTGTGCAAGTTCAAGCGTTACCCTGTCGCCAACCAAAAGCTTTAGTTTTTCGTTTCTAAAACGTCCTGCGGCATAAGCTGAAAGCACCTCACCATCGCAAAAAACGTCAAACACACCTGCTACGGCTTTAATAATAATTCCTTCTTTTTGCATACTACTCCGCTGCAACAAATGTTTCTATCGTCTTTTTATCTATTACCTGATTGTTATAATAAAGCTCAAAAATTACATTTTCACTCTTTGATAAACCGCTTGTGTATTCGTATGTTATCTTGTCTTCTGAAACATT
Source organism: Clostridia bacterium (assembly GCA_045536015.1). Lineage (GTDB taxonomy): Bacteria > Bacillota > Clostridia > Christensenellales > QALW01 > JAZSMS01. The sequence goes on from JAZSMS010000017.1 coordinate 20,270, forward strand.
TTGGAATTTATACTCTTTTTGAACGTTGCGACTGTCTGTTATTAAAAGGTCAAGATCTTTGTTTTTATATTCGTCGGGAACCGAATACTCGTAAACGCAAACGTAATCTTCGCCAAAAATTGCAACGGCAATATCTATCTTTTTGTTTTCATTGCTTAATGGATAAGGAAGCTCTTTATTGCCTTCAACGCTTTGCCATATAACGCCTGCTTGATTTTTATTTTCTGCCTTTTGTTCGCGCACCTCGCCAAGTTCAAAGCCTGCCGCCTTGATTTTTGCCTTTGCTTCTTCAAGCGAAAGTCCGATTAAATCAGGTGCAAGAACAACGTGCTTAATTACGCTAAGCGTTATTGTAGTGCCTTCTTTAATTTCTTTACCAATCTGATTTTGATCTGCTACCGTGCCCTCTACCCCCGATTGCGAAACATATTTTATATCTACCTTAAAGCCCTGCGCTTCAAGTATCGATTTGGCTTCGGCATAAGTTTTTCCTATAGTATTTTCGGGCATAACCATTGCAGGTCCCGTGCTTATGTAAATTTTTATAAGCGTATTTACAGGAACATCTTCGCCCTGTGCTGGCTCGGTTTTTACAACATTGCCTACCGCAATAGCACCGCTGTTTGTTTCAAGCACGTCATACTTGTAAAAATTACTATTTTTAAGTACCGTTATTGCCGCACTGCGCGAAAGATTTGTTACTACCGGAACGGTGCCGTTTTCATACTGTTTTTCGGGAATAAGTGACAAAACAAGCACGACTATCAACGCAACTGCCGCTACTGCGCCTAATATTGAGGCAACAAGCTTGCCGTTTTTACCCTTTTTCTCAGTACGTTCCTGATTAATTTCGGGTTCGGTTTCTTCTACTGTTTGACGAACTTTAACGTTTTCATCAATAGAGCGTCTTCTTACCGGAGCAACCTCGTTATCCGCCTCGTATTCTTCCTTATACGGCTTTTTTTCGCCGCGTTTAATAACCGAAAATCCTGCGGGATTTGCAACGTACAGCAAAAGGTCTTCGCGCAATTCTGAAGCCGTCTGATAGCGCTTTGCAGGGTCTTTTTGCATGCATTTTAAAATTATATCGTTTATTCCGTCAGTAATTTCGGGGTTAAGTGCTTTAGGCTCGATAGGCTCGGCGCTTACGTGCTTCATTGCAATAGCAACTGCCTCGCCGCCTTCAAACGGAACGTGACCGGTAAACATTTCGTACAAAACAACGCCAAAGGAATATATATCGGTTCGTGAATCAACAACCGTTCCTCTTGCCTGCTCGGGTGAGATGTAGTGAACGCTTCCTACAATATCTTTACCGCCCATAGTGCGCGTTTTTTGCGAAATAACCTTTGCAATACCAAAGTCAACAAGCTTAACCGTACCGTCAAGTGAAACAAGCACGTTTTGCGGTTTGATATCGCGATGAATGATATTTTTTAAATGAGCGTGCTCGATACCCGCAGCTATCTGAAGCGCATAATCTACTGCCTTTTTTTGCGGAATAGGACCGTCCTGCTCGATGATAGCCTTAAGAGAGCTTCCGTTAATATACTCGGTAACCATATACAGTAAGCCGTTCCATCTGCCCGCCGCTAAAATACGGCGCACGTTACGGTGTGAAAGCTTTGAAAGCGCCTCTGCCTCGTGCCTGAAAGCCTTTTCCTGTTCGCCTAAATCTTCAACGTCATCGCGAACAACCTTTACCGCAACTATAAAATCGTCGCTTAATCTGCGCGCCTTATAAACGTTACTTGTGGCACCCGAGCCTATTTTTGATAATATTTCATATTTGTTATCTATAATATTTCCCATTATCAACACCTCAATTTATAACTACTACTGCCGTTACGTTATCCTTACCGCCGGCTTCATTTGCCTTTTCGACAAGCTGTGTTACTATTTTTTCGGGGTCTTTACCTGATAGCATAATTCGTTTTATTTCTTCTTCTGCAAGCATCGAGGTTAATCCGTCAGAGGCAAGCAAAAGTCTGTCGCCCTTATTAAAATCTTTGCAAAAAACATCAACCGCTACGTGCTTTTCGGCACCGATAGCGCGAGTAATAAGATTTCGGTCAGGATGATGCTGTGCCTCTTCTTTTGTAAGCATACCTTTGTCGATAAGTTCTTGCACAAAAGAATGGTCTATGCTTACCTGCTCCATCTTGTTTTTTGAAAGAATGTAGCATCTGCTATCGCCAACGTTTGCAACAAACACCTTTTTTTCTTCAATAAGTGCAGCCACAAGCGTTGTTCCCATACTTTCGTAAGTGGTTTCTGATTTTGAAGTATTAAACACAGTTTTATTTGCGTTGCTTATTGCCTTTCTTAGCAAAAGCGCACGGTCGTCAAAATCATTAATATTTCCGTTTACAAACTCTGCCGTATCGGCAACAGCAAGTGCCGAGGCAACCTCACCTGCACAGGCACCACCCATTCCGTCGGCAACTATAAACAGTCTTTGTTCTTTCTCTTCTGTGGGAACGTGATAAAAATCCTCGTTATTACCGCGTACGCGGCCCGTATTGCTTAATCCGTAGAATTTCAACCATTCTCCTCCTTGTCTAAAAAGCTTCGTCTTAATTGTCCGCACGCGCCCGAAATATCGGCGCCCATTTCCCTGCGAACAGTTGCGTTTATTCCCCTTTTTTCTAAATTTTCTTTAAATGCTTTTACCTTTTGCGCGCTTGAGCCTGCAAGTCCGCTTTCGCTTACCGAATTTAGCGGAATTAAATTCACCAAGCACTGCATACCCTTTATAAGCCCTGCAAGCTCGTCTGCGCAGTCGGCAGTATCGTTAAAATTATTTATAAGCGCATATTCAAACACAACCCTACGCGAGGTTTTATTTACGTACGCGCGCATTGCGTCGATGGTTTCTTTAACCGAATATGCATTTGCAATAGGCATAATTTGCTTTCTTATCTCGTCGTTTGGTGCGTGAAGCGAAAGCGAAAGCGTTATACCTAACCTTTCTTCTGCAAGTCTTTTTATTTGCGGCACTATTCCGCAAGTTGAAAGCGAAATATTGCGCATGGAAACGTTTAGTCCATCTTGCGCCGAAACCAAATGCAAAAACTTTATAACGTTTTCGTAATTATCAAGCGGTTCTCCACTTCCCATTAAAACTATGTTTGTAACAGCGCGTTTATCATCAATTTTATTATCGGCATTAGCGCAGATAACCTGACCTAAAATTTCGCCCGCCGAAAGCGAACGGACTACCCCGCCGATAGTCGACGCGCAGAAGGCACACCCCATTCTGCAACCAACCTGAGTAGAAACACAAAGAGTACTGCCGTGTTTATAGTGCATAAGCACACCCTCAATTATGTTCCCGTCTTCAAGCGAGTATAAATACTTTATAGTTCCGTCAATTTTAGATACGAGCTTACTGTGTATTTTCACTCCGCCAACGGTGTACCCTGCATCAGTTAGCGCTTGCTTTAATTCTTTGGGAATATTTATCTTTTCAATCTCCTTACCCTGCTGTAAGGCACAGTAAAGCTGTTCTGCTCTAAACTTTGGAAAATCAAGTGTTTGTATTAAGTTTTTTATTTCGTCTTTTGTTAAATCTAAAAGTTTCAATTTCTTTTCATCCTCGAAATAAAAAATCCGTCAATTAAATCTTTTTCGGGATAAAGCTGAACAAAGCCCTTTTCTACGCTATGGTCTTGCTCAAACCTTTCACTGAAAAGCCCCGTCATATCGTCAAGATAAAAATCTTTATTTTCTTGCAAAAATCGGTTTACAATATTTATGTTTTCTGCACTTCTAACCGTGCAAGTGCTATAGACAAGCACACCGCCCGATTTAACGTGCTTTGATGCATTTTGCAATATTTTGTATTGTGTTTGCTCAATTTCTTTAAGTGCTTCTTTTGTAATATTAAGCTTGATTTCGGGCTTTTGGTCTACTACGCCAAGTCCGCTGCAAGGCGCATCTACCAGCACCTTGTCAAATAAGCCTAAATCATTTTCACTTGTCATATCCGCGCAAAAAGCATCGACAATATTTTCTACCTTGCATCTTTTTGCGTTGTTTTTAATAAGCTCTACCCTATGCGGATATTTATCAAGCGCCACAACTTTGCCACTGCCGTTTAATATTTGCGCTATGCAAATGGTTTTTCCGCCCGGTGCGGCGCAACAGTCAAGCACTATTTCG
>JAZSMS010000087.1:0-6381 GCA_045536015.1 Clostridia bacterium
ACTGCAATAGCTACACTTGTTGCATATGTTGTTACGTCAATATATAAGATTATTCTTATGATAACGCAAAAAAACGTTATGTGGTTTGCGTTTGCTACGTCGGTAGATTATATTTGTATTGCGGTGTTCCTTGTTATTGCATACAAAAAAAACGGTGGAAAAAAACTGTCATTTTCGTGGGAATACGGTAAAGGTTTGTTAAAGCGAAGCTATCATTTTATTTTATCAGGTTTAATGGTGGCAATTTATGGACAAACGGACAAGCTTATGCTTAAGCAGATGATAAGCGAAACAGAGGTTGGATATTACTCTACTGCCGTTGCTATTTGCGGTATGTGGGTGTTTATTTTGTCAGCGGTAATTGATTCGGTTTATCCATCGATAATGCAGGCAAACGGCAAGGATGAAGAATTATTTAAAAAGCGTAATAAGCAATTATATGCTTTTGTATTTTATTTATCGGTTGCGGTATCACTTGCATTTCAGATTTTTGCCCCGCTTGTTATTAAAATACTTTATGGTGAGCAGTATTTAGGGTCAATAAATCCGCTTAGAATTATTACCTGGTACACGGCTTTTTCGTATTTGGGCGTTGCGAGAAATGCTTGGATAGTTTGCAAAGACGTTCAAAAATATTTAAAGTATATCTATTTGGGCTCGGCAATAGTTAACGTAATTCTCAATTTAGTGTTTATACCGTTGCTTGGTGCAAGCGGTGCGGCTATAGCTTCACTTGCCGCACAAATGTGTACTATAATTCTTCCATTGTTTATAAAGCCCTTAAGAGAAAACACAGTTTTAATGATTGAGGCTGTTATGCTAAAGGGCATTGATATAAAAAGCTTATTATCACGAAAAAAGAGAGGATAATTATTATGTCGTCGTTCAAAAACAAAACACTTATGATTACCGGTGGAACGGGTTCGTTTGGTAATGCGGTGCTTAACCGTTTTTTACAGACGGATATCGGCGAAATCCGTATTTTCTCGCGCGATGAAAAAAAGCAGGACGATATGCGTCACGAATTTCAGGTTAAAATGCCTGAGGTTGCAAACAAAATAAAGTTTTATATTGGCGACGTGCGCGATTTACAGTCGGTAAAAAATGCTATGCACGGCGTTGATTATATCTTCCACGCTGCTGCATTAAAGCAGGTGCCTTCGTGCGAATTTTTTCCGATAGAAGCCGTTAAAACAAACGTGTTGGGAACAAATAACATTTTAACTACTACGATTAAAGCTGACATTAAAAACGTTGTGTGCCTGTCAACCGATAAGGCGGCATATCCCGTAAACGCTATGGGAACGTCAAAGGCAATGATGGAAAAGGTTATAGTAGCAAAGTCGCGTACAGTTAGCGGCGATAAAACAAAAATTTGCTGCACCCGCTACGGCAACGTTATGTGCTCGCGCGGAAGCGTTATTCCACTTTGGATAGAGCAGATAAAGGCAGGCAATCCAATAACCATTACCGAGCCTAAGATGACGCGCTTTATTATGAGCCTTGACGAAGCTGTTGATCTTGTGCTGTTTGCGTTTGAAAACGGTACAACGGGCGATATATTGGTTCAAAAGGCTCCTGCCTGCACGATAGATGTGCTTGCAACTGCAGTTAAAGAGCTTTTTGAAAGCAAGGACGAAATTAAGATAATAGGTATTCGTCACGGCGAAAAAATGTACGAAACTCTTTTAACAAATGAAGAGTGCGCGGGTGCTATTGATATGGACAGGTTCTATCGCGTTCCGTGCGATAAGCGTGACCTTAACTATGATAAGTATTTTAACGAAGGCAACGTAAAGCGCAATACGCTTACTGAGTTTAATTCTAATAATACGCAACTGTTAGACGTAGAGCAGGTAAAAGAAAAATTGCTTAGCTTAAAGTATATCCGCGACGAGATTGCGGCATGGAAGGAAAATAAAAAGTAATGACAAGCCTTGAAAAAGGTGTTATAACTCTTATAAAAAGCGCGTTAACGGATAAAGCACTTGCTCTACCACAAGATTTTGATGCGTTTGCGGCAGTAAAAATTGCCCGCGGACATCAAATTTCTACGCTTGTGTGTTTTGGCGCAAATAATTGCAAGCTTGCTGATGAGCTTGCAATGAATAAGCTTTTGACTGATGCCTATAAATTTACCCTTATAAGCGAAGTGCAGTCAGAGCTTGTTAAGCAAATAAGCAAAGAGTTTAAAAAAGAAAATATCGACTATATGCTGCTTAAAGGGGCAAGTATTAAAAATATTTATCCCAAAAGTGAAATGCGGACAATGTCTGATATTGATATTTTAATTAAGCCAAGCCAATATGATAAGATAAGTAAGGTTATGCTTTTTCTTGGATTTGTAGAAAAAACAGAAAGTAATCATGAGTTTATCTGGCAAAAGGATAAGCTTGTGGTAGAGCTACATAAGCACTTAATTCCGTCGTATAACAAAGATTTTTATGCGTACTTTGGCGATGGCTGGCAGTTTGCAAAAAAACAAGAAAACAGTTGTTGCTATAAAATGAGTGCAGAGGACGAGCTTATTTTTATATTTACGCATCTATCTAAGCACTATCGCGATGCAGGAATTGGCTTAAAGAATTTTATCGATTTGTTTTTGTTTTTAAAAAGCAACGATATTGATGAAAAATACGTGTTTGATGCTTTAAAAACGCTTAAGCTTGACATGTTTTATACTAACGTTTTAAAAACGTTAAACGTCTGGTTTGAAGATGCGCGCGAGGACGAAACAACAGCGCTTATAACAAAAATGGTGTTTTCAGGCGGTGCTTACGGAAAAGGTGAAAATCATATTTTGTCCGAAGCAGTTAAAAAAAGCAAAAAAGGCTTTAAAATAAAAAAAGTGCTTTCACTTGCGTTTTTACCGATACAGCAAATGCAAAAAAAGTATTTATGCTTAAAAAAATTCCCTGTGCTTTTGCCTGTTTTCTGGGTAGTGCGTTGGGTGCAAATTTTGCTTTTTAAAAGGAAAAAAGTTAACGAGCAAGTACGTTCTTTGCAAAAAGTAACTAACGAGAAGATAAACGAATATCAGCTTAATCTTAATGCAGTAGGTTTGGATTTTAATTTTAAGGAGTAAATAATGAACGTTTTAGTAACGGGCGCGCGCGGATTTATTGGAAAAAATCTTTGTGCGGCACTAAAAAATATTGCAGACGGAAAAGATAAAAGCCACAATATCGATAGCAATATTTCGGTTTTTGAATTTGATTTGGATGTCGATCCAAACTTACTTAACGAATATTGTAAAAATTGCGACTTTGTTTTTCATTTAGCGGGCGTTAACAGACCGCAAAATGAAGAAGAATTTATGCAGGGCAATTTTGGCTTTACGTCTACCTTGCTTGATAAATTAAAAGAACATAATAACACTTGCCCGATTATGATTTCTTCGTCAATTCAGGCAAGTTTAGATAACCCGTACGGAAAATCAAAAAAAGCGGGGGAAGAATTGCTTCGCGAATATTCTTTGCAAACGGGAGCAAAGGTGCTTATATATCGCTTTCCTAACGTGTTTGGAAAGTGGTGCAGGCCTAATTATAACTCGGCAGTTGCAACGTTTTGCAATAATATAGCAAACGATTTGCCCATTAAGGTAAACGACCCAAGTGTTAATATGACGCTTGTCTATATCGACGACGTTGTTGACGAGCTTATCCGCGCACTTTCGGGAAAAGAAAACTGCAAAGACGGTTTTTGCTTTGTGCCCGTAGAGCATAAGATAACCTTAGGCGAGATTGTTGATTTGATATATTCGTTTGCAAAGCAACCGCAAACGCTTATTATGCCCGAAATTCCGCAGGGAAGCTTTGAAAAAAAGCTTTATTCAACATATCTTTCATATTTGCCTAAAGAAAAGGCATCGTTTGAATTGAAAATGAACGTTGATACGCGCGGTAGTTTTACAGAGCTTTTAAAAACGCAAAAGTGCGGACAGTTTAGTGTGAATGTTTCAAAGCCGGGAATTACAAAGGGGCAGCACTGGCATAACACAAAGTGGGAATTTTTTATCGTCGTTTCGGGTAAGGGGCTTATCCAAATGCGAAAAATCGGCACTGACGAAGTGCTTAACTTTGAAGTAACGGGCGAAAAAATTGAGGCAATACATATGCTTCCCGGTTACACACATAACATTATAAATTTAAGTGACACCGAAAATTTGGTTACGCTTATGTGGGCAAACGAACACTTTGACCCAGGCAAGCCCGATACGTTTTTTGAGGAGGTTTAAAAAATGAAGGTAGATTATTCGGATATTAGTTTTAAAGAAAACGGCAAATTAAAGCTTTTAATAATTGTTGGTACTCGTCCCGAAATTATAAGGCTTGCGGCAACGATAAATAAGTGCCGCGAATATTTTGACTGCGTTTTAGCACACACGGGACAAAACTATGATTATAACTTAAACGGCGTTTTCTTTAAAGATTTATCTCTTGCCGATCCCGAAGTATATATGAACGCAGTAGGCGAAGATTTAGGCGCTACCGTGGGAAATATTATCAATTGCTCATATAAGCTTATGAACCAAATAAAGCCTGATGCCCTTTTAATTTTAGGTGATACAAACTCGTGCCTTTCGGCAATTGCGGCAAAGCGCTTGCATATTCCGATATTTCATATGGAAGCAGGCAACCGTTGCAAAGATGAGTGCTTGCCTGAGGAGACAAACCGCCGAATTGTTGATATAATTTCTGATGTTAACCTTGCCTATTCCGAGCACGCAAGAAAATATCTTCACGAGTGCGGATTGCCCAAAGAACGCGTTTACGTTACGGGTTCGCCAATGGCAGAGGTTTTGCATAAAAATTTAGAGCAGATACAAAATTCGGATATTCATTCACGTTTAGGACTTGAAAAAGGAAAATATATTTTACTTTCGGCACATCGCGAAGAGAATATTGATACCGAAAAAAACTTTACCTCGCTCTTTTCTGCAATAAACAAGATGGCAGAAAAATACGATATGCCTATTTTGTATTCGTGCCATCCGCGCAGCAAAAAGCGTCTTGAACAAAGTGGCTTTAAGCTTGATGAACGCGTTATTCAGCATGAGCCGCTTGGCTTTCACGATTATAACTGCTTGCAAATGAATGCTTTTGCCTGCGTTTCGGATAGCGGAACGCTTCCGGAGGAAAGCTCGTTCTTTACAAGCATTGGCAAACCGTTCCCGGCAGTTTGTATTCGCACCTCTACCGAGCGCCCCGAGGCACTTGATAAAGCTTGCTTTATAATTGCAGGTATTGACGAGCAAAGCTTACTTCAGGCGGTTGAAACTGCGGTGGAAACAAATAAAAACGGCGATTTTGGTGTTCCCGTGCCCGACTACGTAGAAGAAAACGTTTCAACTAAAGTAGTAAAGCTTATTCAAAGCTATACGGGAATTGTTAATAAAATGGTTTGGAGAAAAGAATAATAAAAAGCTCCTTAAAGGTAATACTTTAAGGAGCTTTTTTACAAAACAAAACAACCGCAAGCTTAATGCTGCGGTTGAAATTTTGTGAGTGTGGTGGGTTGCGATGAAAGCGTTGCGGCGCGGCGATGAGTAAAGCGCTGGGGTGAAGAGAGTATAAGGAAAGGGCTGACCGCGAGGTCAGCCCTAAGGCGAATCAATAACTATATGCCACAAATTGTAAAACACTCGTGCTTAGAAAAGCATTCCTCTACCCATGGTGTCAACTCTTCCACTACAGCTTTCCATTGCTCGTTCTTCTTGGAATTTTCAACAATTATATTCCACTGAGTTTTTTTGATTACATTGGTCGGACCGTAATAGTCAAACGTTCCAATAGAATCTGCAAAAAGTCGAAAAAGTAAAAGCTCGTCAAATAAATCCGCATGAATGCAAATGGAATCTTTTAGCCAAAACTTGTTTTTGAATTTTCCTTTTTGAAATTCGAAATAGCATGTGCCACCTGATGCTTTTCTATCTTCTTCATAAACAAAGTATTTCATAATATGTTCACCTGTAAAATCTTATTTACTAAACTGATTACAATAAATAATTAAGGACCGCAATTCGTTGGAACTGCGGTCTTTTTGGCGCAGAGGGCGGGATTCGAACCCGCGTGCGCTCTCGCGCAAACTGATTTCGAGTCAGCCCCGTTATGACCACTTCGATACCTCTGCAAAAACGTATTTTCAAATACGTATTGTATTATACATAAATTTTGTTATTTGTCAACGATTTTGTTATCTGTTTCGTCAATAAGGGTTGTAAAATATTTTTCTTCAAAATCTCGTTTGTCCTTATCCTGCGCAACGCGAAGCTTTTTTATATTATGCTTAAGGCGTACTTTATTTATAAGCCAAACGATAGAAGCCGTTATGCTTAAAAGCAGCATAACGCCTATTAAAAACACAAAAAAGCAGGTGGCA
>JAZSMS010000110.1:0-2290 GCA_045536015.1 Clostridia bacterium
TGGTTGTCTTCCTAAGACCGCTTGGCCTCCGACTTGCCAAACTCAAGCTTTGTAACCTCAAGAGATTTTTTAAGTACAAACTCTACGGGAGTTTTATTAAAATCTTTCTCTTTATATTCATACTTGATTGTAAGGTCATACTCTTCGCATACCCAGAAGTTAATATCATAGATACCCATCTTGAACTCATAATGTTTTGTATCAAAGCCGGCAACTTTTTCTTCACCAATTACGGTTATATTTTCTTCGCTTCTTTCATCACCAAGATACTGCTTGTGTGCTGCAAACCAACCGCGGAAATCGTCCTGATCGGTATAAGTAAAGCAAGAATTATCTCTTGCAGTGTATACCGGAGCTTGACTCGTAGCATTTGTCGAAAGACGGTAACCTTCAAAAGAAACCTCGTGAGCATAGAAAGGCTTAATTTCTTCTACATACTTGCCATCGTTGTTTTGAACAGACTGAGGACGAGTTACAGTAAATTGAACACTATAGTTTTCAAGTTGTTCTTCGGTAAGTCCAACTCCTCTATCAATAGAATTTTCTCCGCGTTCGCCGGGACCATTTGAGCCGCCTTTTTCGCCTTCATTACCCTCGTTTGGCTGACATGCAACAAGCGAGAAGACCATAACTGCAGCAAGAAGTAAAACTAAGAATTTTTTGAGATTTTTCATTTTATTTCCTCCTAAATATGCATTTAATCATGCTACCATTGATTATATAGATTTTTCAAGATTTTGTCAATAAAACTTTTATTTATTCACACAAAATTAACTTTTAATACTTTATAAAAGTAATTTCTCCACTATTAAATGCCTTTTCCCCGTCTTTTGTTGCAATAACAATAGCGTAGTTATTGTCAATTTTTGTCACAGTTCCCTCTAACAAAGATACAAAATCAGAAAAAACAACGTTTTTACCAATAAGCATAGAACGCTCTTTATACTCTTTTAAAAATTTATTCTCGTTTATAAGTAAAAAGAACTCATTTATAACGTTTGCCGCAAAAGCATCAAAATTTACGCTTTTATCCCAAAATACAGCGTCAGCAATTTGCTTTATTTCTTCATCAAAATCATTTTGCGGTTTTAAAAGATTAACACCTATACCTACCACAACGAATTCAGGTTTATTATCCCTAAAAAGCGCTTCACACAAAATGCCACACACTTTTTTATTGTTTATAAGCACGTCGTTTACCCACTTGATTTGCGCTTTTTTATCACTAAATCGTTCAATTGCGCGGGCAACTGCCACAGCGGCAGCAGCAGTTATTTCCGCAGGCAAAAATTTTTCGGGCTTAATAAGAATACTTAAATAAAGTCCCGAGTTTTTTGGCGAAAAAAACTTTTTATTTATTCTTCCTCTACCCTGCGTTTGACTGTTTGCTATAACACACGTGTCTACTTTAAGCTTTTGTGCATTTTGCTTGATAAAATTGTTTGTCGAATCAACTTCATCAAGTAAAATCACGTTTTTATCCGTATAATTTTTGATATTTTCGCTTATAAGTCCTCTCATTTAGCAAGAATTTCAAGCTTATCAGCAACGTTTTTAATTACGGAAGAATCAACATCTTCAATCTTGCCGGTATCAACAAGCGAAGCAATTTTTTTATCCATAGGAATTTCTGCAAACGATGGAATTCCAAACTTTTTGGCAATTTCTTCCGCTGTAGTTTTGCCAAAAATATAATGCTTTTTACTGCACTCGTCGCAAACAAAGTATGCCATATTTTGAACATAGCCAAGCATAGGAATATTCATTGCTTCTGCCATCTTTACTGCCTTTTCTACAATAAGTGAAACAAGGTCCTGTGGCGAAGCAACAATAACTATTCCATCAAGCGGCAACGACTGAAAAACGGTAAGCGGTACGTCACCCGTTCCAGGAGGCATATCAACAAACATATAGTCAACCTCACCCCAGATAACGTCTGTCCAGAACTGCTTAACAGCGCCCGCAATAACCGGTCCGCGCCAAACAACAGGATCATTTTCGTTTTCAAGCATAAGGTTAATTGACATAACGCTTACACCGCCTGCACTCTTTGCAGGAATTATGCCGTCTTCGCTACCAAGAGCATTTTCGTGTATGCCAAAACCTTTTGGAATAGACGGTCCGGTAATATCAGCATCAAGCACTGCAACCGAATATCCGCGCTTATTCATTTCGCTTGCCATAAGCGAGCAAACAAGTGATTTACCTACGCCGCCTTTACCGCTTACAACACCGATAACCTTTTTAATTTTGCTTAATTTGTTTGCTTCTTCAATAAAGCTTTCTTTCT
>JAZSMS010000070.1:0-4341 GCA_045536015.1 Clostridia bacterium
ATGCAATGCGCTGTGTTTCAGCTTTTGCAAACTGTTTTAAGGGCAATTGCACCCGTTTTAAGCGCGTTTTACTTACACAAATGTACTATTCGTGGCTTTGTAACTACGTTGGTGCTATGATATTTAATTTAGACGGTTTTAATTTTGAGGTAAAAAAATTTTCTAACAACGCTATTTATATTAAAAATAAAAAAACATCGCAGCTTGTGCCATTAATTTTAAACGAAAAAATACATAAAAGCGGTTATATTTTAGGTGCTGCGGGTTGCGAAGACGAGCAAGGTTCTTTTGTTGCCGAATTTGAAGAAACGGACGATGCTTTTATCGGCTATACTGCCGAAAATGGTCTTGTTGTTAATAAAAAGAACACTTATTTAAAAAGCGAGTGGGAAAAATTTATTGCACCCGGTGACGATATAATTTCGTTTCATATTCCTAAAAATGCTGATTTTTCACCTGAGCATCTGGATAGAGCATTTAGCTTGGGTGCAAATGCGGCAAATAATTACTATCCCGATTTTAACTTAAAGTGCATCTTTTGCGTTTCGTGGCTTTTGTCACCAAAATTAAAAGAGATTTTATCGCCTAATTCTAAAATAACTGCATTTGGCGATCGTTTTATTCGTTTTCCGCAAAAAGATCCAGGAAACGCAGTATTTACCTTTGTTTTTCCGCCAAATATTGAAAAATATGAGGATCTCCCCGAAAACACGTCACTTGAACGTGGTTTGAAAAACATTTACTTAAACGGCGAGTATATCTATAATACTCCAGGACTTTTTGAAATATAAAAAAAGCACCTAAAAAGGTGCTTTATTTTTTTTAATTTCATCGGTTGCAAGCTTGTCGCAACGATTATTAAATTCGTTATCGGCGTGACCTTTTACTTTAATAAAAGTAATTTTATGAGTTTTATTAAATTGATAAAGTGCCTGCCAAAGCTCAACGTTTAAAACCTCGCCGTCTTTTCTTTTCCAACCGTTTTTTGCCCAAGAAAATATCCAGCCCTGTAAAAATGCGTTTACAAGATAGGCACTATCTGAATAAAGCTCAACCTCACACGGCTCCTTTAACTGTTCAAGCGCTTTAATTGCGGCAGTTAATTCCATACGGTTATTAGTTGTTTCTTTATCAAAGCCGCTTATTTCTTTTTTATATTCACCATAAATTAAAATGGCGCCCCAACCGCCTGCACCGGGATTTCCCGAACAAGCTCCGTCGGTATAAATTTCTACTTTTTTCATTGATTTTTCTTATCGTACTCTTCCCATAAATGCTTATATTTATTTTTTGTTGCAACGTGCTGGTCGTACGTTTTTGAATACGCTACCTCACCTGTATAGGGGTCGGTAAGGGTAAAGTATAGATAATTACCTTTAAGTGTTGCTTCGTCGGGATAAAGTGCTGCACGGATAGCCTGCTGACCTGGGTTACAGATAGGACCTGCGGGGATTCCCTGAACAACGTACGTATTAAACGGAGAATCTATTTTTAATTCATCAGCAGTAAGCACAAGACGCTTAACACCAAGCGCATACTGAACGGTAACATCAGACTCAAGCTTCATTCCCTTTTTAAGTCTGTTATGGAAAACTGCCGAGATTTTTGAAAAATCTTCACCTCTGCCCTCTTTTTCTATTACAGAAGCAAGAGCAACAACCTCATGAACAGATAAGCCAAGCTCTTGTGCCTTTTTAACGTATTCTTCGGTAAAAATGGTGTTAAAACGCGTTAAAAGCTTATTTATAACCGTTTCGTTAGAAGAATCAACGTAGAATTCGTACGTATCGGGGAACAGATATCCCTCCAACTGATATTTTAAGTTTGTTTTCTCTTTTAAGGGTGCAACAAAAGAAAAATTAGAATATTTATCAAGATTTTTACATTCTTCCAAAAACTTTTCTGCTGACTCAATAACTAAATTAGCCTCAAGCGTTTTGGCAAAATCGGCAATAGTATTACCTTCAACAAGCGTTACGGTAACAACTTTTGTTGCTTCTACGGGACGGGTAATTAAATCTAAAATCTCCTGCGGAGTCATTGTTTTATCCAAAATATAGTCACCGCTTTGAATTTTAGAGGTAACACTTGTAAAGTCAGCTAAAAGCTTAATACCAAACGAGCTGTTAATAATACCTCTTTCTTCAAGTTCGGAAGCAACGTAAGAAAAAGAAGCTCCGCGGTTAATAGTAAACAAAATAGGTCTTGAGTCAAGCTTACTCGCTGAACCGAAAAATTTCGACAAAACAAACGAAAAAGAAGAGACCAAAATAACAAGCGCAAGCAAGGCGCTTACTATGTAAATAGAAGCAGGGCGAATTTTTTGCCAGGTTGCCTCTTTATCGTCGCCCGTGCCGATTCTATCGCCAATAAACAACAAAAATTTATTCCACGTGTACTTTGTCGCCTTTTTTAATTTTTTAAAAAACATTCTAATTTTCATCATATCTCAATAATCATCGGTAAAATCATAGGATTACGCTTTGTCTTTGCATATAAATATTCTTTTAAATTATGTCTGATTTCGTTTTTAATATAAGCCCAATCGTGAAGTTTATCCTTGCGCAAGCCCTCGATAATATCCTGAACAAGTTGTTTTGATTCTAAAATAATATCTTCGTTTTCTTTCATATAAATAAAGCCACGCGAAATAATATCAGGTTCAGTCAAAAGAGATGCATCAAAGCTTGAAAGCGTTATGCAAACAACAACAAGTCCATCCTGCGAAAGAAGCTTTCTGTCGCGCAAAACAACGTTGCCTACGTCACCGATACCAAGACCGTCAACCATAATAACACCGCTTTGAACACTGCCTGTAAAATGCGCATCCTGCTTTGTAATTTCAAGCACCTTTCCCGCCTCGGGCATAAAGATATTAGATGTACTTAATCCAAGCTTTTCGGCAAGCATCGCATGCTGCATTAAGTGACGGTATTCGCCGTGAACGGGCATAAAATATTTTGGCTTTGTAAGAGAAAGAATGAGCTTTAATTCTTCCTGACAGGCATGTCCCGAAACATGAACTGCATCAAGCGCTTTATATATAACCACAACGCCAAGACGGTATAAATTATCAATAACGCGGTAAACCATTCGCTCGTTTCCAGGAATTGGGGAGGCAGAAATAATAACCATATCCCCGCGTGAAAGCTTTATTTTTGAGTGATCTCCCGTTGCTAAGCGCGAAAGTCCGCTCATAGGCTCCCCCTGCGAACCCGTTGTTATTATAACAACCTTTTCTTTAGGCATATTTTCTGCTCTATCGGCAGTAATAAGCGTATCTTGCTTTACAGAAAGTTCACCAAGCTCTGAGGCAATTTTAGAAACGTTTTCCATACTTCTGCCCAAAAAGCAAACTTTACGCCTATGGCGCTCGGCACAGTCAATTATCTGCTGAATACGATGTACGTTGCTTGCAAATGTTGCAATTATTATTCTTTTGTCTGTTCCTTCGTCAAAATATTTTTCAAAGCACTCACCTACCTTGCTTTCGCTCATAGTAAAGCCGTCGCGGTCAGCGTTGGTAGAATCAGACATCAAAAGTAAAACACCGTTTTCTCCATATTTTGCAAAGGTAGCAAGGTCGATAACGTCGCCGTCAACGGGTGTGTAGTCAACCTTAAAATCACCGGTATGAATAATTGTTCCTATAGGCGAAGTAATAGCAAGTGCGGTAGCGCCTGCAATAGAGTGATTAGTTTTGATAAATTCTATAGAAAAACAGCCTAATTTTACAACGTCTTTAGGCTTGATGCAATTTATTTTTACTTTGTTTTGCATCTTAAATTCTTTTAATTTGTTTTCGATAAGTGCCTGTGTTAAGCGAGTGCAGTAAATAGGAACGTTTACCTGATTAAAAACGTAAGGAATTGCGCCGATATGATCTTCGTGTCCGTGAGTAATAATAAACGCACGAACTCTATCGATATTTTTTTCAAGATACGTTACGTCGGGAATAACAAGGTCGATGCCGTATAAATCTTCTTTAGGAAACATCGAACCGCAGTCAATAACGATTATATCATTACCGTACTCGATGGCGGTCATATTTTTGCCAATTTCTTCAACGCCACCAAGAGGTATTATCTTAATTTTTGCTTTGTTTTTTGCCACAAAAAAACCTCCATAGTATATTAACATAATAAATTATACACTAAGAAGGCTTAATTTGCAAGTAATTAAATTGTGTTATATGCTTTAAGTTTTGTCGAAAAAAGCTTTTGAAATTACATCATCAAAAATATCAGGCGAATATTCTTCATAAAAAGTATTTGCATACATTGTAAAACCATTACCCGAAGAAAATGGAATAACCGTGATTTTTGAGGTTTTATTTTTGTT
>JAZSMS010000129.1:0-25012 GCA_045536015.1 Clostridia bacterium
GCAAAGGTAAGCGACGTCTTGCGCATTGACGTGCTTATTATATCGGGATTAAATGAGTCGATTCTAAGCGACGGAAGCGAAACGTCCATATGCTCGCCCGAAAATTCGCAATTAAGCATAGATACAAGCTTTTCTATCTGCGGATAATCACCGCTTGATAGCGAAGTTAACGAAATTTCGTCATATCCCGTATTATCAGCACTGTCGCGTGCAACCTGCACAAGCTTTTCTATGCTTCGCTCGCGCACCGGGCGGTATAAAAAGCCCGCCTGACAAAAACGGCAACCACGCGTACAGCCTCTAAAAATTTCAAGCATTATTCTGTCGTGGACAACCTCAACAAACGGAACTATAAGCTTTTCTGGCACAAACGTGTTTTCAAAATCTTTTACAACGCGTCTTTTAACCTGTTTGGGTGCATCTTTTTGCGGCACGATAACAAGCTTGCCTTGGCTATCAAGGGTATGAGAATATAACGACGGCACGTAAAAGCCCTCGAGCTGTGCAAGCGCAAGCAATAATTCCTGCTTGCTTTTGCCGCTTTGCCTCCAAGCTTTAAAGGTTTCTATAAGCTCTGCAAGCGATTCTTCGCCATCGCCCAAAATAAAGCAATCAATAAAATCTGCTAAAATTTCGGCGTGGTTTGCACACGGTCCGCCCGCAACAACAAGCGGAAATTCTTCTCCGCGGTCGCGCGAAAAAACGGGAACACGTGCTAAATCAAGCATATTTAAAATATTGGTATAGCTAAGCTCGTACTGAAG
Organism: Clostridia bacterium; assembly: GCA_045536015.1. Classification (GTDB taxonomy): domain Bacteria; phylum Bacillota; class Clostridia; order Christensenellales; family QALW01; genus JAZSMS01. Next base: position 765 of record JAZSMS010000129.1, read on the forward strand.
CGTAAAGCCCCATATATCAGCATCTTTAACGGGCATTTTTGTTTCAAGCGTAAAAAGCGGAATATCGTTTTTACGCATTTGCTCTTCCATATCAACCCAAGGAGCATACGCCCTTTGACAAAACGTATCCTCACGCTCGTTAAGTAAATGATATATGATTTTTCCGCCAAGGTGTGACATACCCATTTCGTACGTATCAGGGTACGAAAAAACAAAATTTACCTCTACATTTTCTTTATTTGCCGAATTAAGTTCGCCACCAACGTATCTGGCAGGCTTGTCCACAAGCGGAAGAATTTTTTCTAAATTCATAGTTTTCTCCTAATATGTAATATTTATATTATATTGTCTAATTGTGTTTAGGTCAATAACAATTCCAAAAATTTGACTAATTGCGTTTTTTTTAGTATAATTATAAAAAATTAAATTTGCGAGGTTGTATGGAAAACAATTTTTTAAAAAAGACTTTTTTGCCGCTACTATCTATGCCTTACTTTTGGGTTAGATTTATAGCCTTTTCGGTTATTTTGGCGTGCAACAGTTTTGTAAGAGTGTTTTTTCACATTGGTCCTGCGGGTCCCGAATTTTCTTATGCCATAGTGGTACCTACTCTTGCAATACTTTTGCTTGCAGTTATTTTGTTTTTTGTTTTTGAAATTAAAACGCTTATAAAACTGAAGCCGTCTTTTGACTTTTTAAAGCAACCACTTTTTATTGCATGGCTTGTATTTTCTTCAATTTGCTTTATTTCCGGCATAATAAACCTTGCACCGCTTTACAGTACCGTTATCTTTGTTTTTATGCCGCTTTTTGTGCTTATGCTTAAAGAACAAAACTTTGATAAGTTCTTTCTGCTTTCGTTTGCGCTTACTTTTTTTGTAAACGCTATAGCAGGGCTTATCTGGCACCCGCTTTTTTCTAACTCGTTTGCGCTTTCTTTCTCGGCACTTGTACCCTGCATCCTTTGCGTTGTTATTCACGCTTTATTAAGCGGCAAAGACCGAAAAAACATATTTTTTGCCATTATTGCTTTAATTGTACTTTTGTATTTTACAAATCTTTCCGGCGGCAGAAGCGGCTTGCTTGCAATAGTCTTTACTATCGTTTGCTTTATTTTTGCAACGTTAATTAAGCTTAGCGTAAAAAAGCGCCAAACAAAATGCAATTATAAAACGGTTGCAATTATTACCGTTTCGGCACTTGTCGTTTTAGTTACTTTGATAGTATGCGGAATAAACTTTTTGGAAAATCACTTTGTTCCAAGCGAAAACGCCGAATCGATTGAAGGTCTTAGCACCTTTCAAAAGTTTATAGTTTCGATAAAAAACGGCAATCCCTTTTCCTCTCGCGGCACAATTTGGCAATACACTCTCGAAAATGCAAATTTTACGGGCCATTCCCCTGCTTTTTATCTTGATACCGACGGAATACTTGCCGAGCACCAAAATCAAGCGCATAACGTCTTTTTTGCAGTTTTAGGTCATTATGGAATTTTTGCCTTTATTGCATTTATTATATTTTGCGTTATGGCAACGGTGCGTTCAGTTTATTACGCACTTACAAACGACTTTTTATGCTTCTTTCCGTTTTTATCGCTTATAACGTTTTTTACCGCAGGTATTTGCGAAGACGTGCTTATAATGTGGAACCCACAGTTGCTTACGCTTTTATTTTACGGTGCGTGCGCGTTTTTAATAGTGAAAACGGAAAAACAAAAAAAGCTTAACACTTAAATTTATAAAATAAAAAATCCCGATTTAAATCGGGATTTTTTATTTAAGAAAGATTTGGTCCAATATCGTATGCTAACTCACCTATTGCTATAAAGAAGTATATTGCCGCAATAAGTGCCCCTGCGACAAAGCTCCATGCAAAACTCATTAGATACGGAGACACTTGCTCGTGCTCACGTTTCTTTTTATAAGTATAAACGTAGCTTACAATACCGGCTATAATTGCAGTTGCAACAGCCGTTACAGCTAAAATTCTAACGTCTTCTACATTTGGAAGAAATACCATTATTATCAAATAAATAGGGCTTAAGCAAGCACTTGCACCTACATTCAATCCTGAGAAAATAGAGCCTGCTATAAGAAGAATTTTTTTAAACATATCTTTATCTCCTTAATTATCAAAGTGTTTCAACGGTATTTTCCGCTACTTTTTCTTCTGCTTGTGCATTTTCGTTTACCTGCTCATCAACAGGCATTTCAAGCTCTTCATCTTCTTTAGGAGCCTTTGAAATTGCAACAACCGTTACACCCTCGTTAACGCGCATTACTCTAACGCCCTTGGTCGATCTTCCCATTGTGCGAAGTTCTTCAACTCTTGTTCTTATAATGGTACCGTCGCTTGTAATAAGCATTATGTCTTCTTCGCCTTCAACGCTTACCATATCAACAACATTACCCGTTACGTCACTTAAAGCGTGGGTGGTTATACCCTTGCAGTTTCTGCCCGTTAAGCGATACTCTTCAATAGCCGTACGCTTACCAAAGCCATTTTGGGTGATAGTAAGAATTTCGCTATTTTCTTTAGGAATAGCCATATTAACAACGTAATCGTCCTGGGCAAGATTTATAGCCGTAACGCCCATCGTGGCTCTACCCATAAGACGAACAAGCTTTTCTTCAAAGTGAATTGCTTTGCCCGTTGCCGTTACAAGCATAATGTTATCCTCGCCCGAGGTGAGTGCAACGTTAATAAGCTCATCCCCCTCTCTAAGCGCTATCGCTATAAGGCCGTTTTTGCGCACACGATACTCCGAAAGCGCAGTTTTCTTAATATAGCCCATCTTTGTTGCCATAACTAAATTTGCGCCCTCACGAGCCTCTTTTTCTTCGGGAAGCGCTATAAGCGTACTTACCTTTTCGCCATTATCAAGATTTAAGAGGTTTACTATCGCACTGCCTTTTGCAGTTCGGCTTGCCTCAGGAATCTGATAGCAACGTAATTGATAAACTTTACCAAAGTTTGTAAAGAACAATAAGTCTGTATGCGTGCTTGTTACCATTACATGCTCAACAAAGTCTTCATCTCGCGCAGTCATTGCCGCAATACCCTTTCCGCCTCTTCTTTGCGCGCGGTAAGTATCCGACGAAACGCGCTTAATATAACCCGCGTGAGTCATCGTTATAACCATATCTTCTTCCTGAATAAGTGATTCATAATCAATCTCGTCAGAAAGTGCGGTAATCTCGGTACGACGCTCGTCACCGTATTTATCGCGGATAACCAAAAGCTCTTCTTTAACTATGTCTCTAACAAGTGCCTCGTCTGCCAAAATAGCACGGAAGCGTTCTATTGCGGCAACAAGCTCGGCGTGCTCCTGCTCAAGCTTTTCTCGCTCTAAACCGGTTAAGCGCTGAAGACGCATATCAAGTATGCTCTTTGCTTGCTCAAGCGAAAAATCAAGTTCGTTCATAAGACGCTCACGCGCAATTTCGGTCGTACGGCTTGAACGGATAAGCGCGATAACCTCGTCAATTATATCAAGAGCCTTTATAAAGCCCTGAACAAGATGGTCGCGTGCAAGAGCCTTGTCCAAATCGTACTGTGTTCTTCTTGTAACTACCTCTTTTTGATGCTGGAGGTAATAGTAAAGCATTTCCTTTAAGTTAAGCACTCTCGGTTCACCGTCAACAAGCGCAAGCATTATAGCACCAAAGCTTGTCTGAAGCTCGGTATGCTTATAAAGGAAATTAAGCACTATTTGCGGGTTGATATCTTTTTTTAGCTCGATAACAACGCGCATACCATCTTTATTTGATTCGTCACGAAGGTCAGAAAGTCCTTCAAGCAATTTATCCTTATGGAGCTCGGCAATCTTTTCAACAAGCTTTGCCTTGTTTACCTGATAAGGAATTTGCGTGATAACAATTCGCTGTCTGCCGCCACCCATTTCTTCTATTTCGTGCTTGGCGCGTATGACAATTTTGCCTCTGCCCGTAGTATAGGCGTCTTTAATTCCCGAAACGCCTAAAATCTGCGCGGCAGTTGGGAAATCAGGTCCCTTAACGAATTCCATAAGTTCTTCAACGGTAACGTCAGGATTATCTAAAACCGCTACGCAGCCGTCAATTACCTCACAAAGATTATGCGGAGGAATATTCGTTGCCATACCAACGGCAATACCGTCAGATCCGTTAACTAAAAGGTTAGGAAATCTTGCCGGTAAAACTCGGGGCTGAATTTCAGTTTCGTCAAAGTTAGGATAAAAATCAACAGTTTCTTTATCAATACCTACTAAAAGCTCACCCGCTATTTTAGACAATTTAGCCTCTGTATAACGCGAAGCAGCCGCAGGGTCACCGTCAACCGTACCAAAGTTACCTTGGCCGTAAGCAAGCGTATAACGGATTGAGAAGGGCTGTGCAAGACGAACAAGCGCATCATAGATTGATGAATCGCCGTGCGGATGGTATTTACCCATAACGTCACCGACGATACGTGCACTCTTTCTCGTAGGCTTATCAAAAGTATAGCCGTTTTCGTACATTGAATATAAAATTCGGCGATGAACAGGTTTTAAGCCGTCTCTAACGTCAGGAAGCGCACGGCTGATGTTAACAGCCATCGCATAGGAGATAAATGATTTTTTAACCTCAGATTCAATGTCGATATCAATAATTCTGCTATTTTCTTCCATGCTTCTTCGCCTCCTTAAATATCAAGCTCGTCATCACTGACAAGTCTTGCATTTTCTTCTATAAACTGGCGTCTTGGCTCAACCTCGTCGCCCATTAAAATTGTAAATATCTTATCTGCCGCCTCAGCATCATTCATAGTAATGCGCTTTAAAATTCGCGTTTCAGGGTCCATAGTAGTTTCAAACAACTGCTGACTGCTCATTTCACCCAAGCCTTTATAACGGCTTACTTCATAGTTTTGTCTGTTAATCGAATCAAGGAAATTATTTAATTCCTCATCCGAATAGCAGTAATGAACCTGCTTGGTTCTTGTCATTGTGACCTTAAACAGCGGAGGCTGTGCCGCGTAAACGTAGCCGCCGCGAATTAACTGTGGCATATGACGGAAGAAGAACGTAAGCAAAAGCGTACGGATATGCGATCCGTCAACGTCAGCATCGGTCATACAAATAATTTTATGGTATCTAAGCTTGCTTTCATCAAATTCTACATCAATACCGCAACCAAACGCAGTTATCATCGAGCGAATTTCGTTATTTTGAAGCATACGGTCAATACGCGTTTTTTCAACGTTAAGAATTTTACCTCTTAAAGGAAGAATTGCCTGCGTTTTTCTGTCACGGCCTTCCTTTGCGCTTCCGCCTGCCGAGTCACCCTCTACGATAAATATTTCGCAGCGCGTTGGATCTTTATCCGAGCAGTCCGCAAGCTTTCCGGGAAGTGCAAACGAATCAAGTGAGCTTTTTCTTCTTGTAAGCTCTCTAGCCTTTCTTGCAGCTTCGCGTGCACGGTTTGCGGCAAGGCACTTATCAATAATGCCCTTTGCCTGTGCAGGATTTTGCTCTAAAAAGTCAAGCAAGCTATCGTTAACTATCTGCTCGGTAATAGGACGGATTTCGCTATTGCCAAGCTTGGTTTTTGTCTGCCCTTCAAACTGGGGCTCTTCAAGCTTAACGCTTATAACTGCAGTAAGACCTTCACGCACGTCCTCGCCCGAGAGCTTGTCCGTATCCTTAAGCATTTTGTACTTGCGTGCATAGTCGATTATAGTCTTTGTAAGCGCGTTTCTGAAGCCCGTTAAGTGTGTTCCGCCTTCGTGCGTTTGAATGTTGTTTGCAAAGGTGTAAACGGTCTCAGAATAGTCGTTATTATACTGAAGCGCAACTTCAACGGTAGAGGTGCCCTTTTTACCTTCAATATATAACGGTGTTTCAAACAAAAGTGTTTTGTTTTTGTTTAAATACTGAACAAATTCTATAATACCGCCTTCGTAATAAAAAACGTCCTTGCGGATCTCGTCCTCGCGTTCGTCAGCAATAGTTATGCGAATGCCCTTGTTTAAAAACGCAAGCTCGCGAAGACGATTTTTTAAATTGTCATACGAAAATATCGTAGTTTCAAAAATATCCAAATCAGGCCAGAAGCGTACAAACGTACCGGTTGTTTCGCTTTCACCTATAACTTTAAGCTCACCGCAGGAATCGCCGCGTTTATAGTCCTGCGCATAAATTTTGCCGCCACGGCTAACCTCAACGTGAAGATCGGTAGAAAGCGCGTTAACTACTGAAAGACCAACACCGTGAAGACCGCCCGAAACCTTATATCCGCCACCGCCAAATTTACCGCCAGCATGAAGAACAGTAAGAGCAACCTCAACTGCGGGCTTGCCGTATTTTTCGTGCATATCTACAGGAATGCCTCGGCCGTTATCGCGAACGGAGCAAGAGCCGTCGGAGTGAATTGTTACAGTAATAGTATCGCAGTACCCCGCAAGAGCCTCGTCAATAGAGTTGTCAACCAATTCTTGCACAAGATGATGAAGCCCTCTTTCGTCGGTAGAGCCGATATACATACCCGGTCTGCGTCTAACTGCTTCAAGTCCCTCTAAAACTTGAATTTGAGACGCGTTATAGCTGTTTTCTGACATAATTTGGTTTTCCTTTCGTTGATTAATTAATATAATAATCTATTATATTATATAAACACATATATTATATAATATATTTACTTATTTGTAAACACTTTTTTATCTCTTTTTACTGTTTTTTTACGTCAAAAATCAACAAAAGCCAACCGCAAACGCGATTGGCTTTTTTTATTATTTTATCTGCAGCAACAGCAGCCCGAATAGCCTATTGAAGAACCGTTACAATTTTCTCTTTGAGATAACGCAATGCTTCTTCCGCAAGGAATATAATTTATACAACTCTGTCCGTTTGTGCAATTATTAGTGCAATTATTAGTGCAATTATTTACACAGTTATTTGTGCCATTATTTGCACAATTATTCCAATCACAATTATTATTAAACGAACAACCGTTATTGTTATTTTGACAACATCTCATAAAATCACTCCCCTCTATATTACTATTCAAAGAGTGCATTTTAGGTTACTTTTCCGCATAAAAAAAGACCTTGAAAAAGGTCTTTTTATTTTGTTCCGAACAATCTGTCGCCCGCGTCGCCAAGGCCGGGAAGAATATAGCAATGCTCGTTTAATTTTTCGTCAAGCGAAGCCATATAAATATCTACGTCAGGATGGTCCTCCTGCATCTTTTTAACTCCCTCGGGGGCGCCAACCAAACACATAAGGCGGATATTCTTTACCCCCTGTTCTTTAAGCATTGTAACCGCATCAGAAGCGCTTCCGCCGGTAGCAAGCATCGGGTCAACAACAATAACAAATCTTTCTTCAATATCAGTAGGCAATTTGCAATAGTAAACTACGGGAGTATGCGTTTCTGGATCGCGGTATAAGCCGATATGGCCAACCTTTGCAACAGGAATTAATGACAAAAGACCGTCAACCATTCCTAATCCTGCGCGCAAGATAGGAACGATAGCAACCTTTTTGCCATCAACAGCCTTACCCGTCATTTTACAAAGAGGCGTTTCAATTTCAATATCCTTAAGCGGAAAATCTCTTGTGATTTCATAACCCATAAGGGTTGTTATTTCGTCCAAGAGCTCTCTAAACTCCTTTGGACCGGTTTCTATCTGGCGCATAATAGTAAGCTTATGCTGAATAAGAGGATGGTCTATTACATGCAACTTGCTCATATAATTTTCTCCTTTATTTTTTATTAATTCTATTATACACCTTTTTGTCGGTTTTTCAAGTATTTTATTTTAAAAACATAAAAAGTAAAAGCCTGAGAAAAAACTCAGGCTTTATTTTAGTTGCAGCACATATCGTTCATTGCGGGCGGGAATATCGGCAAATTAAAGAATTCGTCGCACACTTCCGAAGCAAATTCTTCGCATGGCGGAATTTTGCAAAATCCGTATGCAGGAATCAAAAGCTCAACCTCGGCAACAACCTTAAGTATAACCGTTACGCAAGCGGTAAGCGCAAACGTATTTTCACCAAGATAGCATCCCATAACGCAGATAGCGCTTACAATATTATCAATTTCATAAGGTATAATCGATTCGTCGGGGACAAACAACACAACGTCCTTTGCAACGCAAATTGTTCCTCTGCCACTACCCTCTCTGCCGCAATTATCCTCAAAGAGAATTTCTACAGGAATATCAATTTTACACCTTACGCGTGCAAAATTAGGACGGTCGCAAATTCTTTCGATGCAAAGATCTCTTACGCGTCCTTTCGTTGATGTACTGCGGCAGCTTATAAACGTAACAGGTGCTTCAAATTTAGTATTTCCCGGGCAAATATCGGTAAGGCGCACCGTAATATTTTCAAGTTGCTCCTGTTGCATACAAGAATCGTATATCTTTTTAACCTGCACGCAAACACGTTCGGTAATACCTGCAGTGCAATCGCCGTTTATTCTACCGGGACAAGCCGCATTTTCGCCGTTTTTGTATGAATAAAATGACATATTTTCTCCTCCTTTTCCAAAATTCACTTCTTTTGTACAGTTATATTTTATGCACACTTATTCTTTTATGTTACGGTTACGTATCTTGCAAGAACAAACCCAACTGCTCCGTTATAGTTTACTTGATACCAATCTCCCTGCGTCTGCAAAATTTCTATCCTTGCCCTATCTGGAATTCTGCCGATAATAGCCGAAGAAGTGTTTGGTGCCCTGCGAAGATTAAGATTGCTTCCGCTTGTGTTTACTACGCCTTCTCTTTTAGCAGCATTACCGCACGAGCATAAAAATTGTAGTGCCGCATAGCCCTGCTTATCGTTATATCTGATAAGTGCCCAGCCGTTTGACTCTATATTAAGCAAAATTGCCTTTTGCCTTGCAGGAAGCTGGGATACGACGTTAGAATTTAAATCAGGACGAGCGCGGATATTAAGCGGCGAAGAATCTCGTGTACAGTTTATTACGTACGAGCCTATATCACCTTGGCTTACCGCGCCCGAAGAAGCAGTACAAACATCAACAAACGTCTTTCCAAAAAACTGACATAAACCAATAGTCAAAGACCGAGCAATATTCTGAATGTTATTTTTTATCCAGTTAGCGTCCTCCAAATTATCGTGATAGCCTATTTCCATCAAAACTGCAGGCGCTTTTGTTCTTCGCACCTCGGCAATAGTCGTGGTAGGCACGATAAACACGTTTTCGGGTTGAGGATAGATAGGCTTTAAGCTATCCACCAAATCTTGTGCGGCACGCTTTCCTTGCGCGCTTGTGGGATAATAATACCCTTGTATGCCCTGGAATCTACCCGGTGAGCTTTCGGGCGAAGCGTTTGAATGAAGTGCAAGATGCAATCTGAAATTTTGTGAATTTGACAATCTTATTGCATCACCGAGCGTTCCTTGCGGATTAGAACGTACAAAGCTGATATTGTTTGCCCGTAGATACGGCTCGAGTGCATCTGCCAAATAACCCATTATCTGTGCTTCGTTTCCTCCGTTAACGTATAAATTAAACGGTTGAAGTGACGGTGATAAAAATAAATCAGGCATAAAAAACCTCCTTAAAAAGATACTATTTAATTTATATGTCGCTTTTTTGTTTTTTGTTCTTGCAAGTTGATATATTTTTTTATATAATAGGATAAAATAGAAATTGGAGGATTTATTATGTATAAATTTGGTATTAATGCACAAAAAACTCTCGAACAATTATCGCGTACCGGCGCGTTTTTTACGGTAAAAAACGGTGATAAAATAAACACTATGACTATCGGCTGGGGCTCGCTTTCTGAGTATTGGGGCGACGAGGTTTTTATTGCTCCTATCCGCTTTAGCCGTTATTCGCATGAGCTTTTAGAAAACACCGACGAATTTACTGTAAGTATTCCTTTAGACGAAAGCTTTGACGAAGCACTTAAAAAATGCGGTTCAATCTCAGGCAGAAACGCAGATAAATTTGCTGAAGCAAACTTAAAAACAAAATCTGCCGAAAGCATTTCTACCCCAATAATAGACGGATGCGGCATTTTTTACGAATGTAAGATTGTTTGCCGTCTTCCCCTTTTAAAAGAGGCTATGAATACTGAAATTCAAGATAAGTGGTACGCAAACAACGATATTCACGAGCTTATTTTCGGCAAAATAATTTCCTGCCATAAATAATGGACCGTACCGTACTTCATTGCGACTGCAATTCGTTTTACGCCTCAGTCGAAACGGTTTTAGACCCCAAATTAAAAGACGTACCTATGGCGGTTTGCGGCAATCCCGAAAACCGCCACGGTATTATTTTGGCAAAAAACGAGCTTGCAAAAAAATTTGATATAAAAACTGCCGAAACTATTTATCAGGCAAAAAAGAAGTGCCCCGACCTTGTTTTAGTTGCACCGCACCATCAGCTTTATGACGAATTTTCGGTAAAAGCAAACAACATTTACAAAGAATATACCGACCTTGTAGAGCCGTTTGGTATTGACGAATCGTGGCTCGACGTTACCGCAAGCCGCCTTTTATTCGGTTCCGGTGAACGCATTGCAGACGAAATACGTGCCCGTTTTATAGAGGAACTTGGCATAACCTGCTCGGTAGGTGTTTCGTTTAACAAGTCTATTGCAAAACTAGGAAGCGACTACAAAAAACCCAACGCAACGACGGTTATTATGCGAAAAGATTTAGAAAGAATAGTCCATCCACTACCCGTCAGCTCACTTTTATTTGCAGGCAAAAGTGCCACCTCAACACTTAACAAAATGGGCATTTTTACAATAGGCGACCTTGCAAATGCAAATAAAACAACGGTAAGCAAGCACCTTGGAAAATTAGGCGAAACGCTTTTTGAATATGCACGCGGAAACGACGATTCTCCCGTTGAAAGTATCTATTCTAAATACGAGCAAAAATCTATAAGCAACGGTATGACCTTTAAACGCGATTTAAAGACTCGCGATGACGTAAAGCAAGGCGTAATAATGGTTGCGCAGGAGCTTACCATAAGAATGCGTGCCGCGCACGTCAAGGCTACCACAATATCAGTTTCGGTTAAATATTCCGACTTTTCTACCAAACAAAAGCAACGTCAGCTTGATTATGCAACCAACCTGACCAAAGACGTTATCTCCATTGCCCTTGAGCTTGTGTATTCACTTTTTTCCGAAAACGAAAAGCCTATAAGACTTATCACAATAGGTGGCTCTCACCTTGTTGACGATACGCTTTCTCTTGAACAAATAACGCTTTTTTCTGATGAAAAAAAGCACGACAAACAGCAAAAAGCCGAAGATGCTATTGACAAAATACGAAAAAAATTCGGCACAAAAAGCGTTGAACTTGGAACCGTAATAAACAATAACGACCTTTAAAAAATAGTCACTTAACATGTTTAAGCGACTATTTTTTTACTCTTTTTAAATGTTGTTTTGTTTGTTTGATATTTTGTTTTTTGCAAAATTTTACTGTTTTTTTCTTTTTTTATGTTGACATCGCGGTAAAATTGATATAAAATAGTACCGTAATATATAAATAAGGAGATTTTGCTTTGATAAACGATACAAATAACGGAAAAACAAGAATAATTCAAGAGCTTGTTCCCGGAAAGCAAATAACATTAGCCCACATAATCGCAAATCCCGATTACGAAATTTATATTAAGCTCGGTCTTGACCCTGCCGAAAATCACGTAGGTGCAATAGGTATAATCACCATTACTCCTGCCGAAACGGCAATCATCGCCGCCGACCTTGCAACAAAGGCCTCGGGCGTTACACTTGGCTTTGTTGACCGCTTTAGCGGAACGCTTATTGTAACAGGTTCTGTTTCGGAGGTTGAAGCGAGCACGCACGCAGTTTTAGATTATATCTCAGGCACGCTTGGCTTTACCGTTTGCCCCATCACCAAAACATGAACAAAATTATTCTAATTGGCAGAAGTGGTGCAGGCAAAACAACTTTAACACAAGCACTTGTGGGTAGCGATATTAAATATGCAAAAACGCAGGACGTTAAAAACTCAGGATTTTTAATTGATACTCCGGGTGAATACATACAAGAACGTCACTTGGGCGGTGCAGTTGCCTGCTTTGTTTACGAGGCTGATATCGTTGGTCTTTTAATGAGTGCAAACGAGCCCTACTCCCTGTTTTCCCCCTGCATTTCAACTATGTGCAACCGCGAGGTTATAGGTATTATAACCGGCATAGATAAGCCCGATGCAAATCTTGAACGCACAACAAATTGGATGAAGCAAACGGGAGTTAAAAAAATCTTTTACGTTTCGTCAATTACGGGCGAAGGTATAGAAGAATTACGCATTTATTTGCGCGATTTTGACCCAAAAGCCGAAAAAAAGAAACAAAAAGATTTGATTTATAGCAAAAAATACCGCAATTTTGTATAAAAAACAAAAAAAGTTTGGTAAAAATCAAAAAAAACCAACATTTATTGTTGACTATTTTGTTTTGATATGCTATATTTAATGTATAAACAATTGTGATAAAACACAAAAAGGAGATAAATATTATGACAGAGTTCGAAATCAAAAAACAAATTTGCGAAATCGGCAAGAGAATCTACAATCAGGGAATGGTTGCAGCAAACGACGGTAACATTTCCGTTAAGCTCAACGATAACGAGTTCCTTTGCACACCCACAGGTGTAAGCAAGGGCTTTATGACTCCCGAATACATCTGTAAAGTAGATGCCGACGGTAAGGTTATTCAGGCTAACCCCGGCTTTAAGCCCTCAAGTGAAATTAAGATGCATATGCGCGTGTATAAGCAGAGACCTGACGTTATGTCAGTTGTTCACGCTCACCCCGTTTATGCAACAAGCTTTGCTATCGCAGGCATTCCGCTTACCCAGCCTATAATGCCCGAAGCTGTTATTGCTCTTGGTTGCGTTCCGATTGCTGACTACGGTACACCTTCGACAGAAGAAATTCCCGATGCAGTTGAAAAGTATCTTCAGAGCTTTGATGCAGTTTTACTTGAGAACCACGGTGCACTTACCTATTCCGATTCGCTTTTAAATGCATATCACAAGATGGAATCTGTTGAATTCTACGCAAAGCTTCTTTATCTTTCGCGTCAGCTTGGCGGACCTAAGGAGCTTAATCCTCAGCAGGTTGAGCGTCTTTACGAAATTCGCAGACAGTTTGGCTTAAAGGGTAAGCATCCTGCTAACCTTTGCCCCAACAACACCGACGGTAAGGCAAGCTGCCACTCCTGCGGCGGAAACTGCACCTGCGGCAAGCATTCAGGAAACGTTGACGCTGACTTAGTTGCTCAGATTACCCAAAAGGTTCTCGAAGCCTTAAAATAATCTTGCGAAGGGTGGAAGAGTGCATTGAATAACCGTATTTCTTCCCTCGTCGCCGCGCTTTTAAAAAGTAAGCAAGCCGTTACGCTTGATGGCGCAAATGCTCTTATCGCCTGCGTTCAAAAGCAGGCAAAAAAGATGGGCTTAAACGTTGTCTGTGCAGTATCTGATTCTTCCGGAAATCCCGTAAGCATTCAGTGTATGGACGATGCTTATATCGCCTCTTACGACGTTGCACTTAATAAGGCTTTTACAGTTGTAGCATTAAAAATGTCTACTATTGACCTAAAGCCGCTTGCCCAGCCGGGCGAAAGCCTTTACGGCATACAGTTTACTAATAACGGCAGGATAGTTATCTTTGGTGGCGGCGTGCCTTTATATAATAATAAAGGTGATATAGTTGGCGGCTTGGGTGTAAGCGGCGGTAGCGAAGAACAAGATACCGCACTTGCCCACTTTGGCGGCGAGCTTTTTACGCAAGTTTGCAAAAATCTTTGAAAGGACAGACAAAAATGGATATAAATCAGCAAAATATAGAAGAAATCGTTAAACAGGTTCTTTCTTCTATGCAAGGAACTCCTTCTGCAAGCGCTAAAGGTGCAAGCAAGGAAATTCCCAAAACTGCCCGTGTTGCCGTTTTGACAAAGCTTGAGCATTTTGATCTTAAAGAATATCCTATCCCCCCTCTTGGTGATGAAGATATTTTAGTTAAGGTTGAAGGCTGTGGCGTTTGCGGAACCGACGCACACGAGTTTAAACGCGACCCATTTTCACTTATCCCCGTAGCACTTGGTCACGAAGGTACGGGCGAAATAGTTGCAATGGGCAAAAACGTTAAAAAGGATAGCGCAGGCAAGGATCTTCATATTGGTGACAAGGTTGTTACCTGTATGATATTTAAAGACAACCCCGATGTAACTATGTTTGACTTAAACAAGCAAAACATAGGTGGTGCCGACGTTTATGGACTTTTGCCCGATGACGATATTCACCACAACGGTTGGTTTGCCGATTATCTCTTTGTTCGCAAGGGTTCGTCGGTATTTAACGTAAGTGACCTTGACCTTGATTCAAGAATACTTATCGAGCCTGCCGCAGTTTTAATTCACGCAGTAGAACGTGCAAAGACAACCGGAATTCTTCGCTTTAACAGCCGTGTTGTAGTTCAGGGCTGCGGTCCTATCGGACTTTTATGTATTGCAATTCTTCGTACAATGGGTATCGAAAACATAGTTGCAGTTGACGGCAACGCGCAACGCCTTGCTTTTGCAAAGGAAATGGGTGCAGAAAAGTCGGTTGACTTTACTAAGCATAAGGGCATTGAAGCTCTTACAAAGGCAGTTGAAGATGCTTTTGACGGACATCCTGCCGACTTTGGCTTCCAGTGCACAGGCTCACCCATTGCACACGCAAACATCTACAAGTTTATTCGCTCCGGCGGCGGACTTTGTGAGCTTGGCTTCTTTATCAACGGCGGCGATGCTACTATCAACCCGCACTTTGATATCTGTGCCAAGGAGCTTACTGTTGTTGGCTCGTGGGTATATACCCTCAGAGATTATGCAACGACGTTTGATTTCTTAAAGCGTGCAAAGGCTATCGGCCTTCCTATTTCAAAGCTTATTACTCACCGCTTCCCGCTTGAGCAGATTAACGAGGCACTTGAAACAAACTTAAGTATGCAAGGCCTTAAAATTGCAGTAATAAACAAGTAAGAGGTTAATTATGCAAGCAGTAGGAATTATTGAGGTTTACGGTTTAGCAGCGGCTTTTGTTGCGTGTGATGCAGGCTGCAAGGCGGCAAACGTAACCGTTGAGCCCTTTGATAAAAACAAGCCGGGCAACCCCGACGGATTAAAGGTTCCGCTTATAGTGGCGGTTAAATTCCGTGGCAGAGTTTCTGACGTAGAATCGGCAATAGAAGCTGCTAAAGAAGCCGCTAATCGCGTTTCGGGTGTAATTTGCTCGCACATCATCCCCAATACCGAGGTTGATACTGAAAAAATGCTTAAGCTTAACGCTTTTGATAAAAATTAAAATTCATTGATGGAGGAAAAAATTATGTCACAAGAAGCATTAGGAATGGTAGAAACAAGAGGTCTTGTTGCCGCAATCGAGGCAGCAGATGCTATGGTTAAGGCTGCAGAGGTTGCTTTAATCGGAACAGAAAAAATCGGTAGCGGACTTGTATCCGTTATGGTTCGCGGCGACGTTGGCGCTGTTAAGGCTGCAACAGAAGCAGGCGGAAACGCAGCTGCAAAATTAGGCGAGGTTGTTGCTATTCATGTAATTCCCCGTCCTCATTCTGACGTTGAGAAAATTCTTCCCAAACTTTAATCTGAGAGGTATACTATGAAGTCTTTGGGACTTTTTGAGGTACAAAGCGTTACTGCCGCAGTTGACGCACTTGATATTATGTGCAAAACTGCCGCAGTAGAATTTGTTACCTGGGAGCGCAAGCTTGGCGGAAGACTTGTAACGGTAATTATCGAAGGTCAGCTTTCGGCAGTTACCCAGGCAGTTGAAACTGCCGCACAAAAGTGCTTGATCGAGCCTGCGGCTACCGCTGTAATAGCTAATCCTCACGAAGAAACTCGCCGTATTTTAGAGCTTTCGGCTCAAAGAACGCGCAAAAAGTATCAAGAGAGATTAGAAAAAGAAAAAGCAGATGAAAAATTTCTGCAGGAAGTTTAAGGTGATTAACTATGGCTGAAGTAAAAAAGACTGCCGCAAAGAAACCTGTGGCAAAAAAACCTGCGCAAAAGGCCGCCGCTGCCGCAAGCAGAGCTGCCGCCGCAGTAAAAGCTTCACAACAAGTTAAGCAAGAAGTAAAACAAACTGTTAAGGAGGAAATAAAGATGACTCAGGAAGCATTAGGTATGGTAGAAACAAGAGGTCTTGTTGCTGCTATCGAGGCTGCAGATGCAATGGTTAAGGCTGCTAACGTAGTTTTAGTAGGTACCGAAAAAATCGGTAGCGGACTTGTATCTGTTATGGTTCGCGGTGACGTTGGCGCTGTTAAGGCTGCAACGGAAGCAGGCGGAGATGCTGCTGCAAAGTTAGGCGAGGTTGTTGCTATCCACGTAATTCCCCGTCCCCACTCAGACGTTGAGAAAATTCTTCCCGTTCTTAAATAATTTTAAGTAAACGCGGTATAAAATTTAAAAATCTTTAAGGAGGAAACTTTTATGGCACAGGAAGCATTAGGTATGGTAGAAACAAGAGGTCTTGTTGCTGCAATCGAAGCTGCAGATGCAATGGTTAAGGCTGCTAACGTAGTTTTAATCGGTACCGAAAAGATCGGTAGCGGACTTGTATCCGTTATGGTTCGCGGTGACGTTGGTGCAGTTAAGTCTGCAACAGAAGCAGGCGGAAACGCAGCTGCAAAATTAGGCGAGGTTGTTGCTATCCACGTAATTCCCCGTCCTCACAACGATGTTGAGAAAATTCTTCCGTCAATTAAATAATAAAATTTCAGTTTTCCCTGCGGCAAAATAATATGCCGCAGGGCGAATTCTGAAATAAAAGGAATGGAAAATATGTTAGTTGGAAAAGTTGTTGGCAGTGTAGTTGCCACCAGAAAAAATGAAAAACTTTTAGGTAACAAATTTATGATCGTTGAGCCGTATTCAAACATGGCACAAAACGGCAGATTGGTTGCCATTGATAACGTAGGCGCAGGTATTGGTGAAACTGTACTTGTTGCAACGGGTAGTGCCGCACGCATTGGTTGTGGTTGCGAATCAGCTCCCGTTGATGCTGCAATAGTAGGTATTGTTGATAATTCTATCGGACTTGAATAATGGATTTTGATAAGCTTTCAAGCATATTAAAGGAATGCGGTATTGTAGGCGCAGGCGGCGCAGGCTTTCCTTCTTATGCAAAACTTAATAAAAAGGCAGATACTATCATTTTAAACTGTGCCGAATGCGAACCTCTTTTAAAGCTTCACCGTCAGGTAATGGCGGAGTATACAAGCGAAATTTTAGAGGCTATGCACATAGTTGCCTCTGCAGTTGGCGCAAACGATATGATAATAGCCATAAAGCCAAACTATACCTCTGCAGTTGAGGCAATAAAGCAAGTTTTGCCCGAATATGCAGATAAAAACGCACGTATTGGCTTTTTGCCGCAGGTTTATCCCGCAGGCGATGAGGTTATTACAATTTACGAAACTACCGGCAGAATAGTCCCTCCGGGAAAGCTTCCTATTGAGGTAGGCTGCATAGTTTATAACGTTGAAACTATGCTTAATATCTATTATGCCGTTAAACAAAACAAACCCGTTACCCATAAATACTGCACTATTACAGGCGCAGTAGAAAAGCCCGTTACTTTGCGTTTGCCCCTTGGCATTACCGTTAAAGATGCTATTAGTTATGCCGGCAAAGTAACTTGCGATGATTACGAAATTATCTGTGGCGGACCTATGACAGGCTCGCTTTGCAGTGAATACGACGTTGTTACAAAAACAAGCAACGCCTATATAGTCCTTCCTAAAGGACATTACGTAGTACAAAAGAAAAAGACTTTAGCACCTATCTCGGTTAAACGTGCAATGTCCTCTTGCTGTCATTGCGGAATGTGTACCGAGCTTTGCTCAAGAAATTTACTTGGCTACCCTATCGACCCCTCGCGCTTTATGACGGCGCTTTCGGCAGGTGCTACAGGAAATATTAAACCGTACGTTGACACGTTTTACTGTTCTTCCTGCGGTCTTTGCGAAATGTATTCGTGCTTTCAGTCGCTTTCGGCACGCTCGCTTATTTCCGTCTTTAAGGGCGGTATGCGAAAGGGCGGCGTTACGATGCCAGAAGCTGAATTAGCTCCTGTTAACAAAAACCGAGCACATAAGCAGGTTTCTCATTCGCGCTTAACGGCACGTTTAGGGCTTGCACAATATAACCATAGCGCACCTATTACCGACGTTGAATTTAACCAAAAAAGCGTAAAAATACTGCTTTCACAACATATTGGCGCGCCGAGCGAGCCTATTGTAAAGGTTGGTGACAGCGTAACGATTGGTCAGGTTATTGCTGCTGCGGCGCAGGATAAATTAGGCGTAAATATTCATTCCTCAGTTAACGGCACTGTTAGCGAGGTTACTGCGAGATATATAAAAATTTTGAAAGGAAACAAGATAGATGAGTAAGGCTCTTGGTATGGCAGAATTTAATACCGTTTCTTCCGGTATTGCCGCCGCCGACTTAATGATTAAAACCGCCGAGGTTGACATTATCGAAAGCGCAACCGTCTGCCCCGGAAAATACATAGTTATTATAAGCGGAGAGCTTAGTGCAGTTCAGGCTTCGGTAGAAGCGGCGAAGGCTTTTAAGCCCGAGCGTTTAGTTGATTCCTTTGTGCTTGGTGCCCCGCACGAATCTATCTTCCCCGCTATTTATGCAACTGCACAACCCGAAAACGTTCAGGCACTTGGCGTAATGGAAAGCTTTTCGGCAGCAAGTGCAATAGTTGCCGCTGATGCCGCCGCAAAAACGGCGCTTGTAGAGCTTATTGAGCTTAGATTAGCACGCGGAATGTGCGGAAAATCGTATCTTCTTTTAACCGGTAGCGTTTCGGCAGTAACGGCTGCGATCGAGCGCGCTAACCAAGAAGCCGGTGATAAGGGTATGTTTCTTGATTCTTCAGTTATACCTAACCCCGATAAAAAGCTTTGGGACAGTATTTTATAAAAAAGGATGATTTTTTATGCTGGCTATTGAACGCAGAAACACAATTTTAAAAAAACTTTCTGCCGAGGGCAAAGTTCTGGTCGCCGATTTGGCAAAGGAATTTGACGTTACCGAAGAAACTATCAGACGCGACCTTGAAAAGCTTGATAACGACGGTCTTGCAAAAAAGACCTATGGCGGTGCAGTAAAACTTGATAATTTTAATATTGACCTTCCCTTTCACGTGCGCAAGCAAGCAAACGTTGAAAGCAAGGAATATATTGCCTCGCTTATTGCAGATATGATAAACGACGGCGACTATATTATGCTTGATGCAAGTACTACCGCACTTTACGTTATAAAAAAGATTCTTAACAAAAAAAACATCACTTTAATAACCAACAGTATTGAAATTTTGCTTGAATTATGCAATAAGCACGAGTGGAACATTTTATCTACCGGCGGTGCATTAAAAGAAGGTGGTCTTTCGCTTGTTGGTTATCAGGCAGAAAAAATGATTTCGGGCTTTCACGTTGACCTTGCAATATGCTCGTGCAAAGGAATTGACGATAAAAACGGCATAACCGATTCTAACGAACGCGATACCGAAATTAAAAAGGCATTTTTCAAATCGGCAAACAAGAAAATTTTAGCGGTTGATTCTTCTAAATTCGATAAGGCATCCTTTGTAAAGGTTTGCTCACTTGCCGACGTTGATACAATCGTTACTGATACAAAACCAAGCGAACTTTGGCTTGATAGATTAAAACAAAACGACGTTGAAATAATTTATTCTTAATTTGGAGGCACAAAATGGCTCAACTTAGCAAAGAACAGATAGAAGCTATTGTAAAACAAGTAATTTCAAACGTAAATTCTTCTGCACCTAAAGCAGTAGAAGAAAAACAATATACGTCTACCACCTTTAAGGGCAGACGCTTGATTGGCGTTTATTCCGATATGAACGAGGCTATTGCCGCTGCTCAGGAAGGCTACAAGGCAGTTCGTGCAATGTCGGTTGAACAGAGAGAAAAAATTATTACCGCTATCCGTGAGCTTACCAGAGAAGAAGCACAAACTATGGCCGAGATGGGCGTTAGCGAAACGGGTATGGGTAAAGTAGAGCACAAAAAGGCAAAGCACCTTTTAGTTGCAAATAAGACCCCGGGAACAGAGGATATTCGTGCCGAGGCACAAACGGGTGATTACGGTTTAACATTGGTTGAATCGGCTCCTTTTGGCGTTGTTGGCGCAATAACCCCAAGTACTAACCCCTCCGAAACTGTTATTTGCAACAGTATCGGTATGATAGCTGCAGGAAACGGCGTTGTATTTAACCCCCACCCAGGTGCTATCTGCGTTTCTAACTACGCAGTTGACCTTGTTAACCGAGCTTCTTCAGCATCGGGTGGCCCTGAGGTTTTAGTTGCTTCGATGGATAAGCCCACCTTAGAGTCGGCTTCGATAATGTATGCGCACCCTGCAATCCGTCTTTTAGTTTGCACAGGCGGCCCCGGCGTTGTTAAGGCAGTTTTGTCTTCGGGCAAAAAGGCTATCGGTGCAGGCGCAGGTAACCCCCCTGTTATAGTTGACGATACCGCCGATATTATTAAGGCAGGAAAAGATATTATTGACGGTTGCACCTTTGATAACAACCTTCCCTGCATTGCAGAAAAAGAGGTTTTTGCATTTAGAAGCATTAAGGATCAGCTTATTGGCGAAATGCTTAAAAACGGTGCATACCTTTTAACAAAGGACGAGGCTGACAAGCTTGCAAGCATCGTTTTAGTTGACAAAGCAGATAAATCGGGCAAGGTTAAAAAAATTGTTAACCGAAATTGTGTCGGCAGAGATGCTTCTGTTATCTATGCAATGCTTAACAACGGCAAAACTCTTCCCGTTGGCACACGTTGCCTTATTGCCGAGACCGAGTTTGAGCATCCCTTTGTTCAGGAAGAGCTTATGATGCCCATTTTGCCTATCGTTACGGTAGAAAATATCGACCAGGCAGTTGACTTGGCAGTTAAGGCAGAGCACGGCAACCGCCACACCGCACATATGCATTCAAAGAATATTGATAACCTTACCAAGTTTGCCTCTGCCGTTGAAACTACAATCTTTGTTAAAAACGCGCCAAGCTATGCAGGAATCGGCTTTGGTGGCGAAGGTCACACAACCTTTACCATTGCAGGTCCTACCGGCGAAGGCATTACAAGCGCACGCAGCTTTACGCGTAAGCGCCGTTGTGTAATGGCAGATAGCTTTAGAATTATTTAATTTTAGAATTGTTTAGTTGGAGTTTTTTATGGACGTTAACGTTGCTGAAATTACAAAATTAGTTTTACAGGCACTTTCGCAAGAAGGTGCTTCAACGCAAGCAACCGCTACAGGTGACGGTGATATTCCCGTTGGCGTTTCTAACCGCCATATTCACCTCTGCCGTGAACATCTTGACATTTTATTCGGTGCCGGATACGAGCTTACGCATTTTAAGGACTTATCCCAGCCCGGTCAGTACGCCTGCAAGGAAACGCTTACCATCGTTGGTCCTTCGCTTAGACCTATCGAAAACGTTCGCGTTTTAGGACCGTTAAGAAACGCTTCGCAGGTTGAAATTTCGCGTACCGATTCGTTTACCTTAAAGGTTAAGCCACCCGTTAGAGAAAGCGGTTCAATATCAGGCAGTGCACCGATAACTATAATAGGTCCTAAGGGCGTTGTAACGCTTAATGAGGGCTGCATAATAGCTAACAGGCATATTCATATGTCGCTTGCCGACGGTGCCGCATTTGGCGTTAAAGACGGTCAGTACGTTACAGTTGATGCTATTGGCGAACGCAGAACGCGCTTTTATGACGTGCAGGTACGCGTAAGCGATAAGTTTGCACTTGAGATGCATTTAGATACCGACGATGCAAATGCCGCAGGACTTTCGGGCAAATCAAAGGTTAAAATAGTAAAGGAATAAGCCTTGTATAAAATTATAGCTTGTGATTACGACGGCACTTTGGTCACCTCGTGTGATGAGGTGCTGTCGTTACAGTTTTTGGAAAAATTACATAACCTTGCCTCGCGCGGAATTATCTTTGCAGTTGCGTCGGGCAGACCGTATAATCAGCTTAAAAAGATTTTTGCGCCGGTTTTTTCGGATATCGCTTTTATTGCTTCTGACGGCGCACAGATAATGTATAAAAATTGTCTGCTTGGCAAAACGACAATGTGCCTGCAAGACGTTAAAGCCCTTGCGCAAATTGCACTTAACGAAGACTTAGCCCCTATTGCCGCTTTGCGCGAAGAAAACAAAAGCATTTCAAGCGAACAATTAGCTTTGCCGTTTTTATTCTCAAGCGACGTGTTTAAGCTTATCGTTGCCAAAAACGGAAAAAGCGCACAAGCCTTAAAGCAAAAGGCAAGCACGCTTTCTAACGTCAGAATTTGCTACGAAGATGCTGCTTTTATTGAATTTTGCAATGCAAATTCAAATAAAGGCGTTGCACTTAAAACACTTATGTATAAATTTTCGTGCCCCATCGATAAGGTTGCAGCAATCGGTGACGGAATAAATGATTTAGAGATGCTTAAATTAGTTAAATATCCTTTTCGCCCCAAATGCGCAGATGAACATATAATAGATATAGCACAGGAAATTGACGTTAAGCAATTTATTTTAGATATATAAAAAGGAAGGTTAAAAGCCTTCCTTTTTTATTTATTTTTAAAGATAATCAGCTTACTTATAACGTAATTAAGCACTATAACTATCACCTGTGCCGCAAGCTTAACGGGCATTGTAGGTAATGCAAGCCACGATATAAACACAAGCAAAAGCACTTCTTCAACTCCAAGCGTTGCAAGGCGCCCTGCATAAAATTTAACCGCCTGAAACAAAAACTGCCCTACGCCCTTTGTTTTAGCGTTAAACACCCAAACTCTATTGGTTAAAAACGCAAACAACACGGCAAAAAACCACGCTATTACGTTTGAAACAAGCACGTCAAAGGCCAAAAGCTCATCGCACGCCCAAAATACCACCATATTTACAAGCGTTGTAAGCCCGCCAAAGATGACGTATAAAATTATATCCTTATATTTTTTAAGCAGTTCTTTTATCTTTTCCATAGTAATATAATACAATTTTATTTGGAAAAAGTCAATAGGTTGGATATTTATTATTGCTTTTTATAATTTTTATCAAAAACCTCATTTATGGCATACTGATCATATTTTGAATTAAAAACATTACTTTTAGAAGAATAACACCATCCGTTAAACGAATCAAGTTTTTCCGTTGCCTCTATGTTATATTCATAGTCCTCTCTAACATAATAACCATCAGTATATACAAAATGCTCGTAATAATACTCTTCAGCACCACCATCCCATAAATCGTTTATAACAGAGTATCTGTCTTCTACCTTCACATTGCTAAAAAGCTGTTCGGTTCCCGTTTGTAGTACCGATCCACTTACAAGCACAATATCACTTGCCCACTTATTAGAATCAGGCGAAGTATTAGAAAAATTAAAAGTTCTCACATCCAAAGAAATAACTCCATATCTTTGATAATTAAATGCTTTCCAATCCGAAAAAACTCCTGGCAATATGCTTATAAAATTATTTTCACTATCAAACAAGTATGCGTCACAGGCTTCGCTAGCCAGGCGCGCATCTGAATCAAAACAAAAATAATAATAACAACGCAAATAATAAGGTTTATATTGTTCGTTATCCGCTATCGTTTTATAAACGCGACTTGCATTATATCCCGTTTCTGCAAGATAAATTTTGTCAAGTTCTTCAAAACCATTTGAAATATCTATAAAATCAAGGTATTTTTTTGCACACCACCCCGTACCTTTACTTGTGTTTACAAAACACCAATCCCCCTGTATTTTAACCACTTGTATTATATGGTTATCCTTCAAAGTCGTTATTACTTTTGAACTTGTATTTGGGTTGCTACGCAAATTTAATTTTCCGTCTTCGCTAATATTTACCTGCGCAATAGGCGAAGTTTTTGTTTCAACCGCCTCGGGTGTTGGGTCTGCAACAAGATAAGGCGTTGGTGTAACGTTGTTTGCGGGCGGTGTATTAGTTTGATTTGGCGCATTATTCGGCGTGCAAGCACATAAAAACAAAGTAATTAAAGTTATTATAGTAGCAAGTAGTTTTTTCATAGTTTTTTCTCCTGGGAAAAATTTAGCTCTGTTTTTAGAGTTATTACGTAAATTTTATTTGATTGCAAACCCTTCATAAGATTTCTTTAAAGCA
>JAZSMS010000119.1:0-9950 GCA_045536015.1 Clostridia bacterium
CTAAAAATGTCTTCGGCATCAAAATTAATACATTTTATTTTTACGTCGGGAAATTCAGAAATTAATTTTTTTCTGTTAAGGTTGCTTTTTTGCTCGTTGCGGTCAAGCAAAATAAGGTTTGCACCCAAATAAGCAAGATAATAGCATAAATGTGTGCCTAAGCCACCTGTTGAGCCTGTTATGGCTACGGTTTTGCCTGATAAAGAAGAAGTATTAAGTTGTAGCCATTTTTTTATTTTCATAATTATTCTCTTAAGTTTTTTATATTTTATATAAATATACAAATTTAAGCAAGATATTTTATTGTTTTTTTTAAGTAAATATGATACAATTCCTTGTTGAGGTGTTTAAATATGTGGATTGTTTTTGCTGTGCTTTCGGTTTTAGTAATCTTAATACTGCTTGCAATGCTGTTTATATATAAAACGGCATTTTATTCACCGCACAAAAATCAAAACGACGTTTATAATATTCCCGTAACCAAGCAATATACAGAAAACAAGCAAAAAATGCTTGATTTAATTAACTTGCTTGTTGACGTAGAATTTGAACCCGTGGAAATTACCTCGTTTGACGGACTAAAGTTATATGGAAGATATTATCATTTTTGCGACGGTGCTCCCGTAGCTCTTCAGTTGCACGGCTATCGCGGAACGGCAATTAGGGATATGTGTGGTGGCTTTCAGTCAAGTAAAAAAATGGGGCAGAACGTTTTACTAATTGATGAGCGCGCAACAGGCAAAAGCCAAGGTCACTCAATAACCTTTGGCATAAAAGAACGCTATGATTGCTTAAAATGGATAGAATATATCAAAAATCGATTTGGTCAGGATACACCTATTTTGCTATACGGCGTTTCGATGGGGGCAACAACTGCTTTAATGACATCAGAATTTGATATTTCAAAAAACGTTAAAGGAATTATAGCAGATTCGCCGTTTTCTTCGCCATACGATATAATAAAAAAGGTTTGTCGCGACCTTGGATATCCAAGTAAATTAGCAATGCCTTTTGTAAAGCTTGTTGCAAAAATGTTCTGCGGTTTTGATATCTGCGCGGCAACTGCTAAAGATGCAGTTAAAAATTCAAAAATTCCTACGCTTATAATTCACGGTGGAGGCGACTTTTTTGTTCCGCCAAGTATGAGCAGGGAAATTGCTGATGCAAATCCTAATATTGAATATGTCGTATTTCCGGAGGCTGAACACGGTATAAGCGCAATTATTCATACAGAAGAATATAATAAACTTGTTTTAGATTTTATAAAGCGTTGCTTTTAAATTTAAAACCCAAGCGTTTGCTTGGGTTAATTTTTTATAGCGGATAAATGTACCATGCCTTTAAAATCGGTATTCCGCTTGAATGGGTCGAGCCCGTTCCTGCGGCAAAGAATTTGTATTTAGAACCGATTTCTACGGGAGTAATGCTGTTTTCGTATTTTAAAGCAAGGTAATAAGTCTTTCCATCAATTTTTGTTTCAATCTCAAAGGTATTAGCACCTATTGCACGGGTAACGGTTGCGTTTGCAATAACGTACTGGGTTCCCTTTTTAGGGCTGGTGGCGTTAGAAGCAGAAAGTGCTTTTGCTGATTGTGTTGCACTTGCTTCGCTTGGCCAATAGATAACGCTTGATGCGCGTGATGCTTTACCGTTTTGCGTTTCGGCAGTTAAAACAAAGTCAACCTCGCCGTAAGGGCAAGAGGATAAATCAAGTTTGATCGAATAGTTATTATACAAATCGTTGTGAGAAGCGCTTATTAAGGGCAGGTTTGCTGTTATTTTTGCGTTAGGCGCACCCGTAGCGGTAATTGTGCAGGTATCACCCGAAATATTTACTTTGGTAATTTTAAAGTCAATATCCACCGCATCACGCGAAATAATAAACGAATCTTTGCTTGGTGTGCGGTACGGATGCGAAACCTCGATATAGCAAGTGGTTATCGCGTTTGCTTTGGTTTCAATATCGTGCCGCAAATTTCCAAGAACGTCAATTTTTTGCGAAACGTCAACACCGTTGATTTTTACGGTTGAACCGGGCTGAGCCCACATTTTTATCGTATAAAAATCGTCGTACGATTTTACGTTCTTTTCACTCGGCTTAACTACTTCCATCTCACTTGATAAAACCGAAACGGCAGTGGGTGAAAGGCTGTAGGGATAGTGCTTGCTTTCTCGAACGTGCGCGGCGCCAAAATCGATTGTTGCTGTGGCTTGCAAAAATTCGGTTTCGGCAGAATAAACGTCTTTTAAGTAAAATGAGCGTTCAACCGTATCCGAAACAAACGTTGCATAGCTTTCATTACACGAAAAATAAATTTTATCGCCAACCTGACCAAAGAAGGTAGCGTTAACGTACTGTTCGCCGTTAGCATCGGTTAAAACTTCTATTTTAGGAGATGCTACGCCTAAATCGGCAGCAGTTGCATTAGAGCCTAAGCCTTGTTCTTTAAAAAAGTTGTTATAAACTAAAATTCCCGTAACGGTGAGCAAGCTTGCAAATAAAATTGCTAAAATAATAATGGCAATACTAAATTTATCAAGCGGCTTTTTTTCTTTTTTTCTACTTTCTTGTCTTTGGTGGGGGCGCTGGCTAACCTTGCTTTCGCTTGCAGAGGCGTGTTGCTCACGCACTTGGCGTTGCGGACCGGTCGTTTGTGCGGCAGGCTTACGGGTAACTCTTACGGGTGTAAAGTCGTCTTCTTCGTCAAAACTGCTCAACAAAGAGGCTTTTTTTGTATTTTGTGTTTGAGAAGTGCGTGCTTGAGTATATTCGCCTTCAGTATAATTGTTATAAAGCGGTTTTCCGCAATTAAAACATTTTTGGCGCGTATCGGAGTTTTTTGCGCCACAAAAAGAACAAATCATAAATTCACCTTACTTTTACGTAGTATAAACAGTATACCATAATATTAAAAAGTTGGCAATATTTTGAATATTATTTTTTGCTTTGAAAAATAATAACTGTATGAAAAAGAAGATTATTTTTATATCAATTATTATTTGTGTTTGTGTTATTTTTATTTTTGTTTCGCTTGCCGTACCTGATTTATCAGTAGAAAAAATAACTGACGTAAAACAGACGTTAAAAATTTTTGATAAAGATAAAAATGAAGTAATATCGCTTAATGCGGGTGAAAATAGAGAAAAAGTAGAATTAAGTCAAATTTCACCAAACGTCATAAATGCGCTTATTGCGACTGAAGATATTAGATTCTACCAGCATAACGGAATAGATATAAAACGTATTTTTGGCGCATTGTGGGCAGATATGAAAGCGCAAAGCGCAAAAGAAGGCGCAAGTACCATTACACAACAGCTTATTAAAAATTCGCATTTAACAAATGAAAAAACGATAAGCCGAAAAATAAACGAGGCTATTCTGGCACTTCAGATAGAAAGCCGATATTCAAAAGACGAGATACTTGAGATGTATCTTAACTTTGTATATTTTGGCAGAGGTGCGTACGGAATACAAACTGCTGCAAAACAGTATTTTGGAAAAAATGCCGATGAACTTTCTTTAGCCGAAGCAGCAACGCTTGTCGGTGTTTTAAAGGCACCGTCTAAATATGCGCCGCATCTTGATTATCAGGCAAGCAAAAAAAGACGTGCAGTTGTGCTTAAGCAAATGCAAAAGTATGGATATATAACCGAAGAGGAATATTTACTTTCAAGCAAAGAAGAAATATCGGTGATTGAAAAGGAAGAAAATTTTGATTACGGATATTATACCGATTATATTATTACCGAAGCCGCGCAGAAACTTAATATCAGCGTTGCTGACCTTTTAGGTGGCGGATATAACGTTTATACTTCGCTAAATTCTTCCTTGCAGGAAAATCTGCAACAGATCTTTTTGCAAAGCGAAAACTTTCCTGATGAACTTGTAGAGTCAGCAAGCGTTGTGATTGATAATTCTGACGGTTCGATTGCCGCACTTATAGGCGGTAGAGAGCACGAAGCAATGCGCATCTATAACAGGGCAACGGCAAAAAGGCAACCGGGAAGTTGCATTAAGCCGATTTTAGTCTATGCGCCTGCGCTTGAAAGTGGAAAATATACTGCTGCAACAATGCTTGAAGATTACCGTAAAAGCTTTAACGGATATACACCCACCAATTTTAAAGATGCTTATTACGGAAAGGTAACGCTAAGAAGAGCTCTTGCTCTTTCTTTAAACGTTCCTGCCGTAGAAATATTACTAAATAATGGTATAGAATATTCAAAGGAATTTGTTAAAAAATTAAATATTAAATTTGATAGCAGTGACGTAAATCCTGCGCTTGCATTAGGTGGAATGAAATACGGAATTTCGCCTCTTGAACTTGCAAGTGCGTATTCTTGCTTTGCAAACGATGGCGTTTATAAAAATTATTGGTGCATAGAAAAGATAACAAATTCTTCTGAAGAAGTGCTATATGAGCACGCGCAAGAAGAAGTAAAGGTATTTTCGGACAGTACTGCGTTTATTATTACGGATATAATGCGCGACGTAGCAAAGAGCACAAGCTTGGCAAGCTATAATCTTGATATAGCCTGCAAAACGGGAACGGTTGGCTATAATAAGCTTGGCTATTCTGATGCGTGGTGTACGGGATACACAAAAAACTATTCGGTCAGTGTTTGGCTTGGCTATGATAAAACTACAGATGAAGCATATCTTCCTGAAGAAATAACGGGAAGCACGTATCCGACAATATTGCTTGGTAAAATTTTAAGCGCCGCAGATAAAGAACCGCAGAGCTTTCAGGCGCCTATTTCAACGGTAAAGGTAAACGTAGATTTATACGAGCTTGAAAAAAGTGGACAGCTTTGTTTAGCAAGCGAAAAGACACCCAAAAATTTTATAAAAGCAGAGTATTTTGCAATAGATAATCAGCCGACAAGCTTTTCGGAAAATTGGAATATTCCGCAAACGTTAAAACAAGACGAAACTTTTTTTGACGAGCTTAGAAATTTAGTTATAAGTTTTAAATCGCAGGGCGACCAGTATGTGTATAAAATTTATAAAAAGCGCGGCGAAAATGAAATCTTGCTCGTGTCGTCAAATAAAAGTATTGATGAAAAAATAAGCGTAACTGATAAAAATTATAAAGAGGGCGACGAATATTTTGTTATAGTTGAGCATAAGCTTTTATATACTGATTTAGAAAAAAGTAATAGCAAAAGAATTAAAATAGTCGTTTAAAACAATAAAAAATAATTTTGCTTTGAAAAAAAAGAAAAATGTGGTAAAATAATAGCGGTGATTAAAATGAAAACTGCTATTTATGATAAAAACGGACAAAAAATTGCGGGCGATAAAGCGTTGCCCGAAAAATTAGAAGAACGAATCGTCTCTGCACAGCTTCCTCTTGTGGAAGACGGTTGTCTTTTTTCGCGCGAAAGTGACGGAAGCATTTCTCTTATTAATGCTGAAGATGGTTTTTGGGGCTTGTATGAGGATAAGGGCGATAACAAGCGCATAACCAAGGCGGAGTTTATAAAAAGGCTGTTGCTTGGCAATTACGGCAGTGATATTAAAGATTTGTGTCATAAGCATTCGTTTTTATTTGATGAGCCAAGGCGAATTTTTGTTGCCGAGCTTAGCGACGATATTTCGGAATATATTTCCGTAATGGAAGAAGTTCTTGCAGATAACGACGTTACGGTGCTTGGACTTGATAAAAGAACCATGGCGGTTGTCTGTGCTGAGGATGATAACGATGTTGAGCAGACCTCAAAGGCAATAAGCGCAACGTTTACCGAGCTTGGTATTGACCATAATATCGGCATAAGCTGTATTGCCGAAAACGTAAGCGAAATGGCAAACGCCTTTGAGCAGGCGGTTATGGCTATTCGCGCAGGAAAAATGTTATCGTATTCCGGCGGAATATGGCAGTATTCGTTTGTGCTTCCCGAACTTATAATTTCGATGCTAAGCGAAGAAAAGCTTGCACAAATTAAAGAAAAGGCAAAAAAAATTACGGCAGGGCTTGATGATGAAACGATAGAGCTTGCGCAGGAATTTTTTAAACATAATCTTAACATAAGTGAAACTGCGCGTTACTGTTATTTGCATAGAAATACACTTATATACAGGCTTGACAGAATTTGGAAAGAAACTGGCTTTAATTTAAGAAATTTTGATGAGGCCGTTGCTTTCAGACTGTACGTTGCTGCAAATAAAATATTAAAATAAGGTGTTTTATGGCAAAGAAAAAATTATCTTTTGTTGCGATAGTTTTAATTTTAGCTATCGGCTTTTCGCTTGGTTTTGCGTTTGATAGACTTATTCTTTCTAATGATTATAATTCTGCATCACTTACATTTGAACAAAAAAAGGCTATTAATCAAGCACTTAACATTATTCAAAATTACTCGATAGATGAGCACAATCAAGAATTTAACGTTGATTATGCGCTAAAGGGAATTGCTGCAAGCCTTCAGGATGAATATGCCTATTACTATTCTGCCGAAGAGCTTGAAGAATTTAAAAAAAGTTCTTCCGGCGTTGTAGAAAAGGGCATAGGCATAACCTTTTTGCAGGACGAGGGCGAGGTTATAATTGCCTCGGTTTATTCGGGACTTACTGCGGATAAAGCGGGCATTAAAGTGGGCGACGTCATTAAAAAAATTAACGATGTTGCGGTTGACGGGCTTACTATGGATCAGCTTAGTGAGCTTGCAAAACAAAACGCAGATAATATTACTTTAGAAGTAGAACGCGACGGAAGCACATATACTTATATTGTAAATAAAACCGACGGTCAAAGAGAAATGGTTGAGTACGAGATGCTTGATAATTCGGTTTTGTATGTAAAGATTGTTTCTTTTAGAGGAAATGCCGTTGAATTTTTTAAAAAAGCACTTGATTTTGGCGTTGTTAACGGATATTCTTCACTAATTGTTGACGTGCGCGATAACCTTGGTGGCGAGCTTGATACCTTTGCGCAAATTGCAGATATGCTTTTGCCAAAGGGCGAAATCTTTTATGCAAAGATGCGCTCGGGCGAAAAGACAAACGTTAAAACGTCAGATGAAAAGTGTATTAATGTTCCCGTTTGTGTGCTTGTAAATGCGTCAAGCGCAAGCGCTTCCGAGGCTTTTGCAGGCGCAATGCGCGACGTAGGAAATGCAAAAATAGTAGGTGTAAAAACTTACGGCAAAGGTGTTATGCAATCAACGTTTACGCTTTCTAACGGCGGTGCGTTTAAACTTACGGTAGGTAAATATTATCTTCCAAGCGGCGAATGTATTCACGGTCAGGGTATAACTCCCGACTATACCGTAGAACTTTCGGAAGAGCTTACGACAAAATACTGGAAGCTTAATAAGCAAAACGATTTGCAACTAAAAAAAGCGATAGAACTATTGACAAATAATTAAAATTTGTTAAAATATAATTGATTGAGGCAAAGGTCTTTTTCCAATGCCAAGATTGTTAAAAAAATAACTGAAAACACGGCTGCGAGCTTAGTTTAAGGTAAAGAAAATATAAATATATTTATTTTGGCTCTTTACCTATTTTGGTAAAGAGCTTTTTTTAAGGAGAAAAAATGAATAGAATCGGTCTTGTTGGTATTGTTGTTGAAGATACTTTAAAAGCAGAAAAGGTTAATACCGTTTTAAGTGAATTTGCCGATATAATTATCGGCAGAATGGGCTTGCCGCATAAAAAACGCGGAGTTTGCGTTATTTCGGTTATCGTTGACGGAACAAACGATAAAATAGGCGCTATGTGCGGTAAGCTTGGTAGAATTGAAAACGTAAGCGTAAAAAGCGTTTTAACATCAAAATCATATCCTAAGGAGGAATAAAAAATGAAAAAATTTGTTACTTTATTACTTACCGTTGTTTTAACCGTTGCACTTTTTGCTTCGTGCGCACCCAAAGAGAAAACGCACATTGACGTTGGCGCATTAAAGGGACCTACGGGAATGGGACTTTCTAAGCTTATGGTTGATGCTGAAGAAGGAAAGACTAAAAATGATTATAAGTTTGAAATTTTCGGCGCGCCAACCGACGTTACGGGACTTTTGCTTAACGGCGAGCTTGATATTGCCGCAGTTCCTACAAACCTTGCTGCCACTCTCTACAATAAATCAAACGGCAAAATTAAGATAATTGCTCTTAATACCTTAAGCGTACTGTACGTGCTTGAAAAGGGAAATTCAATAAATTCTTTTACCGACTTAGAGGGTAAAAAGGTTTATGCTTCGGGCAAAGGTGCGACACCCGAATATGCTCTTAATTACCTTTTAAAAGAAAACAATATTACTTGTGAAGTTGAATATTTTGCAAATCATGACGAGGTTGTAACACAGGCTATTGCAGGTAATGCCGACATCGTCGTTATTCCCGAGCCAAACGTTTCTAATTTAATGAGCAAAACAAGCGATTATCGCATTGCTGTTGATATTAACGACGTTTGGGAAGAAACTTCTCAAGGACAATCGCTTATTTCGATGGGTTGCATCGTTGCACAGACTGAGTTTATTGAAAACAACAAGGCCGCAGTTGATACATTTTTAAAAGAATATGCCGATTCGGTTAAGTATGTAAACGAAAACGTTGAAGATGCGGCAGAAATTATTGCAGAGCTTGGAATAGTACCCGCTAAAGCAATAGCGCAAAAAGCAATTCCTAATTCGAGTATGGTTTGCATTACGGGCAACGAAATGAAAACAAAGGCAACGCCTTTTATTCAAATTTTATTTGACAGCGATCCTGCTTCAGTAGGAGGAAAACTTCCCGGTGAAGACTTCTGGTATATTAAGTAAAATAATTAAATATTTTGTAATCTGCGTAATCTGGATTGTTGTATGGACTATTCTTGCGTTTATAGTAAATAATCAGGTGTTTTTACCGTCTTGGCAAAGCGTTTTAAAGCGTTTAACCGAGCTTGTTGTAAGTAGTAATTTCTGGATAACGGTTTTTTCAAGCTTACTGCGCGTGATTTTAGGATATCTGCTTGGAATAGTTTTGGGTGTTTTGTTCGCACTTACTGGCAACAACGAATTTGTAAGCGGACTTTTATCGCCTATTAAAAGCATAATAAGAGCAACACCCGTTGCATCGTTTATTATGCTTGCGTGGGTTTGGCTTACGCGCAACAATATTCCTTCGTTTGTCGGAATGTTGATGGTAGTGCCTGTTATGTGGGGGAACATTTCCGAAGGTGTTAAAAATTTTAATGCTGACTACTTAAAGTTTGCGCGATGCTATCAGCTTTCTAAAATTAAAAAAATAACGCATATTTATCTTCCGCAGATAATGCCGTATTTTACATCGGCTCTGTTTACTTGCTCGGGTCTTGTGTGGAAAGCAGGTATTGCCGCAGAAGTGCTTTGCCAGCCTCAAACATCAATAGGTACGCAGCTGTTTAATGCAAAAAGCACTCTTGAAACAGTCGACCTTTTTGCGTGGACGACTGTTATAATTATTATAAGCTTATTGCTTGAAAAGGCGGTTAAAGTTTTGCTTTCGATGTTTAATAAAAGCTTAAAAGTAACGGAGGAAAAATGAAGGTAGAAAATTTATCTGTAAAATTTGATAAAGAAGTTTTATCTGACGTTTCTTTTCAAACAGAAAAAACAGGTGTCTACTGCATTGTTGCGCCTTCGGGAGCAGGCAAAACAACACTTTTTAATGCAATAGCAAACGAGGTTAAGTTTTCAGGAAAAATAAGCGGGCAGGGAAAGGTTGCATATCTTTTTCAGGAGGATACTCTTTTGCCTTGGCTTACGCTTAAAGAAAACGTATATCTTCCGCTTGGCGAAAATCAAAAGACGCTTGCCGATTACTATTTAAAGACATTTGGTCTATCGGCGGAGATAGAAAAAAGACCTTCCGAATTATCGGGAGGTCAAAAAAGAAGAGGAGCAATAGCGCGCACGCTTGCCTTTGGCGGCGATACGTTTTTGCTTGACGAGCCTTTTAAAGGGCTTGATGAAGAAAACGTACAGATA
>JAZSMS010000052.1:0-12634 GCA_045536015.1 Clostridia bacterium
GTTTACCTGACGAGCCTCGTAGAAGGGTACTTCATTATCAATATAAATTTTTCTCTGTACTGTCGAGCTTTTACTTTCAATTTTGTACTGTACGCCATTAAGTTCGTATGTAAGCGTATCGTAAGCAAAATATGAAAGCGTAATGTTGTACAAGCCCGCCTTCGTTACATTAAATACCCAACCGCAAATGCCTTCATCGTAAAAAAGGCCACCTTCGCGCTCATCGGTAGGATTGTTAAGCGGATATGCTTTAACAGACGCAACCTTTTCTTTTGCTGCACCTGTTTCTTTATCAAACAGATAAGCATCCTTTCCCATAAGCACGATTGAAGCATCGGGACGATCGGCAGAAGCGTTTGCATTTAAATATGATGCGTAATCGTTATCGCTGATTACTTTCTCTTCAAATGCCTGTGCATCGTACTCGGTTACGTCCGTTACCTGACCGGCTGCTGTTGAGCTGTCTTTTGTTGTCTCGCCCGTTGCAAAAGAAACGCACGAGAAAACCGATAAAACAAGTGCAATAATAAGTGCGCTTGTCACCAGTTTTTTGATCAAAGACTTCATAGTGTTCCTCCCATAGTAATAAGTTTTTAGCATTGACGTACATCTTGTTTTTTGTGCCTTTTACGCTATATACAATATAGGTAAGAACACTATGAGCAAAATTATACATCATATCTTTCAGTATGATATCACTTTTTTCTTTTAAAGTCAATATCAAACAAAAAATTTTTTCTGTTTATTTTTTATTCTTTTTTTCCCTAAAACTCCCTTATTTACTTGCTTTTTTTACTTTTTCTACTGTTTTGTTAAAAAAATATTTACAATTAAAACTCGTTTTTTAGGGTTGACATATATGTACGTATAGGCTAAAATTTTAATAACAAATGCGCTTGCAGTTATCGGAGGTGCTTTATGAAAGTATTAAAGCGTCTGTTCTCCTATTACAAACCTTATATGGGCATCATCTTTCTCTACCTGGTAATGGGTGTTATCATGGTTCTACTCGCTATGCTTGTTCCTATGATAACAAAATTCATTATTGCTTCGGTAATTGGTGATGCTCCTTTTTCTTTCATGAGATATTCTCCCTCAAGTAAAACAGAGCTTCTATGGGTTTTGATTATTACTTGGATTTCAGTAATTATTCTGCGCCAAGCCATTTCTTATCTGCGCGCATACATGATGGCAAAAAGTTCTATTGAAGCCGTTACTATCATGCGCGAAGATTGCTTTAAAAAAATGTTATGGCAGTCACAATCATTTTTGCGCAAGGAAAATACAGGTAATTTAATAACCGTGCTTACACACGACACCGAAATAGTAAAAAACCTTTTTACCGTTACCCTTCCTTCTATTTTAGAAGCGTTTTTCGGTTTTGTATTTGCAAGTGTTATTTTATTTAAGCGCAGCACTTTATTAATCTTAATAATATACCTCTGCGCTATCCCACTGTGCTTTATTTCTCGAAAATGCAGCAAGGTCTTTCATTACTACTATGGTTTTGTTAGAGATTCTACTGCTGCGCTCAGAATGAATGCACAGGAAAATATCGTAGGTATGCGTATTATAAAATCTTACGCACAAGAAGAAACCGAACAAAAACGTTTTGATCGTTATAATAAGGAATACACCGAAAACAACATAACCTTTAATAAAGCAGTTAACAAATTTGATATTCCTTTTAATGTTTTACACACTTTGATAACCGTTTGCGTTTCACTTATTTCCTTTTTGCTTATTGTAAACACAAACGAGCAATATCTTAGCTTTTCAACAAATCTGACTATTGCCGAATATGTAGAAATTACCGGTTATGTAGCATATATTCTGGTTCCGTTTTTAAATATGAACTGGTGGCTTAATCACACACAAAATGCAATAACCAGCGGAGAAAGAATAATAAGAATTCTTGATACAAAATCACTTATTTCCGATAAACCGGATGCAAAACATTGTGATAACAAAAACGTATCTATCACCTTTAATAACGTAACTTTTTCTCTTGAAGGCAAAAAGCTGCTTAACAATGTTTCGTTTAACTTAGATCAAGGAAAATCACTAGGAATTATGGGCGCAACAGGTAGCGGAAAAACTGTATTGATTAATCTTATGATGCGCTTTTACGATGCAACTCAAGGCAGTGTCACTATAAACTCGCAAAACGTCAAAAACCTTACTCTTACTAGTGTTCGTCAGTGCTTTTCACCCGTTTCTCAAGGTTGCTTTTTGTTTTCTGACACAATAAAAAACAATATTTTATATGGTAAACCCGATGCAAGTGATCAAGATATACTTTTTGCTTCACGCGTTGCACAAGCATACGACTTTATTATAAATACCCCCGACGGCTTTGAAACTATTATCGGCGAACGTGGTATGGGTTTATCAGGCGGTCAAAGACAACGTGTTGCAATAGCACGCGCATTACTTTACAATGCCCCTGTTTTAATTTTTGACGATGCAACAAGCGCTCTTGATATGGCAACTGAAAAGAAGCTTTATCAAGAACTTAACACGCATTATGCCGATAAAACAAAGGTTATAATTGCACACAGGATTTCTTCGGTTAAAGATTGTGATGAAATATTAGTCCTTGATAAAGGAAATATTTTAGAGCGTGGAACACACGAAGAGCTCATTGCCCAAAAAGGCAGATATTATGAAATATATCTTGAGCAGTTTTCAAGCCTTGTTTCTGACGGGGAGGTGCAAGAATAATGGCACGTAACAATTACCGTACTGACGAAGCAAATGTAAAGCAACAACTTAATTTTTCACTTATTCGCCGCCTTTTTAAATACGTTTTACCCCACAAAAATAAATTTGCCATTGGTGCAGTTTTACTTGTTATAAACGTTTTGGTAGCTCTGGTTTGGCCAAAAACTATTCAGTGGCTTATTGATAACGTTTTAACCGAAGGTGGTGCGTTCGAAAACAACGTAAGTGTTCTTGTTTGGGTTGTTGTTATAGTATTTGCTATTCTTGTAACAGATATTGTACTTTCCGCTTTCCGTTCTATAATTATTACAAAGCTTGGACAGATGGTTGTTTATGATATTCGTAAGGATATTTTTAATCATCTTCAATCACTTTCATTCAGATATTTTGATGACCGTTCAGCAGGAAAGATACTTCAAAATGTGACAACGTACGTTGATACGCTTGCAGGACTTTTATCTTCGCAAATAATAAAGCTTGCAGTTGATTCTTTAACTTTAATATTTATATTTATTATGCTTTTGCAAATGAGTGTACGTCTTACGCTTTTAAGCTTTGTTGTACTTATCCCTCTTATGATTGTTTTAACTCTTATTCGCAACAAATCAAAAGCTCTTTCACGCCCCCAACGTGCAAAATCAAGTAACCGCGAAGCCTATATTCACGAAAGTGTTATGGGTATTTATACCACTCAGGCTTTTTCGCATCAAAACGCTTCGGAAAAAGAATTTGATCGACTTAGTATTGAATTAAACGACGTAGTTATTAAGCGCTCTTTAGTAACAAATTTACTTGCGCCCAGCATTGATATTTTTTCTAATTTAGGCAAAATTTTGGTTTACTTTATTGCCGTTTTATTTATAGCTGACGGTACCGATAATATGACTCTTGGCGTTCTTACTGCATTTATAACCTATCTTGCAAACTTCTGGTCGCCTATAACCTCTTTTGCAACATTCTTTGAACAACTTGCAGGCGCAACAAGTAACATTGAGCACATCTTCGAAACGCTTGACACGCAATCAGAACTGATCGAAAAGCCCGATGCAATAGAAATGCCTGCAATTAAAGGCTATGTTGAATATGACAACGTTACCTTTGGTTATGAAGAAGGAATAAACGTTTTTGAAAACGTTTCTTTTACCGTTTCGCCCGGCGAAATGATTGCCTTTGTAGGACCGACCGGTTCGGGAAAAACCACGATGGTAAGCTTGCTTTCGCGTTTTTATGATGCTTGCAGCGGAAGTGTTAAAATTGATGGAATTGACGTTAAGGACGTAACTTTAAAATCATTGCGTACCCAAATCGGTATTATTATGCAGGACGCGTTTATCTTCTCAGGAACGATAATCGATAACATTCGCTACGGCAACCCCTCCGCTACGGATGAAGAATGTATTGCTGCTGCAAAATTAGTCTATGCCGATGATTTTATCAAAGATTTTCCACGCGGATATTATACAACTCTTACAGAAGGCGGAGACATGCTCTCTGCCGGACAAAAACAGCTTATTTCCTTTGCACGCGTTATAATTTCTAACCCAAAAATTCTTGTTCTTGACGAAGCTACAAGTAACATTGATACTCATACCGAGCTTTTAATTCAGAAGGCTCTTGATAAAATTATAAGCGGCAGAACAAGCTTTGTTATTGCCCATCGCTTAT
The DNA here is from genome assembly GCA_045536015.1 of Clostridia bacterium. Classification (GTDB taxonomy): domain Bacteria; phylum Bacillota; class Clostridia; order Christensenellales; family QALW01; genus JAZSMS01. Next base: position 4,390 of record JAZSMS010000052.1, read on the forward strand.
CAACAATCAGAAATGCCGACAGAATTATGTGTATTGCAAACAACACCATTGCCGAAAGCGGTTCTCATGAAGAACTTATGGCGCGAAAAGGCATTTATTACAATCTTAATATGAGTCAAATTAATGTTTTAACGGAGGAATAATTTGGAATACGTTATCCTTGGTATTGCAGGCATTTCGCTTGTTATTTCCGTGATAATACTTATAAAAACACTTGATAAAAAGCACAATTCTGCACTTTTAGAGCAAACCCGCCGCGAAAACGAGGCTTTAAAGGCAATGATTCTTGCCCAGAACAGCGAGCTTCGTAAAGAGGTTAATAACCTTATTTACAATCACGGAAAATCAACAAACGAAAGTATTACTCAATTTACCGTTGTTTTGCAAAATCAGATGAAAGAATTTACCGAATCACTTCGCGCTATGAGTGACTCTAATCAAAAACAGCTTGAGCAGATGCGACTTACTCTTGAAAACAACATCCGTTCTATGCAAAACGATAATGCAGAAAAACTTGAAAAAATGCGTCAGACTGTTGACGAAAAGCTAAATTCAACACTCGAAAAGCGTTTAAGTGAAAGCTTTGCCAACGTCAGCAAACAGCTTGAAAGCGTTTATAAGGGACTTGGTGAAATGCAAACGCTTGCATCAAGCGTAGGTGATCTTAAAACCGCTCTTACAAACGTTAAAGTACGCGGCACGTGGGGTGAAGTCAGCTTAGAAAATTTGCTTGAGCAAATCTTGACAAACGAGCAATATAAGCGCAACGTAAAGCCTAATCCGCGTTCTAATAACACAGTTGAATTTTGCATCTGTCTTCCTAACGGCGATAACGGCAATTCATTATACCTTCCTATCGACTGTAAGTTCCCCATCGAGCAATATCTTCGCCTTTGCGATGCAACCGAAAAGGGCGATTTAGCGCTTGCAGAAGAAGCTTCGCACCAGCTTGAGCAAACTATTAAAAAATGCGCACGAGACATACGCGATAAATACATAATCCCACCCTACACCACCGACTTTGCAATTATGTATCTTCCCATTGAGGGCTTATATGCCGAAGTAGCCAGAAAAAGCGGTCTTTGCGAACAAATGCAGCGTGAATACCGTGTTACCATTGCAGGACCTACAACTCTTGGTGCATTTTTAAACAGTCTTCAGCTTGGCTTTAAAACGCTTGCAATTCAGAAGCGCACAAGTGAAATTACTTCCCTTTTAACAAAGATACGCTTTAACTTTGGAAAATTTGCAGAGCTTTTGGAAAAAACAAAGAAAAAACTTGACGATGCAAGCAATAACATCGAAGATGCAACAAAGCGCTACTACAATATTGATAAACTTTTAAACAAGGCTGATGCATTTGATTCTAATAATGATGAAGCAATTTCTTTAACAGATAATATAAATAATATATAATAATAAAATTTTTCTATACAATTTTTACAAATTGGTGTATAATAAACTTGGTATATTTTATGCCAAGTTTATTTTTTTGGAAGTTCTTATATGAAAAAGCACTTTAAAGTATTTTTAATAGCCATAGTAATAATAATTGCATTAACAATCGTTATTAACTCGGCAATAACAAATTACAAATATACAAACCGTGACCGTATAATATTTCTTGCCTATCAAACCAATATAACGGGTAGTGATGCAGAAAATTGGCAAGCAAACTTAAAAGAACTTTACGATTTTGAATTTGAAGTCAGCGTATACACTACCAACAGTGCAGGAAACGAAAGCGTGACAATAACTACCGAAAACGGATGGCAGCAGGTTGTGACGCGTCTTGGTGCAAAGCAGGGCGACGTGCTTTTGCTTAATAAAACCGGATATGAAACTATGCTAAACAATGGCTTTTTATTGCAGCTTAACTATGAAGGCGAAAATGCTGTAAAAAGCGAAAACGTTACTTACGGCATAGATATTACGGGCAAAACTGCCGAAGGTCTTACCGCTTGTGATACTTCAAAATACGTTGCCAAATTTCAGCCGTTGCCGATTTATTCTATTGACGACTCCCCTACTATCGCAGTAGTTTATAAGGGTTCATCTCACCCCGAGCGCGCGAGCGAAATTATTATTTCTCTCTGGGGGGACAAATGAAAAAGATCTCTTACGTTTTTTCTCATTGTATTTTTAAAATATTTATCTGTGCCTTTATCGTTTGCGTTGCTACCTTTTTGATAAGCGATACACTCCTTCAGCTGAACTCGCAAAAAAACGGTATCGAAATTATTTTATACGATACTACGCTTTCAACTTCTGCACCCGAGCTTTTTTGCAAGCAAATAAAAAAGCAAACTTCTGTTAGGTACGTAAATTTTACAACGCTTGATTCTTCTTTCACGGAAGATTATGTTGCAAACATAAAAAACCTTACCGTTTGCGATTATATTTCGCAGCTTGCCGATTCTCGCAATGCCGAACTTTTGATAGTGCCCGAAAGCATGCTTGCCGATGCACTTTTAATTAAGCAGGCAGTGCCGCTTGAGCTTGAAATTGCTCCCGAGCAGATAGAAAAATGTTCGTTAAACGGTCAGGTTTACGCTTTTCCATTTTTAGATAAAGCCGTTACCGACTACGGCGACAACCTTATTTCCGCATATCTTACAAACGTTTACGGAATACTTTTATCCGGAGATCATACCGAAGAAATCCGCGCTTTTTTAGCAAGCATCAACTAATGGAGGAAATATGTACCAACAAAAAATACAAACAAAAAAACTTACTACAACCGAAATTGTTTTAAACTGTGTTTTCCTTACGCTTTTTTTAGTAGGCATATTTTTTCTTTTCCGCGCTTTAACGTTTTCGCTCGGTTACGTCTGGGCGGCTATTATAGGTGCAATAACAATTATTCCTTTGGCTGTTTTTTCTTTTATGCCAAAGACCGACGAATACGTTTACACTCTTGAAAACGATATTTTAACGCTTGAAAAATTTTCAGAAGAAAAGCTTTTAAAAAAAGTAACAATTGATATAAAGCTTATAAATATTTCTAAAGGTGCTCGCGGTGCATTTTTCTGTCCCCTTTTTAAAAAGGCCTATACGGTAAATTATCAAGGCAAATCTTTCGTTATTTCGCCCGACCGCACGCTTGGCAAGCTTTTAAATCTTCCAAGCGAAACCGACGATTATATCGACGCGCACATTAGCGAAATGCTTGACGATATTGCAACGCTCATTTCGTACCCCTCCGTTCAAAAGGACGCGCTTCCCAATATGCCTTTTGGCGAACCCTGTGCGCTTGTTTTGCAAAAAACACTTGAAATTTGCGAGCAAATAGGTATGCGCACCAAAAACGTTGATAATTATTGTGGCTGGGCAGAAGTTGGTGAAGGTACGCATCTTATCGGCGTGCTTTGCCACCTTGACGTTGTTCCCGAAGGAGAAGGTTGGGATACAGATCCCTACAAAATGGAAATTAAAGACGGCTTTATCTACGGTCGCGGCGTTTCTGACGATAAGGGCCCCGCGGTTGCCGCTATTTATGCGGTAAAGGCTCTTTTAGAAACAAATAAACCTCTAAATTCGCGTATCCGTCTTATATTCGGCTGTAACGAAGAAAGCGGCTGGGCATGTATGGACAGGTATAAACGCTCGGAAGAGCTTCCTGATCTTGCTTTTTCGCCCGATGCTTCCTACCCCGTTATAAATACCGAACGCGGTATTGCTCATATAGCACTTTCTACCACGCTTTCCAGTGGATATTACAAGGTTACTCTTGCAAGCGGTATGCGAGCAAATATGGTTCCCGCAAGCGCTACTGCAACCATTTCGGGCGAAATTGACACGCTTAAAGACAAATTAAGCGATCTTCCCCAAGACGTAACCGTTTCACTTGATACCGACAAAATAACGCTTAATTCTGTTGGAAAAAGCGCGCACGGTTCCACCCCTCAGGAAGGCAAAAACGCAGCATTTGCGCTTTTAAACACGCTTTCTTCGCTTTCACTCGGTGGCGATCAGGGTGACTTTTTAAATTATGCAAATTTGCTTTTCGCAGACGATATAGTAGGTAAAAGCTTTGGTCTTGATATTACCGATTATTCAGGTTCGCTTTCGTTAAATCTCGGTATTGCACTTATCGGCAAAAACGAAATTTATCCCGAAATGACCGACGAGGACTGCAAAATTGTGCTTGATATACGCTATCCTCTCTCACTTTCGCTTGACGAGCTTGTTGCTAAAATTAAGGATAAAGTTCCTGCGCTTTGGGCAGTTGAGGTTATTGATTCACAGCCACATCATCACGTAAACGAAAATTCGCCCTTAGTTACTACACTTATGAAGGTCTATAAAGATTATACAAAACGTGACGATAAGCTTTTATCTATCGGTGGCGGTACTTATGCGCGCGCGTTCCCCGGCAAAGCGGTTGCGTTCGGAACTAATTTTATTGGAGAAAACGAAGCAATTCATGCACCTAATGAAAAAAAGGAAATAGCAAACCTTGTTTTAAGCGCAAAAATGTTTGCAACTGCGCTCGAAAAGCTTGCTGACAACAAATAATGTTTGATATAAATTTAGGCGATAAGGTAATAACTAAAAAAAATCACCCCTGCGGATGCAATGAATGGATTTGCATCCGTATTGGTGCAGATATAAAGCTTAAATGCGTAAAATGCGCGCATATTATTATGCTTGACCGCGAAGAATGTCAAAAACGCACAAAATCAATTATTAAGGCGGATACTGTAAAATGAAAAAGAAAGATTATACGAGATCCTTTAATTTTTTTGAATACGAGCAATCTTTAAACGAAGAAAAAAACGCTAGTGAAAAAGAGCTTAAATCTATTGAAGAATTATCAACTTTAGAAACTTCTTTTTCGGTTATAAACGCGCCTGACACTACCGCAAAGCAAAACGAGGAAGATGCTTTTCATTCCGTTTTTGACGTTGATTCCGCTAAAAACAGCACACCACAAAAAGTTATTTATAAAAAAGACATCAAAAAGGCTGATGTCAGCGAAGAGATTGCGGAAGAAATTACTTCAAAAGAAATTGATGAAGATACCTTTACTCAAAAGGTTATTACCGAAGTTGATGAGGCAATTACATTTGAAGAACAAAAAAAAGAACCGATCGCAGAGCCCGACGTTGCTGACGAACCTGATGCCGAACCCTTTGAATTTGCAATAGAAACCGTTACCCCTGCTCCTATTGCACCTGCTCCAACCGTAAAGATTAAAAAGAGCTTTTTGAAGGCCTTTAAAAAGCAAAAAGAGATGCTTGAGCAGGCTTCATCCGATGAGTTTTTTGTTGAACCCGTTGTTTCTGACATTGACAAGCAGCAGCTTACGCTTGACCTTGATTCTGAGTATCAAACAGACGTTACAGAAGAAAATTACGAGCAAGAGCCCGTTTTTGATTCTGTTTTAGAGCAAAGCGGTCAACAGTTCTTCTCTGAGGCTATTCTAGACGAAATACCCGCCGAAGATCCGCAGAGCATCGAAGACATTCAAGCCGTAATCGACAAAGCTGACGCTTTATTAGAAGAGCCTGCCGAAGAACAATATGCAGAAGAGCTCAATGAAGACGTTATCGTTAATGACAACGAAACTATTTTAAAAGAAAGTGACGAGCAACCGCTTGACGATGAGGAAGAAAACGCATATAACTTTGTGCTTGAAGAAGATGAGCCTGCCACGCAAGAAAACAAACAAGTTTTTGAGCAAGTTATTTCAGAGCGCAAGCAGGAAGAGTCACTTTCCAAGCTTATTACCTATAACGAATTAAAGCGCATTGCATCCGATCAGTTTGAAACCCCCTACTTGTTTAAAGGCAAAAAGGGCGAGCATATACGCTTCCGCTTATCTTTAAACGAAGAAGGTGTCGCTAAAAAGGCACATACTCTTCAAATTGCAAAGGAATATATAATCCTTATTGCTTCGGCTCTTTTAATAGGTTTATTTTTAAATTTCTTTATATTTACCTTTGCACACGTTAAAGGAAAAAGTATGGAGCCTACGCTTCATAGCAATCAGATTACGCTAGTTTCTCGTCTTGAATATCAGTTTTCTGATATCGAGCACGGCGATATTATAATAACACGATTCCCAAGCAAAAATTATCCCGACGTTTATGTTAAGCGTGTAATAGCACTTTCGCTTGAAACTATCGAAATTAAAGACGGCATAGTTTACGTTAACGGCAACGAAATCTCTGAGGACTATATCTCTGCCCCCTGCCCCGTTGATATGGCACCTATAACAGTTCCCGAAGGATGTGTCTTCGTTATGGGCGATAACCGTCCTGACTCTGCCGACAGCCGTATTGTAGGACCTGTTCCTAAGGACAAAATTATAGGCAAGGCAAAATTTGTAGTTTTTCCTTCCTTTAAAAACATCGAGGACTAAATGAAATATCTATTACTTTCTGACATACATGGCAATAACGTTGCGCTTGAAGCAATTTTTAACGCCGTCGACAAAAAAAGCTATGACAAAATTTTAGTTATGGGTGATAACGTTGGTGACGGACCGGCTCCTGATAAGGTGCTTGATATGCTGCTTGAGCGCGATGCCATAATGATTGCAGGCAACCGCGAGGTTTTAGCTAAAGACCATTATAACGGCTTTGCCGAAACGCAAACTGCGCTTCAATGGCAGTTTATGCGACTTTCGCTTGATCTTTTGACAAGTGCGCACAAAGAATATATATTTAATCTTCCAACGCAACGAACAGTTAATAGTGATGGGCTTAATATCCGTATGGTGCACGGCTCGCACGTCTCTATCCGCGAGCTTTTGTACTACTACGATACAAAGCGTCTTGACGAAGTTTTGGAAGAAATTGACGAAGATATTCTGCTTTGCGGGCACAATCATTTTCAATTTGCATATCCAAAGGATAATAAGCTTGTTTTAAACCCCGGTTCTGTAGGTTTAAGCCAAAAGGGTGAAAATTTTAGGGCGGATTACGCAATTTTAACCATTTCTAACGGACAGTATTCGTTTGAACTTAATCACGTTTACTACGATGGCGAAAAGCTTAAACAGGTCTATATTGACCGCAATTTGTGGGACGTTAATATTTGGGGACAGGTTGCCTATCGCGAGATGAGTGAGGGCAAAATGTACATAATAGGCTTTGCCCGCCACGTTTTTAACGTTGCAAAAAAGAAAAACGCCCCTACCGCACCAATAGATGACGAAACGTGGTGCGAAGCAGTTAGCTCGTGGGATTGGGTACCTGCAAAATGATTTTTGATTCTAACGTGCATTTTCTAGACGCCCGCCTTGCAGTAAAAAACGCAAAAGCACAAGGTGTTGACGGAATTTGTATTACCTCTTTAAACAATTTTAAAGCACCTAAGACCGATATTATTTTAACTAAAGGAACGGAAATTGAGTTTGAATACGATTTAAGCGAGCGTGTTGCACTTGAAACAAGCCGTACCGATTTTGACTACGTTGTAAATTCTGTAAAAACACTTAACGGAAACAGACTTGACGATTTCGATTTTTACAAAACTGCCAGTCGAAATGAAATTTACAGTGCTTATTTAGAAAAAGTTTTTGATTCGCTTGATGCGGCATTTTCTTTTAACGTGCTTGGCAACATAAGCTTTGTTTCTAAATACGCCAACTACCCGCTTGCAAACATTGAGTTTTACGAATTTCCAGAGCTCATCGAGGCAATTTTAATGCGTACCGTCTTTTTAGGCAAAGGACTTGAAATTGACTGTTCTTTAGCCGCGCGTGGAATTTTATTCCCCTCTGTCAGCATTTTGAAAAAATATCTTGAGCTTGGAGGAAATATTATTACGCTTGCATCAAACTCTTCTGTTTGCGGCAAGGGCATAAAAGAAGCGCAGCTCATTCTTAAAACGCTTGGTTTTTCTACCTTTAGCGTTTTTAAAAATATGCAGTCGGAGAAATTTTCCCTATGAACAAAAAATTAATTTTAGCTCCTATGGCAGGTGTCACTGATAACGTTTTTCGCGATATCTGTTACCGATTTGGAGCTTTTTTAACTTTCACCGAGATGGTAAGTGCAAAAGGACTTTTTTATTCCTCTGATGAAACTGCCTCTCTTTTAGCACCATCGGGCAATCATCCCGAGGGTGCACAGATTTTTGGTTCTGACCCCGAAATAATTGCTTCACAGATAAAAAAGCCTATTTTTGACTGTTTTGACGTAATTGATATAAATATGGGTTGCCCCGCAAAAAAAATTATATCTAACGGCGAAGGTAGCGCTTTAATGAAGGATATTCCCCTTGCCTGCTCTAT
>JAZSMS010000140.1:0-6992 GCA_045536015.1 Clostridia bacterium
GTACGTTACGTTATCCTTTTTAAATTCGTGCTCGCACTCGTTAATAAATTCGTAGCCGTATTGCTCAAGAAAATTTTTAAATTCAACCCATCTTTCTTTTAAAAAACTTTTTGGAATTAAAATTTCAATATCATCTGCGCTTAAATTTGTTTTTGTTAAATACTCTAAGCCTAAAGAACCATATAATAACGGCACAAATTTAAATGTTTTATTTAGTAATTCTGCATTTTTTAAAAAGTGTTTAATCATTAGTTATTTAGTTAAAAGTACGGCGGTTTCTATATGTTTTGTTTGAGGGAACATATCAATAAACGTTAATTCCGAGGCTTTATAGCCATGTGCAGACAAAATTTTAATATCACGCGCAAGGGTAGAAGGGTTGCACGAAACGTAAACTATTCTTTTAATTTCTGCGGCAGAAACCGCCTTTAAAAGAGATTCTTCGCAGCCGGCTCTGGGCGGATCAACAACCAATACGTCGGGCTTTTGATCCTTTAAAATTAAGTCAGGAAGTACGTCTTCGCAAGCGCCGACAATAAATTCGGCATTATCTATATTATTAATTTTTGCAGCTTCCTTTGCTGATTCGATAGCTTCAGGTACAATTTCTACGCCGATAAGCTTTTTGCATTTTTTTGCAAGCATTAAGCTCATAATTCCAATACCGCAATATGCATCAAAAACAATATCGTCTTTATTAATTTGAGCAAGTTCTGCCGCACGGGAATATAAATTTTCGGTCTGTTTTGTATTTATCTGCAAAAATGCCTTTGGACGCAAGTTAAATAAAATTCCGCACATTTCATCACGCACAAAATCACTGCCACAAAGAGTAATGCAATCGTTACCGAGAATAATATTGCCTTTTTGTGTGTTTACATTTTGAATAATACTTTTTGCGTTTGGCAGTTGGCTTGCAAGATAATTAATAAAATCCTGTGATAATTTTTTGTGCGTATTGGTAACAATAATAAGCATTAAACCGTCTTTTGCTTTTCGCGCAATAACGTGCCTTAAAATACCCGAGTGTGCTTCTTCGTCATAGATAGAAACGTTAAATTTTTCTATTGCCTTGCGCATGGCAAGGATAACATCGTTGCACTCATTTTGTTGCAAAATACACTTATCAATATCAACAATTCTGTGCGAGCGCGGTGCAAAAAAGCCTATTTTAACCTCGTTATTAGCTTTTTTTATAGGAAATTGTGCTTTGTTTCGGTAAAAATATTGCTCTTTTGCAGGAATGATTTTTGAAACAGTTAAATTTTCACCCGAGAGTTTGTTGATATTATTTAACGCACTTTGGCATTTTTCGTTAAGCTGTGCTTCATAATTTATGAATTGAAAATCACAGCCACCGCAAGAATTAAAATATTTGCACTTTGGCGCAATTCTGTCTTTAGACGACACTAAAACGCGCATAAGCTTGCCAACGGAATAATTTTTTGCGCATTTTATAATGTGTGCTTCAACCTTTTCTCCGGGTAGAGTGTTAGGTACAAATACAACTTCGCCTAAATGCCTTCCAACGCCAAAGCCATCAGAATTTAGTGCGGTAATTTCAATTTTTATTTCATCGTTTTTCTTCATAAACATTTCCTCGTTAAGATAAGAATATCATAATTTAAAATTTTGTCAAGAAATATACAAATTAGTTGTTCACACAATTTGCACTGTTTTTTTTCTTGACATCAAAAAGGTTTTAATATAATATGGTAATTACTTTGATTAAACAGGGTGATAAAAATTTTAACTAAAGACGAAAAATTTTGGTTATATTTAAATAACGTTAAAATTTTAGGCGCACCTCGCTTTGCCGATTTATATTTTGCTTTTGACGGAGCTGAAGACTTTAATGTCGATGAGTTTGACTTTTTATCAGACGAGATTAAAAACGAAATTTCTTCGGGCGCGTGGATAGAAAAAAGTGAAAAAATAATTGCTTTTATGAATGCAAACAATGTTGGTGTTACATTTTATAAAAACAAAGATTTTCCCCAAACACTTAAAAATATTCCATCGCCACCACCAATTTTATATTTTATAGGCGATATTAAGCTTTTGGAAGAGCCCTGCATTTCGATAATCGGTACACGACGACCAACAAGCTACGGGCGCGACTGTGCTAAAATGTTTTCAAATGAATTTGTTAATAACGGATTGTGCGTTTGCTCTGGCATGGCAGAAGGTATTGACTCGTATGCGCACAATTTTACTTTGGATGCTTGTGGCAAAACCGTTGCGGTTTTAGGTGGAGGTGTTGATTTTATTTATCCTTCATCAAATCGCGCATTATATCAAAACATTAAAGAAAGCGGTTTGCTTATAAGTGAGTATCCGCTTTCTACAAGACCTCAAAAACAGAATTTTACACATAGAAACAGAATTATTTCGGGAATTTCAAGTGCGCTACTTGTCATAGAGGCTAATTTAAAAAGCGGAACAACAAGCACTGTTGCACATGCGCTTGAGCAAAATAAGACGGTGTTTGCAATTCCCGGTAATATAACTTCCTCTGCTTCGGAGGGAACAAATGCTTTAATTAAATCAGGTGCTTGCGTTGCAACTTCGCCAAGCGACGTTTTAGAAGAATTTGGTATTTTTAAAAAGAAAGAGAAAAAGAAAAAGCCAAATGGCTCTAATGAACTTGAAAATAAGATAATAGAATTTTTAATGCATGAAAATAGAACTGCCGACTTTTTTACCCAAAATATTTTGGCTTCTGTTTCAGATATAAACACGGCACTAATGATGCTGGAAATTTCGGGTATTATACAAAGATTGCCCGGTAACGAATTTTCGATAAAAAAATAAAGGACGGGTTTTATGAATTTACTTATAGTAGAATCGCCATCAAAGGCAAAGACAATAAGCAAGTTTTTAGGCAAGGATTTTAAGGTTTTAGCAAGTGGGGGACATATTATTGACCTTCCTAAAAGCAAGACGGGTATTGACGTTGAAAATGGCTTTAAACCGCAATATATTTTGATCTCTTCAAAGAAAGAGCTTGCCGCGCAGCTTAAAGACGAAGCCGCAAAGGCCGAAAACGTTTATCTTGCAACGGACCCTGATAGAGAGGGGGAAGCAATTTCATGGCACTTGGCAAAGCATCTTGGAATTTCTGAAGATGAAGCTTGCCGCGTTGTTTTTAACGAAATTACCAAAAATTGTGTTACTGATTCTATAAAAAAGCCAAGAAAAATTGATTTAGATTTGGTTAACGCACAGCAGGCACGCAGAGTTCTTGATCGACTTGTAGGTTATGAAATCAGCCCTGTACTTTGGCACAAAATTAAAAGCGGTTTATCAGCAGGACGAGTTCAGTCTGCTGTTACAAAAATGGTTGTTGACCGTGAGCGCGAAATAGAAAAATTTGTGCCCGAAGAATTCTGGTCGCTTGACAGTATTTTATCTACTAAAAAGTCACGCAAAAAGTTTATTGCACACTTCTTTGGCGATAATAGCGGAAAAATTGAGCTTACAAGCGAAGAACAGGTTTTAAAAATTGTTGGCGAGCTTGAAAATGCCAAATACTTTGTTTCGGAATATAAAGAAGGCTCAAAGCAGCTTAACGCACAGCCTCCGTTTACCACAAGTGCACTTCAGCAGGATGCTTCACGTAAACTTGGATTTACAACAAAAAAGACAATGATGCTTGCACAGCAGCTTTATGAAGGTGTTGAAATCGACGGCGTAGGCGCGGTAGGTCTTGTAACGTATATCCGTACCGACTCGGTTCGTATTGCTCAGGAAGCAATTGACGAGGTAAGAAATTATATTTCGGCAAATTACTCTTCAAAATATCTTCCAGGCAAGCCTAACGTATTTAAGACCAAAAAGAATTCGCAGGATGCACACGAGGCTATTCGTCCTACTTCTATGGAATTTACGCCCGAACGCGTTAAATCAAGCCTTTCTAATGATTTATATAAGCTTTATAAGCTTATTTTCGAGCGCTTTGTTGCCTGCCAAATGGCACCTGCAAAGTACGCTACGATAAGCGTTTTAATTCGGGCAAATGAAAAATATACATTTAAATGTACTGCTCAAAACAGAATTTTTGACGGTTTTATGGCACTTTATGCCGATAAGGATGAAGAAACCAAATCAACTGCGCTTCCTGAAATGAGCGTTGGCGAAGAGCTTGTTTGGTACGAGTTTGAAAAAGAACAACATTTTACCGCGCCTCCTCAGAGATTTAACGAGGCAACGCTTGTTAAAGAGATGGAATTAAAGGGGATAGGCCGTCCAAGCACATATGCACCTACCGTTTCGACTATACTTGACAGAGATTATATCGAGCGCGATAAAAAAGTGTTAAAGCCCACAAGCCTTGGCGTTTGCGTTACGGATATGATGGCGGAGAATTTTGCCGATATAGTTGACCTTAAATTTACCGCTTCGATGGAAAACAAGCTTGACGAGGTTGAATCGGGCGAAAAAGATTGGGTAAAGGTTGTTTCTGATTTTTACGGACCACTTAAAAATTCGCTTGAAAAGGCTAACAGAATTGAGCGTGTTAAGGTTCCTGTTGAGCAGAGTGACGTTCCTTGTCCTAAGTGCGGCTCATTAATGGTAGTAAGAAGCGGAAGATTTGGAAAATTCCTTGCTTGCCCTAACTATCCTGCTTGCAAGTCAACAAAACCGCTTCCTGCAGATGAGGTTACGGTACCTTGTCCTAAATGCGGCGGAAAGCTTGTACAAAGAATTTCCAAAAAGGGTAAAAAATTCTACGGTTGCTCCAAATACCCCGAATGTGATTTTGCTTCAACGGGACTCCCTACGGGGGAAAAGTGCCCCGAATGCGGTGGTTTTTTAATCAAGGGCTTTAAAGGAAGAATTTTGTGCAATAATTTTGATTGCAAATATACAACATCAGCAAAAAAAGAGAACAAAGAATGAAAATCAGTATAATAGGTGCAGGCCTCGCTGGATGCGAGGCCGCATATCAACTTGCAAAACGTGGGGTAGAGGTTGATTTATATGAAATGCGACCCAAAAAGCTTACGCCTGCACACTCGGGCGGTGGCTTTGCAGAGCTAGTTTGCTCAAACTCTTTAAGGTCTGACCGTCTAGAAAACGGCCCCGGTCTTTTAAAGGCAGAGCTTCGCATGCTTGATTCTATTATAATGCGTGCCGCCGACGAAACGCGCGTTCCAGCGGGCGGAGCACTAGCAGTTGACCGCGAAAGCTTTTCTCAAAAAGTTAAAGATATACTTTTGTCATTTGAAAACGTAAATTTTATTAACAAAGAAGTTACTTCTTTACCCGAAGGTGCAGTTATTATTGCCGCAGGCCCGCTTTGCTCTGATGCTTTGGTTGAAGAAATATATAAGCTTACGGGCGAAGAATACTGTCATTTTTTTGATGCCGCGGCGCCTATAATTACAAAGGATTCTATTAACTTTGATAAGGCGTTTGTTCAAAGCCGCTACGATCGCGGTGACGATTATATAAACTGCCCGATGACAAAGGAAGAATACGAGCATTTTGTAACGGAACTACTTAATGCCGAGGTTGCACCCGTGCACGACTTTGATAAGGTCTTTGAAGGCTGTATGCCCATCGAAATTATGGCTTCGCGCGGAATGCAAACTATTGCGTTCGGTCCGTGCAAACCCGTTGGCTTAATTGACCCAAAAACTCAAAAGATGCCGTATGCGGCAGTTCAGTTGCGCAGAGATGATGCGCTTGATACGCTTTATAATATCGTTGGCTTTCAGACACATTTAAAGTTTAGCGAGCAAAAGCGCGTGTTTTCGCTTATTCCGGGTCTTGAAAACTGCGAAATAGTTCGCTACGGAGTTATGCATCGCAACACTTTTATCTGCTCGCCAAAACTGTTAGATAACACTTATGCACTTAAATCAAACAAAAATATTGCCTTTGCGGGTCAAATTACAGGCGTAGAAGGTTATATTGAATCTACAGCATCGGGATTTTTAGCGGCAATTTCTATGTTCTATCGCCTAAAAGGCGAAGAAATTCCCGACTTTACCAATAAAACCGCTATAGGTGCGCTTGGCTATTACGTTTCTAGCGGAAGCGGAAGAGATTTTCAGCCAATGAATATTAATTTTGGCATAATTGCTTCACCCGAGCAAAAAATTAAGGGCGGAAAAAAGGCAAAGTATGCTTTTGTAGCTAATAAAGCCTTGGAAATAATAGAAGAATTAAGAGGTAAAATTTAATGGAATTAAAGGGAACTACTATCGTTTGCGTTCGTAAGGATGGCAAATGTGCCATTGCAGGCGACGGTCAGGTTACAATGGGACAGTCGGTTGTAATGAAATCGGGCGCAGTTAAGGTGCGTAAATTATACAACGAAAAGGTTGCAGTGGGTTTTGCAGGAAGCGTTGCCGATGCATTTACACTTTGCGATTTATTTGAATCAAAGCTTCAGGAACATTCGGGAAATCTGTACCGCGCAAGCGTTGAACTTGCACAAATGTGGCGCAGAGATCGTGCACTGAACAAGCTTGAAGCAATGCTTATTGCCGCGGATAAGGATAATACATTAGTGCTTTCGGGTACAGGAGAGGTTATCGAACCTGACGACGGCATAGTGGCGATAGGAAGTGGCGGGAATTATGCGCTTGCCGCTGCAAGAGCGCTTGCTCAAAACACTACGCTTGAGGCAAAGGAAATTGCTTATAAAGCATTAAAAATAGCAGGGGAGATATGCGTTTTTACAAACGACCATATCACCGTTTTGGAGGTTATCTAATGCAATATTCACCACAACAGGTTGTTGACGAACTAAGTCGTTATATTATAGGACAAAACGAGGCAAAACGCGCGGTTGCGGTTGCGCTTAGAAACCGTTATCGCCGCAGTAAGCTTTCTAAAGAACTTCAGGATGAAATTACGCCCAAAAACATAATTATGTCAGGTCCTACAGGTGTGGGTAAAACCGAAATTGCACGCAGAATTGCTAAAATTGTAGGCGCGCCCTTTATTAAGGTGGAAGCAACAAAGTTTACCGAGGTTGG
>JAZSMS010000115.1:0-6580 GCA_045536015.1 Clostridia bacterium
TATGCCTAAATTCAGCCGTTTGAGGCTGGTTCAAGTTACAACGGTTTGGCTAACCTTTCGCGAACATTATCTAAAAATACACTGTTAGCTTCGCCAAAGGCGCACTTATTTACAAAATGCTCGCAGTTATTATGTAAGATATCGTAGCCGCCAACACCTAACTGCGCTTTGGCATTTGCAACTATTTTTTTAGCAGGATACATTTGTTTTTTTTCTTCTTTGCTCGGAACACCTACTTCAAGCGTTCCGCCTGCTAAAAACGTATAAATATCACTTTGGCAAACCTTTATATTTTCAGCCGAGCGCATAGGCTCGTCGGGCAATCCAAACTGAACAACCTCATCTTCGCTTACAAAAATACCGTAATGGCAGTAAAAACTTACCTTAACTCTTATAATATCTCCCGCCTTGGGAGTAATAAATTCCCATTGCATTAGTTTAACTTGCGCTCTATACAGTCAATAACGTCTTTAACGGTTAAAATTGAAGGAAAATCTTCATTTGTAAACTTTATACCAAATTCTTCTTCAAGCGCCATTGCCATATAAAGCATACCTATCGAGTTTATTCCTACGTCCTCACGAAGATTTGATTGTTCATTAAGACCTTCTACGTTAATTTCGCCTTCAAAAACACGTTCAAAAATATCTGTAAGCTTTTCTACCGTTACCATAAATTACTCCTTACCGTTTGCGTTTTTACATCTTTCAAGCTCTTCTGCAAGCGCTTGCGTGATATTATTTATATCCGCCGTGCTTGGAATTTTTTTTGCACAAAATTCTTTTGGATTTATCTCATTTCCAATAATTACCGTGCGGCTTTTGTACCACGCACTTCTTGGCAAAATGTGCATAGGAATTATCGGCACTCCTGCCTGAAGCGCAATTAAAACTGCGCCCGATTTTATATTTTCAACGTTATCGTCTTTATTTATTCCGCCCTGTGGAAAAATCAGCAGCGGATGCCCCTCTTTAAGCACGCCTATCGATTTTTTTATAGCCTCGATATCCGTTGAATTGCGGTCGATTTTTATTGCTCCTACTCCCTTTAGTAAAAATGACCTTAGTTTGCCCTGCATAACTACCTCGGCTGCAAGAAAATACAGCCTTCTTTGCCAAAATGTTACACCTACTACAAACGGGTCGATAAAAGCAGTATGATTTGCCGCGATTATCGCGCCGCCTACAAGCTTTTTACTGTATTTTTTACCCTCGGGAGTGTATCTTTTTATTCTTAAAATAGCAATAAGCGGTATGCAAACTATTCTTGCTACGTCCATTGCTAAAAGCTGAAATGTAAATTTATTTTTCATTTTTTATAATTGCTCCGAAAGAGCATAAACCTCTTTTTCAAGATATTCCGTAAGCTTTTTAAGTCGAGTTTGCTCATCTTTTTCGTCTAAAAACATCTCCTGCAAAAAAATCGGCTTGCCTACTATGGCACTCGTACGCTTTAAAATACCGTATTTTCCGTCAATATAAACGGGAATTATCGGTGCTTCGGAATTTATTGCTATATACGCCGTACTTGGTGTAAAAGGCCACGTTTTATTTTTTATAGGAAGTCTTGCCTGCGGAAAAATACCAACCGTCTGCTTATCATCTAAAGCCTGAACTGCATCGGATACAAACGAAAAATCTTTTGTGTCACGTTCAACTCTGATTCCGCCAATGCTATTTAAGAACCAAGCAAAAAGCTTGCTCTTATTATACAAAACCTCTGCCATTAAAAAGCGAATTGTTCTAAATGGAAACACCAGCAATAAAAGTACAAAATCAAGCAACGAATTATGATTTGCAACTATAATGCAGGGTTTAGGAAGTTTTTTTGTAAGTCTTTTTACTCTTGGCTTTAAAAATACAAGTGCAGGAATCGCTCCCGTTATTTTTACAAAGCCTACAAATAAGCTTATAAAAAGTTTTTTCATTCGTTTAAGCGTCTTTCTATATATTCACAAATTTCTTTTACCGTATAGCAAAAGCTATCCGATTTATTGTAATTATCTATCGAAAATTCTTCGGCAAGAGCCGCTATGCACGAAAAATACTGTATACTTGTTGCACCTAAATCGTTAAACAAGTGCGTTTGCGGCATAATTTCTTCTTTGGTTACGTCTAATTCTTTAGCAATAATATTTCGTACGCTTTCAAAAAGCGGCGAGCTTTCGTCAACGGCAGTTATGGGAGTCATTTCGTTAAACGAAATAAGTTTTACCTCGCCGCAAGCAAGTTTATGCTTAAGCTGCGTTCTGCTTACCTTAATTGCAGTTTGCGGACAAAGCGCATCAAAGGTAAAATAAAAATCTTTTACTCTGCTTGCCGAAGGAAGCGTATCGTTTATTTTATAAACCTCTTGCTTTATTTTATTAAGCGAATTTTCATTTAAATACGGTGTAGTTTCCACTATGAGCGTTAAAGCTTCCGTTCCGTTTTTATCAAGTCCAAGCACGCTAAAATGCGTAGCAAAAGGAATATCAAATGCTTTTTCTATTAAATCGGGGTTAATATTTTCGCCGTTTTCGCCTATAACAACGTCGCCTTGTCTGCCAAGAATATAATAATTGCCATGCTCATCTTTTTTCATATTGTCGCCGGTATAAAACCAATCGTCTTTTTCTTGTTCTACGCCGTTAACAAGTTTTTTTGTGCAGACCATTGTTCCCTTAACAAGCAAAATTCCGTTTTCGTCAAGCTTATATTCAACCGAATCAAACGGCTTACCGATAGAATTTAAGTTCTTGTCTTTAACCTTGCGTGAAAGATCAACCGAGGTTATGCCTATCTCGCTCATACCGTAACCATTATGCATATTGTATCCAATTCCGTTAAGCAAATAAAGCGCCGAATCTTTTAAATAACTGCCTCCATTAATGCAAAACATTACCGAATTGCCAAACACCTTGGAAGTAACCTGCTTCATTAAACGTTTTGAAACAGCACAACCAAAGCCTGCATTTTGTAATGCAAGTGAAAGCTTTAATCCGCGCATAAGCTTTTGCTCGCTATCTTGTGCTTTTGCCTCCTTAAACACCTGCTTTTCTATCGTATGCCAAAGCACAGGCGGGGCAAAAATATGCGTAACCTGATGCCTTTTAACCGTTTTAAGTATGGTTTGTGCCGAATAATCGCGCAAAAATACTAAAGTTCTTCCAAAGAACGTAAACCAAAAATACACTGCAAACAATCCAAAAACGTGATAAAACGGCAAAAACGCAAGCTGCTTAAGGCTTCCCTTATAATGCTTAGCTATATCGGGATTAAGCTTAATAATACCTTCAAAATTTAATATCTGCTCTGAAATCTGATATCCGCTATAAAAACAAATTACCTCGTTCATACTTGTTGCCGAGGAAGAAAATGCTATCTCATCAGCAAAAACGTCTTCGGGCGCGCGAGTTTCTTGCGCAAGCGAAGAAATTAAAATGTTTTCGCCCGCAAGCGTAGTTTGCTTATCAGATAAAATATATTTAACTTCAAGCGTTTTTAATATCTTTTCGGTAAGGCTTTGCGGATAGCGCGTATTAACTAAATATGGCTTATTTCCGCTTGCAAGTATTGCCCAAAAACCAATTATCCACTCCGGCGAATTTTCTGCCTCAAGAGCTACAAAACAACCGTTTGCACCTATCTTTTGATAAAGAGCACCCGATGCGGAAAGAATTTTTTTCTTCACCTGACCGTATGTAAGCTTTTTTGCTAAAAAGCCGTCATTAAATTCGCAAAGAATGTTTTCTTCAAACGAAAACATAATCTCAAAAACAGACTTAAGAGTTTTATCCGAAATTTTAAGTGCATCGCCGTTATACTTGATTATTTTCTTTAAATTTTTATTCATTTGCGCCTCAAAAAACACGTTAGACTTAATATTTTACAAAAACATATTCCATTTTATTATATAATAATTTTAATTTTTTTACAACAAAAACTTGCTTTGTTTTTGCTTATGCTTTATAATAAAATAAAATATAACAAATAGGAAGTTATTATGGACAACAATTTTTCGTATTTTAAAAATAAAGACTGCGCTTATTTCCCCTGCCACAAAAAAGAGGGTGAATATTTTAATTGTCTTTTTTGCTACTGCCCATTATACGCACTTGGCGAGAATTGCGGCGGTAATTTTAAATATATTGAGGGTGGAATAAAAGATTGCTCCGACTGCCTTATTCCCCACTCGGAAGGCGGCTATCAATATATTTTATCAAAATATCCTCAATTAGCAGAGCTTGCAAAGAAAAAAACCGACTGAAATTCAGTCGGCTTATTTTTTTATTTTTCTAAAACGGTAAAACAAAAAGAGAAGGCAAAATGCCTTCTCTTTATTGTTTTTAATTAGTCTTCTCTTTTACGTCTTGCAACGATAACAAGTGCGCCTGCCGAGATAACTGCTACAGCAATGAGTGCAACGGGAAGAACGTCACCGGTGTTTGACGAACCTGCGTTGTTTCCAGCATTGCCGCTTGCGGGCTTGCCGGTAGGAAGCTTATCGATAAGATCCTGGTTCTCATTACCATTGATTTCCTTTATAAGCGAAACGTTATCAAGTAAAATATCTTTTGCAAACAAAGGATTAAATTCTGGTTCCTGTCCGTAAAGGATGCACTGTCTAAGTTCAAGATCCTTGAGCTTTGCCGAATCTGCAGTAGGTGTAATTTCAAAGGTAACTGTAACCTTTTTCCATTCGGTGCTGTTAACAGTAATTGCATCGCTTCTTGACCACTTACCTACGGTTGTGCCTGCATTAACGTTTTCGGTAGTATAAGCTTCGCCCCATACCATCTGAATCAAAGGCTGATAATTAAATGTTTCGCCTGCATTTGCAGCTTTAACATAAGCGGTATAGGTATATTTTCCTGCTCCGTAAGCCTTAATAATATCTTGTACGTAAAGCTTTGCAGTAGCGTGTTTTACAGTTCTGTTTAATACCTTAACGCAATAACCGTCGCCATCCTGCGAATCAGTAGTTACAAGTTCAAGATCCCATTCGTCGCCAAGTGAGCTTGGGTCATCAGCATTTGCACCCTTAGGATCGCTGAAGGGCTCGATCTTGCCGTCCTGAAGGCTGTTGTTGTAAATAAGGTTTTCGGTAAACTGAGTCTGTGCACCGCCCTGCTGATCGTCATCGTCATCCTGTGCGGGAGCACCGATCTTCTGGATCGAAATAGCATCAACGTCAACTGCTGCGGGAGCATCAACAACAAGACCTAAATACTTGTCACCAGTGCCCTTTGTGCCGTCACCGGGGCCTGCATAATCGATAACAAGCACTATCTCTTGCCACTCGGTTGTAAGAGCAACAACATCACTCTTGTGAGTAAGGTACGAATCACCTTCAGAAACCTGTGTCTGATAAGTTGCGCAAGTTGCAAGGTGTGCATTAACTGTACCGGTTGAACCTGCAGGAAGTTTTGCATAAGCCGAAACAATGTACTTATTGCCTGCTACAAAGCCATCGATTGCCATCGTAAATACCTGTCTGTCACGAAGTGTAGGAAGCGACGAAGCCTTACTATCGATCTTTGCTACCGCAAAGTAACGTCCGTTACCGTCAGCGTCAGTACCTGCTACAGAATCTTGACCAATATTTTTCATTGCAGAACCGCCATCGGTATACCAGTGAGCTATTTTTTGACTGCCCAAGAATACAGTGTCACCTGCTGTTGCAGGAGCTTTACCGTCGGTTACCATCTCTGTTCCGTCACCAACGGGCTTAGGTGCCTCAACTGCCTTTTGGATAGAAATGTTGTCAAAATCAACAGAAGCCGCTTTTGTTAATACAAGACCGATAAAAACGTCTTTTGCAGCATCTTTATTTTCTACTACCCACTCAACTTTTGTCCACTCGGTTGAAAGTGTAACCTCTTCACCCTTTTGCGAGCGGCTGGTTGCGTGAAGTCTGCCCGATAAGTCTGCAGTTGAAAAATATGCTTTTACGTCTGTTGCAGCTGCCTGAAGGCGAACATATGCCGAAACGTAATATTTGCTGCCTACTTCAGTGGTACCAAATTTGCCACTATAGAAAACAACAAGGTTTCTCCAAGCATCACTTGCTGCTGTCCAGTGCGAAGAAGTATCAGGCTTTGCATAATAACCGTCACCGTCCTGACCTGCTCCAGTTGCACGAAGACCTGAAATGTTGGCACCTTTCTTTTCTGTAGTTCCTTGTAAATAGCACGCAGTTATACCTGCACTAAATACCGATGCGTCAGACGTATCCGCACCTGTTGCATGATAAGCAACATTTGTGCCGTCACCAACGTATTCTACAGCCGATGCTGTGAACAAGTTAAAGCTAAGGCCGGCAAATGCGCCAATAGCAAGCGCGATTGAGAGAATGATTGCCAATGTTTTTTTGTTCATAATTTTTGTCTCCTTTTATAAGTTTTCAGAAAGTTTCTCTTTCTTAATAAAATATTAACATATCCTCATTTTATTTGCAAGCAATTTTTTAACATTTTTGGATAAATTTGTATATTTTTACATATTTTCCCACTTCATAACAATATCGTGCTGTTTTTTATAAATGCTATCTTCACTTTTTCCTGTAATTTTCGCTATTTTATAAGCTTTTTAACTGAAAT
>JAZSMS010000083.1:0-3634 GCA_045536015.1 Clostridia bacterium
GCCGATTGATAAAAGCCGTTTAATGCTGACGGTGCCGTTTGAAATGCTTTGCAATGCAAATAAAACGCAGATAGAAGTGATTCAAAGGTACATACGCAACGGCATTACGTTAGTTCCTGACGGAGTAAAGGATGATGAAACGATTACTGCTGAAAAACTTAAAGAATTAGGCTTTTCAAAGGTTATTCTGTCAAAGGATTTATATAATACTGCATCAGGCGTTAACTTGATAGCACAGCTTTATAAAAACGGTATTTCGGTGCTTGCAAAAGAAGCAGACTCGCCAAAAGCTTTAGATTGGCTTGCTTCTAACCGAGCCTATTGTTGTTCGGGCACTATGACAGGCGTTTTTGTTACCGAAGACGAGATGATTCTTGATATTCTTGCACGAGAAGATTTGTGATCTAAAGGTGCCAAAGTATGAAAGAAAAAGGAAACAAACAAAGGGGACCGTTTAAAAAGCGCAGGGCAGGAATTGTTTTAACAAAAGAAGAAGTTAAGGCGATAAAAGAGGGCAGACGAAAGCTTAAAAAGCAAATGCGCGAAACGGGCATTAAAAGCAGAAAAGAGTTTGAAATTACTGCTTCAAGCCTTGGTCTGTACTTTGATAAAAATAGGCGTTTTGCAATCATTCTGTGGTTCTTTAGCGGTAAGGGCTTTTGGACGTTGCTTGCCTCGGCACTAACTGCTATGCTTGTGCTGTACGGCTTTTCGGCAATAACCGATATTCGCGGGCATTTTACGATAAGTATGTCGGATAAAATGTTTAAGCAGGGCTTTAGCATTTCAGAATCGCAAGGGTTTGAAAATCCTACCTCGCACTTGTTTGCAACACCGGCAGAGGACGTCCCGTGCATTTCAATTTCTAATATACCGCAAAACGTTGATAGCATTGACGGTGCACATCACGATAAATATTTTGCATATACCTTTTACGTTAAAAACGAGGGTGAAGGCGTAGAAAATATGTCGTGGCAGTTAAGAATTAATTCCGAAAACAAACAACTGTCAAAAGCCGTATGGGCAATGATATTTATTGATGGAAAAATGACCGTTTATGCCGAAGCAGATGAAAGCGGAAATCAGCAAATGCTTCCTCAAAAGGACGATAACACAAGAGGATATCTTGCCGCACCGCTTTATGAATACTGCGCGCAGCCCGAAGACCAATTTGAAGTAATAAAGCAATCGGGTCAGTTAACGTATTGGCGTGTTAAAGCCGAGCCGTTTATTTCAAGCGAAATAGTAGAAAATGGCTTGATACAAGACTTTAATCCGCAACAGGTACATAAATTTACTATAGTGTTATGGCTTGAGGGCGACGACCCCGACTGTACCGATGCACTTATCGGCGGACACATCGGTATGGACTTTTATATGCAACTTGAAGAAAATGGCTAAATATAGCAATTACGGCAATTTTTTTGCTGTTAATATATTAAAATAATTAAAAATAATTTTTTTTGAAAGGAAAATTATAATGAAAAAATCTGAAAACACTACAAACTACTCAATCAAAAGTAAGCTTGTTGCAGCAGCCGCTATGCTGCTTGTTGCAACCATTATGGTTGTTTCGTCAACGTATGCGTGGTTTACTTTGTCTACTGCACCCGAAATTACAGGCATTTCTACCGCAGTTGGTGCAAACGGCGCTTTAGAGATGCTTTTGGCAACAAGAAAAGACGAAGATAAAAAAGCGTGGTTCTACGGTACAGGCTCCGTTAATGATAAATCGAAAGTACAACGTAATACATATTGGGGTAACCTTGTAGACCTTTCTGATACCTCATATGGTTCACAAGCGATTACGCTTTATCCGTCAAAGCTTAATATTAACGATGATGGTAAGTTAATCCTTGGTGCTCCTTTAAAAACACCTGTTTTTGGCTCTGACGGACGCGTTGAAAATTTGAAAGAAGGCGGTTCTTTTGCAGAGTTCAATGGAACCAATTTCGTTGAGAATAAAGAATATTACGGTTTCCGTGGTCTTGGTGTTGCTTCAGGTTTATCCGAGCGTCAGCAAGCATTCAGAAGTGCTATTTCTGCAATGGCGACTGCATCTTACAATGCGCAGAGAGATGCTCGTAGATCTCTTGATGAAAATGGTAACGATCTTGCAAATATTGCCGTACGTAAAGCGGTGGATAATAATGCTAAATTTACTGAAACTGACGTTGCGACAATAGAAAAAATGATAACAGGACTTGAAAATGCTCTTAAGCAGGTAGAAGATGCGTACATTCAGGCAATTGTTGCATATTCGTTGGGTAAAGAAAGAAATCACGCTACAGATGAGGCAGCATTAACTTTGGCAAGTGCTATAAAAACTGAGGCTGATAAACCTGAACACACAGATTTAAATGCTCGTCTTGAGGCTGTATTTACTCGTCTTGCTGCAACGGATATTGCTTTGGATGTTGAAACTATTAAGACGGCAATGTTAGGATATGCTACTTATGAAAACGCTGTTGATAACGTTGATAAGGCAAAAACTGCTCTTTCGGCAATTAATGATCTTACTACTACAGAATATTCTTGGAGTCAAATAAGTGGCGCACTTACGCCTCTTGCAAACGTAGAAGTTATTACAATAAATAACATTCCTGCAGGTCAAGTTATGGAAAAGAAAGGCCAAATAGTCAGCGATGTTGCAAGTGGTAAGGGAGTTCAAGTTGCAATTCCTACCGGTGGTGGCGTATACGCAGATATTGCTGACCTTTGTGGTGACTATACTGTTGATATCGCAATTCCCTTTGATAGCTTTGCAAGCATAGGTCTTTCAGGTGACGGCTCACTTACAGCTACGATGAAGGCTGATACAACGTTGGGAACGGCATATCTCACACAAGTAAGTGATGGTATTAACACCACGGCTAACTATCCAAGCGATGCTGAATCAGGTGCACTTCCTCTTACCGAGCTTTACGGCTACGTAATTGACCTTGCATTCAGAACAAATGCTGCACAGTCAAATCTTTTACTTCAGACCGAGGCTGTTGACAGAATTTATAACAATAACAATAACGATCAGACTATGGGTAGCGGAAGCACAATGACCTTTAAGTCTTCGGTACCTGACTTTACAGCGGATAAGATTAAAGCACTTATGTCAAACCTTCGTGTTGTTTTCTACGATACAGAAGCTACAGATATGGCAGAAATTTATGCAACTGCAAAATTAGACGTTGTAAATGGCGTAGTAGAAGATGCTAACGGTATAACTGCTAAGCTCTATATTTATAAGACTGTAACTGCAACAGAGGCAACGTTGGGCACTGAAACCGTTTATAAGTTTGAAGATAAGTATTATAGACTTGCAGGAACTAATAGTGCTTTCTATGTAGAGGTAACTGATGATACTACAAATGTTACTGATGGTACAGAAAATGTAAAAATAGATATCCGCGACAACGTTATTACAGCTCTTAACCAAAACGCGATTAAGCATATTTCGGCACTTGTTTACCTTGATGGCGAAAATCTCACAAACGCTGACGTAGCGGCAACAAGTGCTCAGTCTATTACAGGAAGCTTGAACCTGCAGTTTGCAAGCAGTGCAACGCTTACTCCTATGGAGTACGGTAATCTTCATACAACAAACAAAGCTACAGCCACTCCTGCAGCAACCCCCACT
>JAZSMS010000156.1:0-7235 GCA_045536015.1 Clostridia bacterium
AAAGTCTATCTCTGCATTTTTTTGTTTAGCCAAACCATTATAGCTTGAACCAGCCTCAAACGGCTGAATTTAGGCATATTTATGCTTGTCGTCTTTATAAGGCGACCTGCCTTATTGCATCCTTCGCGCCAAAATCTGCTCAAAATTGAGCCGTTTTTTCTCGGAGATTTTAAAATGATAAAATTTTTGTTTTAACAAGGAAAAGTCCGCAGGTAATATCGGCAATATTATCAAGGGCTTTGACACAGTTAAAGCGTAAATTTTACATTTTAAAACTGATTAAAGCTACAATGGTTTGGCTAATAAGCACTTAAAAAGAGATATTAAAGACAATATTCGACAAAAAACGCGCTAAAAAGAGCAAAATTTTTTTCGCAAAAAAAACAATAAATTGGACAAAAAAGAATAAAAAAGTATATAAGGATGATGATTTTCTAAAAAAATCGGTATAATTTTTAATACCAAGCAAATAATGTCATACGATTAATTGGTAAATATTGACAATATTGTTAAATTATGGTTGCAAAAATGCTTGTCTTTTGCTAAAATATGCTTGTAAAAAAAGTTCGAAGAAGAACAAATAGGGGAGAAGAAAAAATGGAAAAGACGAAAATACTCATAATAGATGACAGTGCGGACACCCGTGACGAGTTAAGCGCGCTGATTGCATCAATAGAAGATGCCGAACTTATAGGCACTGCGGCAAACGGAATTTGCGGAATTGATATGATAGAGCGGTTCTCACCCGACGTTATATTACTTGATATAATTATGCCTCAACTTGATGGCTTTGGCGTTATGGAGTATTTAAACGAGCACGATATGAATTGCAACATAATAATCGTGTCGGCGCTTACTCAGGAAAACTTTGTTATGCGCGCTCTTGAAATGGGTGCAAAATATTACATAGCAAAGCCGTTTGACAGCGAAAGTCTTAAAAGCCGTATTCTTGACATTATAGCCATAGGCAAAGGCATTATGCCTTCACGCAGAGTCTCGATGATAAAAACGGGATTAGAGGCAAAATCAATTGATGAAAAGATAAGCAACGTATTTATCAGCATAGGAATTCCGGCACACATAAAGGGATACCATTTTCTCCGCCACGCAGTAAAGATGGTTGTTGAAAACCCCGATGCAATTAATAGAATTACAAAAGAACTTTACCCCGGCATTGCAAAGAGCTTTTCTACAAGTCCAAGTAAGGTAGAACGTGCAATACGTCACGCAATAGAGGTTGCCTGGACACGTGGAAGGATTGAGAACATAAATCAGGTGTTTGGATACAACGTTTATAATAAAAACGATAAGCCTACAAACGGCGAATTTATCGCACTTATTGCCGATAAGCTTATAATAGAAAAGACGGCTTAAATAAAAAAATTCACTTTTGCATAGCAAAAAAAGAATTGTGAAAAATAAGTAATATAAAAATGTTTAAAATTTTGCTTGCATTTTTATAATAAATACAATATAATGTAGCAAGTATTAAAGCAGAGGTGAATTTAAATGTATATAAAATGTCCCAGATGTATGCTTAACTATATAAACGCAGATACCGAGCAATATTGCAAGGTTTGCTTAGTTGATATGGGTAAGATACAGGGCCAGCCCGAGCTGGATCTTGATGCAGAATACAAGCTTTGCCCCGAATGTGAAGAAAATTATCTTGAAGAGGGCGAGGATATCTGCTACGCTTGCAGAATTGAAAGAATGAAACGTGAAGGCAAGACTAATGAAGATACTTACGAAGAAAACGACGATATGCTTCCCGATTCAGTTGACGATTCTTTGGATGCTATGGCAGAAATAGAAGAGGACGAAGAAGAGGAACAAGAGGAAGAAGAATAAGACGAAAGCCGATAGCATTGCTATCGGCTTTTATCATTTGATAGAGCTTGAAAGGTAGGTTTGTGGGTTTACGGGAGCATCGTTTAAAAATACTTCAAAATGAAGATGCGCTCCGTCAGAAACCTCGCTTGCAGCACTAGCTCCAACGTAGCCTATTTCTTCACCGCGTAAAACACCGCTTCCAACCGCAACGTTTGGCGAAATTGAAGAAAGCGACGCGTAAACCGTTTTAAAGCCGTTATCGTGCTGGATAGTAACGGTGTTACCCATAAGCGCATCGTTTTCTATCGAAATAATTTCTCCATCAAGAACCGCAAAAACGCTTGCGCCTTCACTTGCGGCAAGGTCAATGCCCACGTGCGTTTCCCAATGCTTTAAAGTATTGGAATAAAGCAAACTGTCTGAGGCATATCCTTTTAATACGCTTGCATCTTTAACTGGCAAAAGCATTTTTTGTACTACTACCGTATTTTGCGAAACCTCGGCTTCTTCACTAGGGCTTTCGGGGGTAACCTCGCTTGGTGCCTGAACAGACTGCTGGTGTGTAGGCGTGGGCGTTTTAACGGCTTGTATAACCTCTTCCTGCTCTGCCGGCGAAATAAGTGAAACAGTAGCAACACCTGCAATAACGGCAAGCGAAGCAAGAGTTATTGCCGTGGTTATTCTTGTAGATTTGCGTTTTTGCTTGTTTGATTTGTCTTTTATCGAACCTAAATTCATTTTTTAACACCTCCAAATTTAGTGTTGTGCCAAAAACAAGAAAATATACAGAAAAATATGTAAAATTAATGAACAAATTTAAAAGTTTTTTTGACTGCTCATATTGACATACTAATTTGGTTTTGCTACAATATAGATAGGGATAATTTACCTTTAATTTAATAACATTTCACGGAGGTCTTAATGGGAAAAGAAAATTTTACTAAAAGCAAGATGATAAGTGATTTTGACCTTTATCTTATTTGCGAGGGAACACACAAAAATCTTGATGAAGTGCTTGGTGCAAGGCCGGTTGTCAATTCCGACGGCTTGGTAGAGGGTTATTACTTTGCAGTTTATGCACCTAGTGCAGTCAGCGTAAGCGTTGTTGGCGATTTTAACAGATGGAATCCTGATGCTGACGTAATGCAAAAAATTGATGAAACGAGTATTTGGGAAAAGTATATACCGGATGTTCCGACGGGAATGTTATATAAATATTGCATAAAGACGCAAGACGGCAAGCTTTTATATAAAGCAGATCCAATGGCAAAATTTGCCGAGCTTCGCCCTGCAACTGCATCCAGAACTTATACCGATAACTATAAGTGGCACGACTTTGCATACCGTATCAAGCGTTCTAAGCCACAGGATAAAAATTCGCCTATGGCTATTTACGAGGTTCATCTCGGCTCGTGGATGCGCGGAGAAAATAACAAGATATTATCCTATCGCGAGGTTTGTGATG
The DNA here is from genome assembly GCA_045536015.1 of Clostridia bacterium. Taxonomy (GTDB): domain Bacteria; phylum Bacillota; class Clostridia; order Christensenellales; family QALW01; genus JAZSMS01. Next base: position 3,299 of record JAZSMS010000156.1, read on the forward strand.
CGCTTGTTAAATTTTTAAAAGAAAACCGCTATACTCACGTTGAACTTATGCCTATTGCTGAGCATCCCTTTGATGGTTCGTGGGGATATCAGTGCACAGGATATTATGCACCAACCTCGCGCTACGGTACACCTGAAGATTTTAAATATTTTGTTGATACGCTTCATATAAATTCTATAGGAGTTATTTTGGACTGGGTTCCCGGACATTTTCCAAAGGACGAGCACGGACTTGCTTGCTTTGACGGAACCGCGCTTTATGAAAATCCTTCGCCCTTATCACATAGCGAAATCTGGGGAACGTATCAGTTTAACTTTGCATCGCCCTTTGTCCGTCAGTTCCTTATAAGCAATGCGCTTTATTGGTTAAAGGAATTTCATATCGACGGCTTGCGCGTTGACGCGGTAAGCAGTATAGTGTACCTTGATTATCAGCGCGAAAACGGTGTTTGGCAGCCCAATAAATTCGGCGGCAACGGCAATTTGGAGGGAATAGAATTCTTAAAGCAGTTAAATACCGCAGTATTTGAAGCATTCCCCGGCGCAATGATGATAGCTGAGGAGTCGGGCAACTTCCCGCTTGTAACGCATCCGGTTTCGCAAGGCGGCTTAGGCTTTTCGCATAAGTGGAATATGGGTTGGATGAACGACACGCTTAAGTATATGGAAACCGATGCGCTTTTCCGCAGCGGAATTCATAACAATATGACGTTCTCGATGATGTATGCGTTTAACGAAAATTATATTCTTCCCATTTCGCACGATGAATGTGTTCATGGCAAAAAGAGCCTGCTTGATAAGATGAGCGGCGATTATTACGAAAAGTTTGCTTCCGAAAAGGCATATTTGTCATATATGTTTGCGCACCCAGGTAAAAAGCTCTTGTTTATGGGCTGTGAAATCGGTCAGTTTATGGAGTGGCGCTATTATGAGCAAATTGAGTGGAAGCTTCTGCAGTACGAAACTCATCGTGGCTTATATCAATTTAATAAAGCACTTTTAAATATGTACCATAACGAAAGTGCCCTCTGGGAAAAGGACGATTCGTGGGAAGGCTTTAAGTGGCTTAACGCAAACGATGCCAACCAAAGCGTGTTCTCGATGGCAAGATTTTCGGAAGACGAAACGATTGTTGCGTTTATAAATATGACGCCCGTTGAACGCTTTGACTACTGGGCTTGCGCACCTGAAGGTGAGTACGAGCTTATATTAAACAGTGACGAAAAAGCCTTTGGCGGTAGCGGCAGTCTTGTATTTGATACGCTTGCTACCGATAACGAAAATGAGGAGTTCCCGAGCAGAGTGCGCGTAAACATTCCTCCGCTTTCAGCGTTGTTCTACAAGTTAAAAAAATAGGAGAGTTTTTATGCATAACCAAGAATGTGTAGCCATGCTTTTAGCTGGCGGTCAGGGCAGTCGTCTTGGTGCCCTAACAAAAGAAATAGCAAAACCCGCAGTCCCATTTGGCGGAAAATATAAAATCATTGACTTCCCTCTTAGCAACTGTTCAAACTCGGGCATTTACACCGTCGGAGTTTTAACGCAGTATCGCCCACTTGAATTAAACACCTATATCGGTAGCGGTCAGTCGTGGGATATGGACCGCTTGCACGGCGGTGCTTACGTGCTTCCACCCTACGTTTCGGGTAAAACGGGAGAGTGGTATAAGGGTACAGCCAACGCCATTTATCAGAATATGGAATTTATTCAGCAGTTTAATCCCAAGTACGTGCTAGTGCTCTCGGGCGACCATATATATAAGATGGACTACCGTCGAATGTTAAATTCGCACAAGCAAAACAATGCCGATGTTACTATAGCGGTGTTCAACGTACCTATCGAGGATGCTTCGCGCTATGGCATAATGTCAGCGGACGAAACGGGCAGAATTTACGATTTTGCCGAAAAGCCCGCCCAGCCTAAAAGCACTCTTGCCTCTATGGGTGTGTATATCTTCTCATGGGAAGTTTTGAAAAAATATTTAATTGCTGACGAAGCTAAAGAAAATTCAAGCAACGACTTTGGCAAAGACGTTATTCCCGCAATGCTTGCGGACAACCAGCGTATGTTTGCCTATGCCTTTGACGGTTATTGGAAAGACGTTGGAACGGTACATAGTCTTTGGGAAGCCAATATGGATCTTCTTGGCGAAAAACCTAATTTTGATTTATACAATGACGGTTGGCGAATTTATTCGCGCAACCAAGGACTTCCGGGACATTATATCGCCCCGTGCGCAGAGGTTAAAAATTGCTGCATCACCGAAGGGTGTAAGGTTTACGGCAAGGTAGAACACAGCATTTTGTTCTCGGGCGCTGTTGTAGAAGAAGGTGCTGTTGTTAAGGATGCTGTCGTATTCCCGTTTACAACCATCAAGAAAAATGCAGTTGTCGATAAGGCAATAATTTCAAGCCATAGCGTTATAGGTGAAGGTGCCTGTGTAGGCTCTGATGATCCTAACATTCCTTGGGTAAAGGATAAAATGTGTTCAGGGGGAATAACGCTTGTCAGCGAAAACGTTACCGTTGGGGCTTTCGTTCGCATTGGCAGAGAAATGATGATAGAACAGAATATCGAAGGAGGCGGTTTAAGTGAATGACACCTTAGCAATTATAATGGCAGGAGAAAACAGTCTTGAAATAGGTGAAATCACGCGTTCGCGCTCTATTGGTGCAGTTCCCGTGGGCGCCAGATACCGTACAATCGACTTTGTTCTGTCAAACGTTGTAAATTCGCGTATTGAGCGTGTTGGTGTTCCTACGCAAAACTATTACCGTTCACTTATGGACCACCTTGGTTCCGGCTCGGCGTGGGATTTAAACCGTAAGCGCTACGGCTTGCTAGTGCTTCCACCGTATTTGGGCAAATCAAGTGACGAAATGGGTGACATTGATATTTTAAACGGCATCCGCGATTATCTTGCCGCAAGCGATCACCGTTACGTGCTTTTAACAGGTAGCGACCTTATATTTAATACTACCTTTGATGAGCTTGCACAGTTTCATAAAGAAAAACACGCAGATATAACCGTAATGTATAACACGGTTGCCTCGGGCGAACGCTTTGACCACCATGTTGAACTTAAGGTTGACGAAGATGGTAGAATTACTGATGTTGGAGTAAATTCAGCGCGCCAAAAAGCACAAAAGGTTTCGATGGGCGTTATGTATATGGAAAAGGCGTTTTTAGAATATCAGATAGACCGTTGCATAGCACACGGCAAGCACGATTTTGTTAAAGACGTTCTTATGCACGAAAAGCGTCGCGCAAAAATTTACGGGTTTGAATATTCGGGCTACGTAGGAAGAATACACGATATAAATTCGTATTTTAAGTGTAATATGGACCTATTAAACCCCGAAATTTCATCAAAGCTTTTTGATGCCCCTCAAAAAATATACACCAAGGTTAAAGACCAGGTGCCCACACTCTACGGTGAGCGAGCACAGGTGAAAAATTCTATTGTTGCTGACGGTTGTATAATAAACGGCACGGTAGAAAACAGTATAATCTTCCGCGGCGTTCAGATAGAAAAAGGCGCGGTAGTAAAAAACAGCATAGTAATGCAAAACACGTGCGTTGGTGCTTCGGCGCGTGTGGAACACACAATTTTAGATAAGTCGGTTACCATCCGCCGCGATAAAACGCTTATCGGGCAAGAATCCTTCCCTGTTGTAGTAGGCAAAAACGTAGTTATATAATTATTAAAAAACTTCCCGCAAGGGAAGTTTTTACGTAGTAGGGTACGGCGCCCTGACGCACCAGAATTTGTTCACAAAAAATTAAAAAACATGCTTGACATAACATTGTCAAAATGGTATTATTATAATGTATAAATAGCATAGGGATAGTCTACCCCAAAATAATGCAATAAACTTCTACTCTCTGTGTAAAAAATTTTTTATGAAAGAGGTTTTTTATGAAAAAGAAAGCAATAG
>JAZSMS010000040.1:0-11668 GCA_045536015.1 Clostridia bacterium
CGACTTTGCACAAGTAAAAGGCAACGGTGTTATTACTGCCGAAATTGCCGCAAGCGCTCTTACAATGCTTGAGGTTGACGAGCTTGGCTTAGATGCTTCGGATCACCGCATTTTGCGTGCTATGATAGAAAAATTTGGCGGAGGTCCGGTTGGACTTGATACTCTTGCTGCTTCAACGGGCGAAGAAGATATTACTATCGAAGACGTTATCGAGCCGTTTTTGCTTCAGCTTGGCTTTATCTCACGCACACCGCGCGGTAGAATTGTTCTTCCTGCCGCGTACGAGCATCTTAAAATCCCCTATAAGACTGACAAAAGTGAGCAACAAACTTTAAATATATGAAAACCAGCGATTTTTATTTTGACCTTCCTAAAGAATTTATTGCGCAAACGCCGTGTTATCCGCGCGACCACGCAAAATTATTAGTTTATAATAAGACGACAAAACAAATTGAGCATAAGCATTTTTACGATATTTGCGATTATCTTAACGAAAATGACTGTCTTGTTATAAACGAAACGCGTGTTTTGCCTGCGCGCTTATTCGGCACCCGCGCCGACACAGGCTCATTTATAGAATTTTTACTTTTAAGACGCATTGATACAAACAGTTGGGAAATTCTTGCGCGACCCGGAAAAAAGGCAAAGGTTGGGCAAAAATTCGTCTTTGGAAATGAGCTTACAGCAACCGTTACCGACGTTTTAGACGACGGAAACAGAATAGTTGAGTTTGAATTTGACGGTATTTTTGAAGAAATATTGGACAGACTCGGCTCTATGCCGCTTCCGCCGTATATTACCGAAAAGCTCGAAGATAAAGAAATGTACCAAACCGTTTATTCGCGCGAGCTTGGCTCTGCCGCAGCACCAACCGCGGGACTTCACTTTACTAACGAGCTTTTAGATAAAATCAGGCAAAAAGGCGTAAAAGTAGTTCCTGTGCTTTTGCACGTTGGTCTTGGCACGTTCCGTCCCGTTAAGGTTGATGACGTTTTAAACCACAAAATGCATAGCGAATATTATTCGGTTTCGCCCGAAGCCGCCGAGCAAATAAATGCTTGCCGCGAAAAAGGCGGAAGAATTATCAGCGTAGGCACAACAAGCTGCCGCACGCTTGAAAGCGTAACCACGCCCGACGGTAAGATTTTATCAAAAAGCGGTGAAACTGACATTTTTATATACCCCGGATACAAATTTAAAGCAGTTGACGCGCTTATTACAAACTTTCACCTTCCTGAATCAACGCTTTTAATGCTTGTTTCGGCACTTTCTTCGCGCGAAGAAATTTTAAATGTTTACGAGGTTGCCAAAGAAAACGGCTATCGCTTTTTTTCATTTGGTGACGCATGCTTATTTATTTAACGAGGTTTTATGAAAACAGATAAATTTAAATTTGAAGTTTTAAAAGAATGTAAACAAAGCGGTGCAAGAATAACCCGCTTTTATACCCCGCACGGCGTTATAGAAACGCCCGTATTCATGCCCGTTGGAACTCAGGCAACCGTAAAGGCTATGAGCCCCGAAGAATTAAAAGAAGTAGGCTCACAGATAATTTTATCAAACACCTACCACCTTTATATGCGCCCCGGGCACGAGCTTGTAAAAAAAATGGGTGGCTTACATAAGTTTATGAATTGGGACAAGCCAATTTTAACCGATAGCGGCGGCTTTCAGGTGTTTTCGCTTTCAGACCTCAGAAAAATAAAAGAAGAAGGCGTTTATTTTTCTTCACATTTAGATGGCTCCAAACATCTTTTTTCACCCGAAAAGGTTATTGAAATCGAGCAGGCGCTCGGTGCTGATATTATGATGCAATTTGACGTTTGCTCGGCATATCCGTGCGACTACAAAACCGCAAAAGAAGCAATGGAGCGAACTTTGCGTTGGCTTGAGCGCTGCCATAATTCATGGACAAACGAAAATCAAGCACTTTTTGGCATTGTTCAAGGCAGTATGTATAAAGATTTAAGAAAAATAAGCGCAATAGAAACTGCAAAGTTTACCGACTGCCCGGGTATTGCTATCGGTGGCTTAAGTGTTGGAGAACCCAAAGAGCTTATGTATGAAATTTTAGACGATCTTATGCCTGTTATGCCAAAAGATAAACCTAGATATTTGATGGGCGTAGGCTCTCCCGACTGTTTGGTAGAAGGCTTTACTCGCGGAATTGATATGATGGACTGCGTTCTTCCTACGCGAATTGCCCGCAACGGTACTGTTATGACAAGCTACGGAAAGCTCGTTATTCGCAACGCCGAATATAAAGAAGATCCCCGTCCGCTTGACGAAGAATGTGATTGCTACGCTTGCCGTAACTATTCACGCGCATATATCCGTCATCTATTTAATGCAGGCGAAATTATGGGAGCTCGCTTAGCTTCTATTCACAACATTCATTTTTTACATAAGCTTACCGCAGAATTAAAACAAGCAATATGGGAAGACCGTTCGCTTGATTTTAAAGAAGAATTTTTACAAAAATACGGTTATAAGTAAATTTCACTTGTAATAAACAGAATAATCTGTTATTATATCAATATCATGTAATTCGAAAGGAAAAAGTACTATGTTAAATTTAATTTTACTTGAAGGCGAAGCTGCTCAGCAACCCGGCGCACTTGAAAGCTCAATCCCCATGATTCTTATCATGGTTGCTATGATTCTTTTTATGTGGCTTTCTGGTCGCAAACAAAGAAAACGTCAAAAGCTTATGCAAGAGCGTAAGAACAACCTTAAAAACGGTGACCGCGTTATGATGGACTGCGGCATTTACGGTGTTGTAAAAGATATCAAAGACGATATCGTTACTATCGGTGTTGGTCCTGACGAGGTTAAGCTTGTATTTAACAAGGCAGCGATTTCCGTTGTTGAATACGACGAGGACGAGGTTGATTTAAGCCGCGAGCAAGCAAAGGATATGGAAAAGAAATAAAAAAACGGTGCATTGCACCGTTTTTTTATATGTAAGGCAAAGCACAGTCTTTAAATAAAAACTTTGATTTGCCTTTTTTAAAATAAATTACTTGTTATTCTGCTCGTACTGCTCAACCATTCTACGAACCATTTCGCCGCCTACACGACCATTGTCCTTAGAAGAAATGTCACCATTGTAGCCCTTTTTTAAGTTTACACCAAGGCTGTTAGCAACTTCGAACTTCATATTTTCAAGTGCTGCTTTTGAATCATTCTTTGCCATATTTTTTTCACCTCCCTTTAAGGTTCTGTTTTTATTTTTTACAGTAAGTGAAAAAATATGCAAAAATTATTTTTGGTAAATTTTAGTTATACGCAATATCCACAAGGTCTTTATTAAACTTATCTTCCGTAACCTTTAAAAGCGAAGCAAGCAATTCTTTATCAGGATAAATTTCTTTTTCAAGCACCTCTTGAGTTTCCTTTAATAATTGTGTATTGGAAAGCGCATACGAAAAACGTGCTTCGGCAATACCGCTTTGTCTTTTGCCCAGATAATCACCCGGTCCTCGTAAATCGTAATCTCTTTGTGCAATTTCAAAGCCGTTAGATGACTTTGTTAAAATTTCAAGTCTCTCACGCGAGGTTTCTGCAGTAGAATTAGTAAGCAAAAAGCAATACGACTTTATCTCGCCTCTGCCAACGCGGCCTCGCAGTTGATGCAACTGTGCAAGACCAAATCTATCGGCATCATAAATAACCATAATACTTGCATTTTTAACGTTTATACCTACTTCAATAACGGTAGTAGATATAAGCGCTTTTATTTTTCCATGCGAAAAACCGTCCATCGTATCATTTTTTTCTTGGTTTGTCATCTTACCATGAATCAACGCAATGGGAATATCCCTAAAAACACCGTCAACAAGAGTGTTATAAAGTCCCTCTGCCGACTGTAAAAGTGTTTCCTCATCTTCTTCAATAGTAGGACAAACAAAATATACCTGCCTACCTGCAAGCATTTCTTTTTTTAGATATTCAAGCATATCTTTTTCGCGATTTTTGGGTATTATTGAGGTAGAAATCTTCTTTCTGCCTGCAGGAAGCTGATCGATAACAGAAATGTCAAGGTCTCCGAAAACAATAAGCGAAAGCGTGCGTGGAATAGGTGTCGCCGACATAACGAGCGTGTGCGGCGAATTCCCCTTTGCAAACAATTTCGCTCTTTGTGCAACGCCAAAACGATGCTGTTCGTCAGTTATAATCAAGCCTAAATTGTTATATTCGACCTTTGCCTGAATTAAAGCGTTTGTGCCTACGATAAACCAAGCTTCGCCGTTTTTAATGCGCTCAAGCTCTTTTTTATGCTCTGACGCAGTCATCGAGCCCGATAAAAACGAAACTTTTTTTGGCGAAAACATCTGGCAAAGCTGAATATAGTGCTGACGTGCAAGAATTTCGGTAGGTGCCATCAACGCTGATTGCGCAGTGTTAAGATAAGCAAGGTACATTGCATAAAACGCCACTATCGTCTTACCCGAGCCTACGTCCCCCTGAACAAGTCTGTTCATCGCCTTACCGCTAGTACAGTCGGCAACTATTTCGCTAATACACTTTTTTTGCGCATCGGTAAGTTTAAACGGAAGTGAAGTAAAAAATTCTTCACTTTCCTTTTTAAACTGCCTAAAAACTTTTCCTGCCTCTTTTTGATTTTGTGCCTTTTTGTTTTTTAAAAATAGTTGAATCATTATCAATTCTTCAAAGCACAAGCGACGGCGCGCCTGCAAAAGCGCACGCTCATCAACAGGAAAATGTATATTTTTAACTGCAAAATTGCGTTCGGCAAGGTGGTGCATTGCCCTGAATGACGGCAAAAACACTTCTTTTTCGCTTGTTGCACAGTAATCAATAGCCTGACGCATAAGAACGCGCATAGTTTTTTGGTTAATTCCGCTTGATGCAGGCAGACGGTAAACGGGAACTATGCTCAATTCTTCTTCGTGCTCGATAGAAGGATTTACAATGCGTCTTCTGCCCTGCTTAATTTCAATAACTCCGTAAAGATAAAGCGTTTGACCAAATTCTATATTTTTTTGTATATAAGGTTGGTTAAACCAAACGGCTGTCGCTCTGCCCGATATATCCTCAACCTCGCACTGAACAAGTGAAAAATTGCGTCTTGGATATTTCACGGTAGGCTTTTGTATAGCGCGTACCTTAAAAAGCATGGGAGTTTGCACTCCTGCCGCCGAAATCAGCGAAACGCGCGTTAAATCGCGGTATGCCTTTGGCAGATAAGCAATAAGATCTTCGATAGAAAAGATATCAAGCTTATTAAGCGCTTCTATCCTCTTTGGTCCAATACCTTTAAGTAACGTTAATTCCATTTTTCTGCAAGTACGTTGTTTCCCCAAACATCAGTTGCCCAAAGCAAGCGATCGTCAGAAGAAAGCAATTCCATATTAAGATGAATTTCTTTATTTGTTCTTATCGAGCACTTTTCACAAATAAACGCATCATCCTCAATTCTTCCAAGTGCAACGTAATTTAAATACTCGGTTTTATCCTCATATTGCGGCAATAGCGAATAATCACCTTGCACAATATTTTCGTAGCCCATTACTTTTTTAACACCGCGAGGATAATAAATAGTTACATTTGCATTTTTTTGTTCAATTAAACGTCTTTTTAGCGTTAATAGACCTATCGGTGACATTTCAACACCTAAAAATGCTCTGCCATTTTTAAGGGCACTTATTAAGGTTGTACCGCTACCGGAGAAAAAATCACAAACTATATCGCCTTTTTCCGAGCACGAGCGAACTATTCTGTCAAGTAGCTCAAGCGGCTTTTGTGTACCATAGCCTGTACGCTCGGGATGCTTTTGCTGAAGGTGCGGTATATCCCACACGTCGTCAAACGGAACAACGTCATCTTCGTAATATCTGTACTCTTTGCCGTTACTCTTTATCGAATAAAAAATTCTTCCGTCCTCACCCACCTGCTTTTTCATATGGTTGTGACGATTTTCGCTTCGTTTTCCGCCAGCAGCGGCAGGATTAAGCGAAACACGAGGATTTTTTCCGTAAATATATAAATTATCGTGCTTGGCACTAAAAGCCTTTTTACTGCTTCCGCCCGAATGATAATGCCATATTATTTCGTTTAAAAAGCAATTTTCACCAAAAATTTCGTCAAGTAAAATTCTTGCATAAGCCGCCATATGCCTATCAACGTGCAATACCAAAACGCCTTGCTTATTTAAAAGATCTTTAGCAAGCGTTAAAATGCTTTTTAAAAAGGTTAAATATGCTTCTTTACTTTCCCAAATATCAGAATAAAGAGGCAGAGACGCATAATATTTTCTATCTCCGGCAAACCCACGCGAGCCTACAGGCATAACTGCATCATAATTTCTTCCCGTCATAAATGGTGGATCAAGATAAATTAATTTTATTTTTTCCGAGTATTTTTCACGTAAAATATCCTGAAGCGAAAGAACTTCGTCAAAATAAAATTCACTTTTTTGGGCTTCACCAAACGCAAAAACTTCTTTAAACATAATATTCCTCCAAAACTAAATATAATTTTACCATTTTTTTATAAAAGTTTCAAGAATATATTTGCATCAAATATAGTTATTTGTTATAATACTAAAAAAGGAGAGATTATTATGGTTATATTTGGTTTATTTGTTCCCATTCACATTGTAGTTATTTTTGCACTTGTTATTTTTGCGATAATTGCTCTTATTGTTACCTCAATAAAAACTGCAAAAAAAGAAGCCGTTCCAGACGTTGACACGCGCGAGAATTTTGGTAACTTTCAAGGCTTATTAAGCCGCGAAGATTTTGAAGTGCGTGCAGAAGACCACGAGCTTGAAATTTATCGTCAACAATGGATAAAAGCCGAGCCCGGTGACGAAAAAGATCAATTTTTATTGCTCTATCTTGCACTTAAACAGCTTTTAGCCGAACAAAATGCAGACGAAAACGAATGGTCGGACGAGCAGTGTGAAAAACGTATGGACGAGATTATATCCGAATTAAGCAAAAAAACCGGTATTTCTCTTCCGGAAAGCGATTTTGACGAAGCTATAGAAGAAACTGAAGAAATAGAAGAGAGTTTAGATGAAAGTTCGATATAACGAAAATAAAAAAATTGTAGATACAGTTTTGGCAGGCCTTAAAGCTAAAGGTGGCTATTGTCCCTGCGTTATGGGAAAAAGCGAAGATACAAAGTGCATCTGTACTGATTTTCGCCAAAAAATTAACGATCCCGATTTTGAGGGATACTGTCACTGTATGCTATATTACAAAGAAAAGTAGGTGTTTAATTTTATGGTACACGCTGATAAAAACAATTTTAAAGCTGAAATTGCTTCCGGAGAAGTTTTGGTTGATTTCTGGGCACCCTGGTGCGGTCCCTGTCAAATGATGGCCGAGGTCTTAGAAGAAATGGAAGAAAAAATGCCTAACATTAAAATAGTAAAGGTAAACGTTGACAATGAGCAGCAGCTTGCAATAGAATATGGTATTTCTTCAATACCTGCATTTTTACTTTTTAAAGACGGCGAATTAAAAGCGCAAACACTTGGCTATATGCCTCTTGAGCAATTAAAATCAAGACTTGGGTTATAAAATAAGCAACAAAAAACCTTCAGCAAACGCTGAAGGTTTAATTTTATTCTGCTATTCTTTCCTGTTTAAAAACAAGCTGAACTTTTTCTTTTTTTGCAATAGTATCGCCCGTTACAACACATTTTTCAACATTTTTAAGCGATGGAACTTCATACATAACTTCCATCATAACGCCTTCTATTACGCTACGCAATCCGCGAGCACCCGTTTTAAGTTCGATTGCCTTTTTAGCAATTTCTTTAAGTGCATCCTCAGTAAATTCAAGACGCACACCATCCATTTTAAGCAGTTCGGTGTACTGCTTTGTAAGAGCATTTTTAGGCTTTTGAAGAATGTCAACAAGCATATTCTCATCAAGAGCCTGAAGTGAAACAGTTTGTGCCAAGCGACCGATAAGCTCGGGAATAAGTCCAAACTTTTGTAAATCGTAAGGAGTGACCTCTTCAAAAATTTTACCAAGGTCATCCGATTGCATAACGCTATTAATTTCAGATCCAAAGCCAACAACAGTTTTGCCCGCACGGCGCTTGATAATTTTTTCAAGTCCGTCAAAAGCTCCGCCACAGATAAACAAAATGTTAGTGGTATCAATTTGAATAAATTCTTGATGCGGATGCTTTCTTCCGCCCGTGGGAGGAACGTTAGAAACTGTACCTTCTAAAATTTTTAAAAGCGATTGTTGAACGCCCTCACCTGAAACATCACGTGTTATTGACGGGTTTTCGCTTCTGCGTGCGATTTTATCTATTTCATCAATATAAATAATACCGCGCTCTGCCTTTTCAACGTCGTAATCTGCTGCTTGAATAAGACGAAGCAAAATATTTTCAACGTCATCACCAACGTAGCCTGCCTCAGTTATGGTTGTAGCATCTGCAATAGCAAACGGAACCTTTAAAATTTTAGCAAGCGTTTGCGCAAGATAGGTTTTTCCCGTTCCGGTAGGACCAATAAGCAAAATGTTACTTTTTTGAATTTCAACGTCGCTTTTTTGTCCCAAAAGCTTTGCATTTATGCGCTTATAGTGATTATACACGCTTACCGAAAGGGCCATTTTTGCCCTATCCTGACCAATAACGTATTGATCAAGTACGTTTTTAATCTCTTTAGGAGTAGGCAAATCAATAGTATCACCCGCTAAGCTTGCCTTGCGCTCATCTTCAAGCGATTCAAGGCAATCATTAACGCAGTCTTCACAAATAAAAACACCGGGAGGGCCTGAAACAAACGACATTCCTGCCTGAGCAGGAGTGCGTCCGCAAAACACACACCTTATATCTTCCATCAAATTCTCCTTACTGTCGTTTTGAATAAATCGAGTCGATTATACCGTATTCAAGGGCCTGCTGTGCATCCATAAAATGATCGCGTTCGCAGTCCTTTTCAACCTCTTCAAAGGTTTTTCCGGTATTTTGTGCAAGAATTTTATTAAGCTTATTTTTGCATTTTAAAAGCTGTTCGGCATGGATAATAACGTCAGTAGTCTGTCCCTGCGCTCCGCCAAGTGCCTGATGAATCATAACTTCACTGTTAGGAAGAGCAATTCTTTTGCCCTTTGCACCCGAAGAAAGCAATACTGCCGCCATCGAAGCCGCCATACCTATACAAATAGTGCATACGTCGGGCTTGATATAATTTATTGTATCATAAATTGCCATACCTGCAGTAACACTGCCGCCGGGCGAATTTATATAAAGCATTATATCCTTTTCCGAATCGTCGGCTTCTAAAAACAAAAGCTGTGCAACAACGGTATTTGCAACCGCGTCATTAATTTCGCCGCTTAAAAAGATTATACGGTCTTTAAGCAAACGCGAATATATATCATAGCTTCTTTCGCCGCGTCCGTCTTGCTCTACAACAAAGGGAACAAAACTCATTACGTTTCCTCCAAATAATTATTTTTCTTCAGCTTTAGTGGTCTTTTTTGCAGTAGTCTTTTTTGCAGCGGGCTTCTTTTCGCCTTCTGCAGCTGCCTTTTTAGCAGCAGGCTTCTTCTCTGCCTTTTCGCCTTCTGCAGCCTTTTTAGCAGTCGACTTCTTTACAGCCTTTTTAGCAGGATTCTTTTCTTTTAAAAGCTCTAAGGTCTTGTTCATAACAACAACCTCTTTAAAGTAATCCTTTTGATCATCTGTAATAGTCTCTTTAAACTTATCAGCATTTTCGCCGTAGTTTGCAGCATACTTATCGATCTCTGCAGCAATTTCTTCTTCAGTTGCCTCGATCGCCTCTGCCTTGATTATCTCTGCTAAAACAAGACGAATTTTTACCGTCTTCTTTGCATTTTCGCGGTACATATCGCGCATTTGTGCAATAGTCATACCGGTGTACTTAAGATAATCTTCAAACTTAAGGCCCTGATAGCTTAAGCGCATTTCCATATCGCGAATTTGCTGGTCAATCTGCTGTTCAACCATACAATCGGGAATTTCAACTTCAGCTGCGTCAGCAATAGCTTCAACACGCTTGTTTTCCATTTCGGTTTCTGCCTGAGAAGCTTTGTTCTTTTCAAGTCTTGCCTTAATATCTGCTTTATATTCATCTAAAGTATCAAATTCCGAAACGTCTTTAGCAAATTCATCATCAAGAGCGGGAACCTGTTTTTCTTTAATAGAAAGAACCTTAACCTCAAAAACAGCATCCTTGCCCTTTAATTCTTCGGCATGATACTCTTCGGGGAACTTAACGTTAAGTGCCTTTTCTTCGCCGATAGCCATACCAATCAGCTGCTCTTCAAAGCCGGGAATAAAGCTGCCCGAACCAATAACAAGCGTCTGATTTTCGGCAGTGCCGCCTTCAAACTTAACGCCGTCGATGCTGCCTGAATAGTTAAGTCCAACGGTGTCACCGTCTTTTACAGCGCGATCCTCTACGTCAACAAGGCGCGAAGCGCGGTCAAGTGCGTGCTGAACCTCGTGATCAACTTCTTCATCGGTTACATTATACTCAACAAGATCAACCTTTATACCTTCATATTTGCCTAATTTAACTTCAGGCATTAAAGTAACGGTTGCTTTAACCTTAACTGTGCCGTCATCTAAAATATCTTCAAGATCGATTTCGGGCTGATCAACGGGCTCTAAAGCGTGCTCTTTAACTGCCTCAGCATAAGCTTCAGGGAAAACGTTATTAAACGCATCCTCAAAGAAAACGCCTGCGCCGTAATACTGCTCGATCATCTTTCTGGGGGCCTTACCCTTTCTGAAGCCGGGAACCGCATATCTTGAACGATTCTTTTCAAAGGCTGCTTGTGTTGCAGCATCCATCTTTTCTTTGCTGATTTCAAAAGAAAGTACTGCTTGATTTTTTTCATTTTTAACCATGGTGCTCATAAATATTTACCTCCAAGTAAATTATCAATAACAATCGTGAGTTATTATATCATAAGCAATTTTTTTTTGCAATCATTATTATATATAATTTGCCAAAAATACGCAAAAATGGGTAATTTTTTAGTTATTTTTAACAAAATTTTAAATAATCTATTGTCTTTTAAACGTTTTATGGTAGAATAATTAAAACAAAAAAGGAGTTTTTACTATGCCAATGGACGGTTTTACCATCGGCGCGATGGTACACGAACTTAATAACGTTTTATCAGGTGCGCGTATTGATAAGATAAATCAACCCGAGCGTGACGAAATCTTTATTTTCGCGCGCAATAACGGTCAGAATTACAAATTACTATTATCGTCCTCGGCAGGCTATGCGCGTCTTTGCTTAACCGAAATTTCTAAGCAAAACCCGCCTGTTCCCTCCTCGTTTTGTATGCTTTTGCGCAAGCATTTAACGGGTTCAAGAATTGCGTCCTTTTTGCAATACGGTAACGAGCGAATTGTTGAAATTAAATTCGATACTTTAAACGATTTTAACGATCACGAAGAAAAAAAGCTTATTTTAGAAATTATGGGCAAGCACAGCAACATAATTTTTTGTGACAGCTCCGGCAAAATTCTCGATGCCGCAAGGCATGTAAATTCACTTATGAGCAGTAAGCGCACCGTTCTTCCCGGCGGAGAATACGTTCTTCCACCTTCGCAGGATAAAATCAATCCTTTTTGCGAATATAAAGAAATTATGCCCGTTGCGCGAGTAATTGCCGACACTTATTTAGG
>JAZSMS010000102.1:0-20061 GCA_045536015.1 Clostridia bacterium
TGTTTGAGGTGGATCCTGTTAAAGCACCCTATGTGGTTGCTGCTTTCCAAGCATACGCGGATGGTAAAACAATAAAAGAGATTGTGGAAATGCTAAATGCAAAAGGTGTTACCACTTCTCATGGAACGAAAATAACCATTAACATCGTAACGGATATGCTAAAAAACCGACGGTATATCGGTGAATACAAGTTCCGAGATATTGTTAACCCAAAGGGCATACCGAGGATAGTACCCCAAGCATTATTTGACAAGGTGCAGCGTGAGCGTGCGAAGAATAAGAGAGCAACAGCAAGACATAAAGCCGAAGACGATTACTTACTAACAACAAAGCTATTTTGCGGTAAATGCGGCGTGTATATGACCGGTGAAAGCGGAACTGCACGAAATGGTACAGTTCACCGCTATTACAAATGCAACAACGCTAAATACAAACATACCTGCGATAAAAAGACGGTTAAAAAAGAATGGATTGAAGACATTGTTGTTAAGCACACACATGAGATGATGATTGACGATAATGTTATTGAGGACATTGCAAGTATTGTGTTTAGAAATGCAAAGAAAGAAAATCCCGCAATACAACTACTTAAACAACGGCTTAGTGAAACGGAGAACGCACTTAACAATCTACTCAGAGCAATAGAAGAAGGAATTATAACTCCGACTACAAAACAAAGAATGATTGAGTTGGAGCAGACAAGAGATGAGATTAAACTAAAGCTTATCAAGGAAGAAATGAAGAAGCCCACTATTACAAAAGAGGGCTTAGTATTATGGCTCAGGCATATTCAGAATATGAGCTTGGAAACGAAAGAACACAAACAGAGACTGATTGACATTTTTGTAAACGCCGTATATCTTTACGACGACAAATTGGTCATAACATTTAATTATAAGGAAGCAAGCAAAACCGTGACTCTTAAAGAGGTAAACGGTTCGATTATAGAATGCTCAGGTGCACCAAACAAAAAGAGAACACTTTATGTGTTCTTTTTTGTTTTTTAGAAAAACAATAAAACGGGGTCCCCAAAAAGCAGAATTGCTTTTAGGGGAAAAGGAAGCACAATGGAGTGATTCAGCTTTTCGCTTTGCTAAAAGCGCTTAAGCGGAATTTGTGCTGACGCGGGACTTGAAGCCAAAGTGGGAATGCCGCGTTAATAAAACAGTACAGTGTACTGTTTTTAGCGGTATTTCCCCCCCATTTCCCCTTGACTTTTTATTTTTTTAATGTTAAAATAACATTTGATATATAACGCTTGTTATATTATTAAAAATATTCAGAACACATTTTAATTAAGGAGGATAAAAATGCCACCAAAGTTAAAAACAACAAAAGAAGAAATTATTTCTACCGCAGTTAACGTTGTTCGCAGTAGCGGCGCTCAGGCACTTAATGCAAGAAATATTGCTTCGGCACTAAACTGTTCTACTCAGCCTATTTTTTCTAATTTTGCCACAATGGACGAGTTACGTCTTGCAGTTGTAAAAAAGGCTCACTCTTTATATCAGGAATATATAAACCGAGAAGTCAAGCGTGGCGAATACCCCACCTACAAGGCAAGCGGCATGGCATATATAAGGTTTGCAAAAGAAGAAAAAGAACTGTTTAAGCTTTTATATATGCGCGACCGCTCACAAGAACCATTGCCCGAAGATTCGGAACATTTTGATAATATGGTTTCTATTATAGGCAAGAACACCGGGCTTAATCCCGAAGACGCCAGACTATTTCATCTTGAAACGTGGGCCTACGTTCACGGAATTGCAACTATGTTTGCAACCGAATTTTTAAATCTTGATTGGGAGCTTGTTAGCAAAATGCTTACCGACGTTTATTTAGGCTTAAAAAAACAGTACGAAACGGAGTAATTTATGGAAGCGATAAAAATTGAAAATTTAACAAAAAAGTATAAAGACGTTATTGCCGTTGATAATCTTTCACTTACCGTTTTTAAGGGCGAATTATTCTCTTTGCTTGGCGTAAATGGTGCGGGAAAAACAACCACGATCAAAATGCTTTCGTGCCTAACTCAGCCAACAAGCGGAGATGCTTATTTAAACGGAAAGAGCGTTTGTTTAGAAGCCGGCGAAGTAAAAAAGCTTATTGCCGTTTCTCCGCAAGAAACAGCTATTGCGCGGGGTTTATCCGTTAAAGAAAATCTTGAGCTTATCTCGGGAGTTTACGGCTTTCCAAAAGAAAAACAACACAAAAAAATAAGCGAGCTGACTGTTCTTTTAGGTCTTGATTCAGTAATTAACAAAAAAGCAGGTAAATTATCAGGCGGTTGGCAACGCAGATTAAGCATTGCAATGGCGCTTATTAGCGAGCCTCAAATTCTTTTCCTTGACGAGCCTACTTTGGGGCTTGACGTGCTTGCGCGAAGCGACCTTTGGGATATTATCCGCGCACTTAAGGGCAAGGTTACTATTATTTTAACAACGCACTATATGGAAGAAGCCGAAGCGCTTTCTGACCGTATTGCCATTATGAAAGACGGCAAGCTTATTATTTGCGACACCTCTCAAAAGATTAAAGAAATTGCCGGCACGGATAATTTTGAACAAGCCTTTATCCAAATTGTAAAGGAGGCAAAATAATGAAGATGTTAACATTTGCAGACCGAAACACAAAAGAAATTTTGCGTGACCCATTAACGTTGTTCTTTGGTCTTGGATTTCCGCTTGTATTAATTTTATTACTTAGTGCTATACAGGCAAATATTCCTGTGGCGCTCTTTAAAATTGAACATTTATCTCCCGGCATAAGTGTTTTTGGTCTTTCGTTTATGACGCTTTTTTCTGCAAACATTATTTCAAAAGATCGCGAAAGTTCACTTCTCCAGCGATTATATACAACACCACTTACCCCCATCGATTTTATTTTAGGCTACACTCTGCCCATTATTCCAATTTCTGTTTTGCAGTGTATCATCTGCTATATTGCGGCAATTTGTCTTGGGCTTAACTTTACCGTTAATATAATTTGGGCAATACTTTTTATAATTCCCATTTCGTTTATCTACGTTGCTCTTGGGCTTTTATTTGGAAGCATTTTAACAGATAAGCAGGTTGGCGGAATTTGTGGTGCGTTGCTTACCAACGTTTCTGCCTGGCTTTCGGGAATATGGTTTGACCTTGAGCTTGTCGGCGGCGCTTTTAAAAAGATTTCCTACGCCCTCCCCTTTGTTCACGCAGTTGAATTAGAACGGGCTGTGATTTTAGGAAATTATAGCGATATTTTTCCCCACTTATATTGGGTGCTTGGATACGCAGTTATTCTTTTTGCTTTGGCGGTATTACTGTTTATAAGACAAATGAAAAAACAGTAGTATCTACTCAAGTTACGCTTTTTTAATTGACTTTAAATATTCTAAATACTATAATATATCGCATAACAACCAATAAATTTAAACAATATATAAGAGGTAATTATGAAGCTGCTTTCAGTTGGTAACAGTTTTTCGCAGGATGCACAAAGATATTTGCACGAGCTTGCAAAAAAAACAGGATTTGAGCTTGAAACTACAAATCTCTATTTTGGCGGTTGTTCCTTAAAGCAACATTGGGATTTTGCAAAAGAAAACGCAAAAGAGCTTACCTTAGAAAAAAACGGAGTTACACTTGATATAAAGGTTTCACTTTTAGAAATTTTGGAATCAGACACCTTTGATATCATTACACTTCAGCAAGCATCGCATTTTTCAGGCGTACCAAAAACATACTTCCCCCACTTACAAAACCTTGCAGACCTTATCCGCAAAAAGCAGCCTAGTGCAAAAATTTATTTTCATCAAACCTGGGCTTACGAAAAGGACTTTAACCGCCCTCATTTTGAACGCTATGACCGCAATCAGCACGAAATGTTCAGGCGCATTGTCGACGCGAGTGAAATGGCTTCAATAGTTATTGACGCACCTATTATTCCCTGCGGAACCGTTATTCAGACCTTAAGAGATACCGTTTCGGAGTTTGATTTTAAAAACGGTGGAATTTCATTAAACCGAGACGGCTTTCATTTATCCCTTGATTACGGACGCTTTGCCGCGGCGGCAACCTTTTTGCGATGCTTAAGCGGTAAACCGATAAAAATTAATAATTTTAATGATTTAGATACTAAACTAATAAGCAAAATTCTATCAGTTATTGAAGAAATATGCAAATAAAAAACGCGCCTTTTTCAAGGCGCATTTTTTATTGACAATTGTTCATAAAAGATATATACTATTATCGTTTTTGAACGCTTTTGTTTTGAAAACCCTTTATTTTTGATTTAAAAAAGGAGATTTTTACTATGAAAAAACTTATATCCTTAACACTTATTTTAATCGTTGCTATCGGTTGTCTTTTTACAGGCTGCACCGGCGGAAAAGAAAAAATTGTTATCTGGACCAGCGGTGAAGATTACAAAAACGAGCATTATCTTGCCCGCTTAGAAGAACAGTTTCCCGATTATGATATAACACTTGAATATATGTCAAGCAGCACTATTGCCGCTAAAATTAAAGAAGAAGGCGCATTAAGCGAATGTGATATCATTCTTTCACAAGAATATTCATATCTTGATATGTGCGAGGACGTTTTAGTAGAGCTTACCGACTTTGATTTTTCACCTTTCCTTGACGATATTGTTCCTGCAAGCAAAAAATATTCGCCCGAGCTTAGAAACGGTGGATGTATTATCGTTAACAAAACCATTCTTGCGCAAAATAATTTAGAAGCACCTAAAAGCTACAATGATCTTCTTGATGCAAAATATAAAAAGCTTATAGCTATGCCAAATCCCGCTTCGTCAGGAACAGGATATATGTTCCTTCGTCAGTTAGTAAATCAGTGGGGCGAATCAGAAGCCTTTGACTATTTTAGCAAGCTTACTGCAAATATTTGGCAATACACCTCCTCAGGTTCTGGTCCCGTTAACGCAATAGTTCAGGGCGAAGTTGCTATCGGTCTTGGTATGACCGCACAAGCAGTAGTTGAAAAAAACAACGGCGTTGACCTTGAAATAATTTTCTTTGAGGACGGTTCACCATTCAGTATGTATGGCAACGCTATCGTTAAAAAAGAAGAGGTTCGCGCAAGTGTTACCGAAGTATTTAACTTTTTATCAACTACTCTTGTAAAAGAAAATAACGACCTTTTTAACCCCGAGCAGATATTTAAAGATCACCTTCCCGAAGTTAAGGGCTTCCCAAAAAATATTGCATACGGCGATATGTCAAACAGCACCATTACAGAAAAGGAAAGATTATTAAAAAAATGGACTTTTGCGTAAACAAACTTGTAATTTCGAATATTTCAAAGGCGTATAACAAGCAAAGCGACGTACTTAAAAATATTTCTTTTGAAGTAAAAGAAGGCGAATTTTTATCGCTTTTAGGTCCTTCGGGTTGCGGCAAAACTACACTTTTAAGAATTCTTATCGGTTTATTGGATGCCGATAGCGGAAAAATTGAAAAAGACGGCGTTGATATAACAAATTTTTCGCCCGATAAGCGTAATATGGGAATAGTTTTTCAAAACTATGCTCTGTTTGAAAATATGAACGTTTTAAAAAACGTTGAATACGCCTTAAAATTCCGAAAGGATACAAAAGAGAACTCACGCGAAATTGCGCTTAAAATGCTTGAGGCGGTAGGCCTAAAAGACCACACAAACAAAATGCCCGCAAATTTATCGGGCGGTCAGCAGCAAAGAGTTGCTATTGCGCGTACTCTCGCACTTAACCCCGAAATTATCTTACTTGACGAGCCTATGTCTGCACTTGACGTTGCCACTCGCCTTTCAATGCGCAAAGAGTTAAAAGAAATTCAAAAAAACTTTGGCACTACAATGATTTATGTTACACACGACCAAGAAGAAGCCTTTGCGCTTTCGGACAGAATTATGATAATGGACCACGGTCAGATAAGCCAGCTTGATACCCCCGACAACATATTTAAAAACCCCGCAAACGATTACGTTAAAACCTTTGTGCTTGATAATATTCAGGCAAAGGTTGATTCGCTTGCACGCTTTACAAGCGCAAAATGACGGCTATGAAAAAGAAACTTTCTATAACAATAATAAATATATCCGTTGCAGCTTTTTTCGTTGTTTGCGTACTTTTGCCAATTATTTCGATGTTTACGCGCATAACGCCGGAGGGCTTTTGGGAAGTTATAAATAATCCGTTATTTCCTACGGCAATTGTCAATTCGCTTACAACCTCGTTAACCTCTACCGTTATTTCAGTTTTGCTTGCACTTGCGGCGGCATTTTGCATAGAACGTGTCTTTACTCGCGGCAGAGAATTCTTTTCTACACTCTTTGTCTTACCTATGCTTATTCCGTCAATTTCGCACGCATTTGGTCTTCGCTCCCTTTTGGGTAACAACGGTATTATAACAAATCTTTTGGGCATTGATATAAGCATTTACGGATTTTGGGGCATAGTTGCAGGCTCGGTAATGTATTCGTTTCCCGTTGCATTTTTAATGTTTGTAAGCATTTTAAAGTACGAGGACGCAAATCCCTACAAAGCCGCAAACGTGCTTGGTATACCGCCTTACGCAAGGTTTTTTGGTATTACCCTACCCTATTTGAAAAAGACGCTTATTTCTGCCTTTTTTGCTGTTTTTACAATGATAATTACCGACTACGGTGTACCTTACGCTATCGGCACGGCAGAAACAAAAACACTTTCAACTTTAATGTTTGATAAGGTTTCTAACCTTGATAATACTGCAAGCGTTATCGGTGCATTTTTGCTTATTCCTGCGCTTGTTGCCTTCTTGGTTGATTTATTTAATCCCGAAAATTCGCAGGGTTCTTACGTTACCGAAAGTGTACTTCCTACAGAAAGCAAAACAGTCAAAACCTTTGCATACGTTTTTTGCACTTTAATGGCAGTTATCATTGCACTTCCTATTTTTTCATTCTGCCTTGAAGCCTTTGCAACAAAATATCCTGTTAATCTCACACCTACACTAAAGCACGTTATCTCAACCTTTAAAGGCGGTGCTGATACGCGCTTATTAAACTCGTTACTTCAATCAACGCTTGCCGCTTTGTTTGGCACAATTGTTGCGTTTACCTGTTCGTACCTTACAACGCGCGTTAAAGGCTTTTGGGGTAAAATTTTGCACCTTATGTCAATAACTTCGATGGCAATACCCGGACTTGTACTTGGATTATCATATCTTATTTTCTTTAAGGGCAGTATAATTTACGGAACACTTATTATAATGGTTCTTGTTAACTCTATCCACTTCTTTTCTTCGCCCTATTTAATGATGCGTAACACGCTTGCAAAGGTTAATTCAAATCTTGAAGATGTCGGTCTTATTTTAGGTATTAAGCGTATCAGAATAATTTTTGACGTTATTCTTCCAAAGGTTTGGTACACTTTGGGAGAAATGTTTGTTTACTTTTTTGTAAACTCTATGATGACCATTTCGGCAGTTTCATTCCTTTTTTCTACAGACACTCGCCCGCTTTCGCTTATGATAACACAATATCGCGACCTTAACCTTGAGCGTGCGGCATTTGTTTCACTTTTAATTTTAATTATAAATGTACTTTTAAAGGCACTTATGGCCTTTATTAGAAAAAAAGTAAAACACTAACGGAGGCATTAAATGTCACAAAAACTTCTTACAAAAAAACAGTTTGCAGTTTTAGAAGCACTTGCGTCTGCTACTGAGCGTCTTTCTCAACGCAATCTTGAATCAGCAACAAGAATCTCGCTTGGAACTATTAACAAAATTATTTCCGAATTTACTTCTCTTGGTTATATCGAAAATGGCAAAATTACCGAAAAGGGCCTTTTAGCACTTGAGCCTTATCGCGTTAAGCGCGCAATTTTTATTGCCGCAGGCTTTGGTTCAAGATTAGTTCCTATAACGCTTAACACGCCTAAGCCATTGGTACGCGTTAACGGAAAGCGTATTATAGATGGACTTTTAGACGCGTGCTTGAAGGCAGAAATTGAAGAAATTTATATCGTTCGCGGATATCTTGCCGAGCAATTCGACCAATTACTTTACAAATATCCAATGATTAAGTTTTTAGAAAACCCTAAATATAACGAATCAAATAATATCTCCTCTGCCCTTTGCGCAAAAGATTTGCTTTGTAATGCTTACGTACTTGAATCAGACCTTTTAATTACAAATCACAACATAATCAAAAAGTATTGCTATTCTTCAAACTTTTTAGGTATCAAGATGGACCGTACTGACGACTGGTGCTTTAAAGTCAAGGATGACCGCATTATTTCACAGGAAATCGGCGGAACAAACTGTTATCAGGAAATTGGCATTTCGTATTGGGATGAAGACTCGGGAAAAAAGCTAAAAACGCATCTTCAGGAAGTGTTTGACCGTCCCGGTGGAAAAGAGCGTTATTGGGATCAAGTTCCACTTATCGACTTTAATAAAGAATATAACGTTTACGTACGCGAATGTTCAAAGGATGATATTGTTGAAATTGACACATTTAACGAGCTTAAGGCTATTGATAAGTCATATAACGTTTAATTTAAAAAAGACAGTATAAATTTTTGTACTGTTTTTTATTTTTCTAAAAATTTTTTAGTATTCTTTTTTATTAAATTTACTGCCTTTTTTACCTCGAATTTTAGCCAAAATATCCCTATATTACTGATTTTATAGACTTTAGTTGCTTTTTTATGAATAAATTATTAAAATTTTTTAAATTAGGTATTGACAAACCTTTTTCTATCTGTTATAATGAAGGTGAAAAAAGAGAAAGAAAGAGCTTGCGAGAACGTAAGCAACAAAAAAATTGTAAAGGGCGTGGAGGTTGTGATTTTCATTAGAGCAGTGTTTTAAAAGACAAATTGCTTTAGAAAGGATGAAAATTATGGTATTTATCCGCTATGTTTTCTCTCGCTGCGGAGGCAGCAAAAAGTAATTCTATTTAAGGTTGTGATTTTATGATTAAAAGGAAATTTATTCACAAACTTTAAACAGGAAAGAGTGAGTCCAATGCACAACGCAATTTACTTAAAACTTAATAACGAATAAAAAATAAAATTATATTAAATGGTTTAATATATGCCCCGCCTGATTTGGTGGGGCTCTTCATTTTTTATAAAAAACAATAGGCATTTTTTGTTGGTTATACACAAAAAAACACGTTTTTCAACGTGTTTTTTCTTTATATTCCAAAAACCCCTCTAACGAATCACGGTCACTTACCATTATCTGACCAAAGCCGTAATATTCCATAAACGCTTCAAGAAACACTGCGCCAAACACAATTATGTCGGCACGCGATTCAAATTCTCCCGAATAGTTCTTGCGTTCTTCGTTTGTCATATTTGCAAGCAAAGCGGTAAGTTCTTTTATCTTGTCTATAGTTAAAACGTAATCTTGCACCTTTTGTGGCAGATAGGTTTTTATATTTTGCGCAAACGCAGCAAGCGTTGTGGGCGTTCCGCTAACGCCTATAAGCCCGCGCACACCGTCAGCTGAAGCAAACTCAAACTTAGGTATAAAATGCTTTTTAGCATAGCTTTTAACTATTTCTACGTCTACCCTGCCATCATTTGTTGAAAACGACTCTTTTAACCTGACGCAACCAACCCGAAGCGAAAGCGCATTAAACTGATCGTTAAGCAACGTAACAACCTCGGTAGAGCCGCCACCGATATCAATAACGGCATAGCCTTCCTTGCCCTCTGCCGCGCCGAGATACGCTATCTGTGCTTCAACCTCGCCCGAGATAACTTCCAACAAAATTCCCGTACGCTTTTTTACAAGCTCAATAAACTCGTTTTTATTAGAAGACTCGCGTACCATTGCGGTTGCATAGATATAAATCTGTTCGCTATCTAATTTTTTTGCTTTTTGAACAAATTCGGCAACTGCATCGGCAGTTCTTGCCATAGCAGAGGCAAGCATAATATTAGATTTGCAAATACCCTCGCCAAGTCGCGTGGTTTTTAATTCTTTTAAAATTGCCTTTTTATTATCGGCAACAAGCAAGCGAACCGAATTTGTGCCGATATCGATAACAGCCTTGATCATTCGCCCTCCACAATATCAATACGCGTATCGCCCTGGCCTATCATACCAAAATGCTCGCGCATATATTTATCAACGTATTCGAGAGTAGTCTTATCCTCAACGTTTTTTATGTTGCGCTGATATGCTTCTTCTAATTTAGCATTTTCTTCTTTCATTCGCGCAATTTGCTCTTGTTGATTATTTAAAACTATTTGTTGCTTTACAAACGTTATGCAAAACGAAATAAGCATAAACACAAGCAACACACTTGTAAGAACACGCCATTTATTAGGTTTTTTCTTCTTTTTGCTCTTTGCCATCGTGCCTATCCTTTGCTTTTAATTTTCGTTTTATACATACAGATAAATTATATAAAATTTTTGCCCAAAAGTCTATAAAAATTTTTATAAAATATCCAATACTTATTCTTTCAAGCAAAAAACCCGAAAAAGCACCAAGCAAAAAATAAAAACGCATTTGTCCAAAGTTTAATTTATACGTAAAAAATGCCATAAGCACAAAAAAACAAACGCAAAAGCAAGCGTCGCCAAGCGCGCATAAAAAGCCGCGCTTAAGTCTTAAAACGTATAAAACGTCGTACACGGCACCTAAAATTGCACCAAGTAATAAAAATGCTAAAAATAACGGAATTTGCCTTGCAGTTTCAAACATAATTACTTAAATATTTTAGAAAAAAATCCGCTTTTCGTGTTTAAATCGGTATATTCGCATCCGGTTATAAAGCCGTTAACAATCAAAATTCCGTTATCTAAATCAAGCCTGAAAATATGCAGGTTTTCGCCGTATACTGTTAACGTACTGTTTTCCGTATGCGCGCAAACCTCGTGTTCGTCAAAGCTTTCTACTTTTAAAATCCCCATAACTGTAGCTCTTTCACGGTTTTCAATATTTATTCCCGTTCGCGCCATTGTTGCCCTGTTGTTTGTTAATTCGTTCATATTTTTCCTCCGAAATTCATTTATTACATAGAAGAATATGAAAAAAAACTACCGAATATTACCATTTGTTGTTGCGATTTTAGAATAAATATATTATAATATATTACTATGAAATACTATATTGATTTATCTTGCGAAGAAGATACTCTTTTTCTTGGCAAAAAGATTGCTCAAAATTTAAAAACAGGGTGCTTTTTTGCACTTCGCGGTGAGCTTGGTGCAGGAAAAACCGTGCTTGTTAAAGGTCTTGCTTTGGGGCTTAATATCAAAACACGCGTTACCTCCCCCACCTTTACGATAATGTGCCAATATTCAGGCATTCGCGAGCTTTATCATTTTGATTTATACCGCGTTACCGAAGAAGAATGTTATGATATGGGCTTTGACGATTTTTTCTTTGATAAAAATGCAATTTGCGCAGTTGAATGGAGTGAGCATTTAACCTATCTGCCGCCAAAGACTGTTACCATATCACTTGAAAAAACCTCGGATAACTCCAGGCGCGCAATTATCGAGGATGAATTTGATGTTTTGAAGGGAATATTATGAATATACTTGCAGTAGACACGTCAAGTATTTTTGCTTCGTGTGCAATTCTTTGTGAAAACGAAATTAAAAGCGAAGTTGTTATAAACAACGGCCTTGTTCATTCAAAATCAATTATGCCTATGATTGAAAGTGCTTTAAACCAAGCACAGCTCGATATTAACCAAATTGACCTTTTTGCGGTTTGTGCAGGTCCCGGCTCGTTTACAGGCGTGCGCATCGGTGTTTGCGCAATTAAAGGTTTAGCTTATGCTAATTCTAAACCTTGCGTACAAATAAACACACTTGATTGTCTTAGTGCCAACGTTTTATCACAGGACATTATCTGTCCTATTATGGATGCGCGTCGCGGTCAGGTTTATTGCGCGGCATATTTGAATTCCGAACGCATTTTTGACTATTCTGCCTGCAGTATTGAAGATCTTTGTACTTTTTTAAACGGAAGAAAGACTGTTTTTGTAGGCGACGGAATAGAAGTTAATAAAGAGTATGTTTTAAGCGTTATGGGAGATAATGCTGCCTTTGCCCCGCCGCACCTTGCTTACACCCGTGCTTCTGCCGCAGCATATTTAGCGCTTAACGCTAAACAAGTTTCTGCCGAGGAGCTTTCGGCAATTTACTTAAGAAGACCTCAGGCGGAGAGAGAATATGCAAATAAGCACACTTAAAAAAGAGCATTTAGACCAAATTGATCAAATAGAAAAGGCTTCGTTTTCTTCACCTTGGTCTAAACAGTCTTATTTAGACGAAATTTCAAACCCTCTTGCACATTACCTTATTGTGCAAGACGATTTATCAAACGTTGTTGCTTACGGTGGTTTTTGGAAAATATTAAACGAAGGTCACATAACAAATATTGCAGTTGACCCCTGCAGGCGAAAATGCGGCATAGGCTCGTTTTTATTAACAGAAATGCTTGCGCTTGCAAAACAGCTTGAAATAACCTCGCTTACGCTTGAAGTGCGTGCTTCTAACATTGCCGCACAGGCACTTTATAAAAAATTCGGTTTTACCTCTTGCGGTCTTCGCCCCGGATATTATCCCGACGGTGAGGCGGCAATGATAATGTGGTTGGAGGAATTATGATAATTAACGCCGCGGGCTTTGACATAAATTATAAACAGATTGGTCAGGGCAAAGACGTACTTATTTTGCACGGTTGGGGCTGTGATATAACGTTGTTTGATAAAATGGCTAGCGAGCTTGCAAAAAACTTCCGCGTAACGCTTGCCGATATGCCCGGTCACGGTCTGTCAATCGAACCAAGCAAAAAAATCACCGTTTACGACTATGCAAATATAGTTTTAACCTTATTAGATAAGCTCAACATACAAAAAACAAGTATTTTAGCTCATTCATTTGGTTGCAGACTTTCTATTATTTTAGCAGCAAAGTATCCCGAAAAAATCGATAAGCTTTTGCTTTGCGGTGCCGCGGGTGTACTTCCAAAACGCACGTTTTCCTACTACTTTAAGGTTTACAAATACAAGCTTGCAAAAAAGCTTATAAAAATGTTTGCGCCAAAAAAGCTTGAAAAATTTACTTCGGGAAAGGGTTCAAGTGACTATAAAAACCTTTCGCCCGCAATGAAAGCTACTTTTTCTGCAGTCGTAAACGAAGACCTTACCCCGCTTTTAAAAGATATTAAGGCACCTACGTTTTTAATTTGGGGCGAAAACGATACCGAGACGCCTCTTTATATGGCGCAGATTATGGAAGCACAAATTCCCGACTGCAAAAAAATCGTTTATAAATCGCGCACTCATTACGCGTTTTTGGAAGAAAGCGCGCGAACGCTTGCCATTGCCAACACCTTTTTTAATTAACGGAGCATTCTTTTATGTATTTATTGATGTTTTCTTCACCATATTCGTTTGCGGCAAAAATCGCCCTTATTTTAACCATTAGTGCGCTTACAGTAATTTTTGCACGCTATTACGTGCATATGCTTCAGCTTGAGGGATACTTTATTTCTCAGTTTATGCCGCATCTTTTTCATAGAATATTACATCCTAAAACACTCGTTTCACCTGCAAAGCAAAAAAAGCCGCTTGTTTACACAGCTAGAATTAAACGTTTGTTTGTTGTAATTTCACTTGTTGTGCTTTTATCCTGCAGTGCGATAGTTCTTTGTGTTGATACACTTTTATCACTTTTATGTGTTTTGCTTATTCCTTTTGCTTCGCTTATCGTTTTAATAAGCGCGCTTATTACAAAGCCTATCGAGGCACTTATTGCAAAGTTTTACGTTCTAGATGCAAAGCGCAAGCTCGATGCCCGTAAAGATTTAAAAATAATTGCAATTACAGGTAGTTACGGCAAAACAAGCACCAAATTTATTTTATCAACTATTTTAAGTGAAAAATATTCTGTGCTTACTCCCCCTTCTAGCTACAACACAACTTTAGGTGTTGTTCGCGTTATTCGCGAGCGTCTTCAGCCCGATGACGAAATTTTTATTTGTGAAATGGGTTCGCGCCATATTGGTGATATTAAGGAAATCTGCTCATTCGTTCATCCCGATGCAGCAATAATAACATCTATCGGTCCTCAGCACCTCGATACTTTTGGTTCGATCGAGGGCGTTAAAAAAGGCAAATTTGAGCTTATCGAAGCGCTTGACAAAGATTCCTTTGCCGTTTTTGCTTCGACAAACGACGATATTCTTTCGCTTTATCAAAAAGCCGAATGTGTTAAGCTTACCGCAGGCTTTAATGATTTTGATTCCCTTCGTGCCGAGAATATTACCGTTGGTTGCTCTGGTAGTGCTTTTTCACTTGTTTTCCCAGATGGCGAAATAGCAGAATGTTCTACCTCACTGCTTGGCAAGCACAATATTTCAAACATTTTGGTTGCGGCTGCAGCAGCATATAAGTTAGGTCTTTCAATCGAGCAAATCGTTCGGGGAATAAGCAAAATAAAACCTGTTGAGCACCGCTTACAGATTGTTAGGCAAAAACCCATTACTATTATTGACGATGCATTTAATTCGTCTCCAAACGGTGCTTCTGCCGCACTTGACGTGCTTAAAAGTTTTTTAGGCAGACGAATTATTATAACCCCCGGTTTTGTAGAGCTTGGCGATAAATTAGATTACTATCACTTTGAGCTTGGCAAAAAAATTGCCGAGTGTGCCGATATTGCCATTTTAGTTGGCAAAAAACGCACCGAAAAGATTGTAGAAGGTCTTGGTAATTTTAAACAGGTTTACGTTGTTTCATCGCTTTTTGAAGCAACCGAGCTCTTAGGTAAAATTTCGCAAGTTGGCGACGTTGTATTATTTGAAAACGACTTACCCGATAATTTTAACGAATAAAAGGAGTTTTTTATGAACGTAGCAGTTTTCTTTGGTGGCAAAACGGTTGAACACGACGTTTCTATCGTTACTGCCCAACAGCTTATGCAAAACATAAATAAAGAAAAGCACACCGTTATTCCCGTTTATATTACGCGTGACGGCGACTGGTTTTCGGGCGAAAAATTAACGCACGTAGAAGCCTTTTCTTCCTTTGATAAAGGCGATAAAGATATTACGCGCGTGTATATTCCCGCAAACAGTAAAGTAAAGCAATTATACCGTTTTAACACAAAAAACGGTTTATTCAAAAAAGAAAGCACCTTTTTTGCAAAAGTTGACGTTGCTATTTTGGCAATGCACGGCTTAAACGGCGAAGACGGCTCACTTCAGGGCTTGCTTGAGCTTGCAAGCATTCCCTACACCTCAAGTGGTGTTTTAGGCTCGGCAGCAGGAATGGATAAAATTTTAATGAAGGCGGCATTTATTGGTGACGGCTTGCCCGTTTTACCTTACACCTTTTTTGACCGCGAGGCATGGAAAAAGGAAAACGACGCTATAATTAACCGTTGCGAAGAAAAGCTAACGTACCCAATGTTTGTAAAGCCTTCTAATTTAGGCTCAAGTATAGGAATAAGCAAGGCTCATAACAGGCAGGAGCTTATCGATGCAATTAACGTTGCAATCGAATACGACCACCGCATTTTAGTTGAGCAAGGTATTGATTTACCCAAGGAAATTAACTGCTCAGCTCTTGGCTTTGGTGACGATGTTTCGGCTTCGGTTTGTGAAATGCCCGCAGGTGCCGACGAGTTTTTATCGTTTTCGGATAAATACTTAAACGGTGGAAAAAATCAAGCAAGCATGGAAGCTTTAGCACGAAAAATTCCTGCGCCTATTCCCCAGGAAATGACTGCAAAAATTCAAGAATATTCCAAACAAATTTTTAAGCTTTTAGACTGCAAAGGCGTTGTGCGCATTGACTATATCTGCTCTAACGACTTATCAACGCTTTACGTTAACGAAATTAATACTATCCCCGGATCATTTGCCTTTTATCTTTGGGAGCCCCTTGGCATAAGCTATGAGGAGCTTATCGAAAAGCTTATTGACTTTGCATTAAAGGCATTTGAATCAAGAAAGAATAACAATTTTGCATTTGACTCCGAAATAATTTCGAAATTTGCCGCAAATTCCGCAGGCGGAAAAATGGGCAAGCTTGGAAAATTCGGCGGTGCAAAATGAAACGCGTATTATCCTGCATTTTAATAATCGTTTCGCTTTTTCTTGTTTCATGCTCTCCCGCAAAGGCAAATGCCAAAAACACGGTTGAAGCATATTTAACCGCGCTTTCTTCACTTGACTATACTGCCGCAAACGCACTGGTTATTCAAAGCGAAGAAAATTTAAAGGCAGAAATTGAACAAAGTAAGGCAAACGATAAGATTTTTAAAAATCTTAAGTTTGAAATCTTAAATGTTTCTAAGCAAGACGACGTTTTTTACGTTACTCTGATAATAGAACAATTAAGTCTTGCAACGGTATATATTGATACCGTTAACGACTATGATGCATACGTTAAAGCGGCAAAGCAACAAGGCAAAACGTATTCTGATTCTGCCCTAAAGGCAAAATGGGACGAGTTTTTTGAAACGCGCTTATCCGGTAGCGAAACTGTTGCTTCGTTTGCCTGCGAAGCCATTGTAATAAACGAAGGCAAAATTTTAATGACTTCGCATCTTCGCAACGCACTTTTTGGCGGAGCACTTGATGCGATAAACAATAATAAATAAACGGAGGACTTTTTATGAGTGATTTACAACTTAAAATTTTAGAATTACTTCATTCTGACGCACATCTTGCCGCAAGCGATATTGCGGTTATGCTTGGAAATACCGAGGATGAAATTAAAGACGAAATTGCAAGCCTTGAAAATTCGGGCGTTATTATTGGATATGGCGCAATTATTAACACCGAGCTTGTTAATTCTGACGACGTAAGTGCGCTTATCGAGGTTAAAATTACACCTCAGCACGATTGCGGCTTTGATGCCATTGCGCGCAGAATTTATTCTTTCCCCGAGGTTAAATCGTGCTATTTAATGAGTGGCTCTTTTGACCTTATGGTTATTGTTGAGGGCAAAAATATCCGCGAGGTTGCATCATTTGTTGCCGAGCGACTTTCGGTGCAGGATAACGTTTTAAGCTGTGCTACGCACTTTATTTTAAAGCGCTATAAGCAAGACGGTAACACATTTGCTAACAAAGATGATTTAAGGCAGGCTGTATCACCGTGATGAATTGGAATGATAAATTATCTAGTCACGTTTTGTCAATTAAGCCCTCAGGAATACGCAAATTTTTTGACATCGTACAAACAATACCCGACGCTATCTCTCTTGGCGTTGGCGAGCCTGACTTTATAACACCCTGGCATATACGTGACGCCGCAGTAGAATCTATCCGCAACGGCCATACTGCTTATACCTCTAACTCTGGCACACCCAAGCTTAGAAAGCTTATAAGCCAGTATATGCAACAGCGTTTTTCGCTTGAATATAATTACGAAGACGAAATTTTAATTACCGTCGGTGCATCGGAGGCTATTGACTTATCGCTCCGTGCGTGCATTTGCCCCGGTGACGAGGTTATTATCCCCGACCCAAGCTACGTTTCGTACATGCCCAACGTATTGCTTGTTCACGGCGTGCCAAAGCCCGTTAAGGTTAAGGCAGAAAACGATTTTCGCATAACTGCCGAAGAAATTGAAGCAAGCATAACAAGTAAAACAAAGGCTATAATTCTGCCCTATCCCAACAACCCTACGGGCGCTATTTTAGAAAAGAATGACCTTGAAGAGCTTGCAAAGGTCATCAAAAAGCACGACCTTATAGTTATTTCTGACGAAATTTATGCCGAGCTTACTTATTCGACTAAGCACGTTTCTATTGCTTCTATTTCAGGTATGCGTGAGCGCACTATAGTTTTAAACGGCTTTTCAAAATCGTTTGCTATGACGGGCTGGCGCGTAGGCTTTGTTTGCGCACCTAAAGAAGCTCTTGAGCAAATGCGCAAAATTCATCAGTACGTTATTATGTGCGCTTCTACAATGTCGCAGGCGGCGGCAGAAGAAGCCCTTGAATCTTCGCTTAAAGATAATTTTTCTGACGTTTCGCGTATGCATGATGATTACGACATGCGCCGCAGAGTTATCTTTTCAAAGCTTAATTCGCTTGGTCTTAACTGCTTTGAGCCAAAGGGCGCATTTTATATCTTTCCAAGCATTTCTTCAAGCGGTCTTTCCTGTGATGATTTTGCAACAAAGCTACTCGAGCAGCAGCACGTTGCTATAGTTCCCGGAACTGCATTTGGCGAAGGTGGCGAAGGTTTTGCACGTTGCTCATACGCATCTTCTATAAAAAATATTAACGAGGCTATGGAGCGCATTGGTCGCTTTCTTGAAACGATAAAATGATAAACATTGTACTTGTAGAACCCGAAATTCCATACAACACAGGCAATATTGCCAGAACCTGCGCCGCAAGCGGTGCTCGATTGCATCTTGTCCGCCCTCTTGGCTTTGAACTTGATGACAAAAAGCTTAAACGCGCAGGGCTTGACTATTGGCACTTGCTTGATATAACGTATTACGACAGTTTTGCCGAGGTTAAGGATAAAAACCCGCAGGGTACCTTCTTTTATGCAACTACAAAGGGCGGAAACGTTTATTCTGACGTTTCTTACCCTGACGAATCCTTTATCGTGTTTGGCAAGGAAACAAAGGGCTTGCCCGAAGATTTGCTAAAAGAGAATCTTTCCTCGTGTGTCAGAATTCCTATGGTAGAAGAAGCACGCTCATTAAACCTTTGCAACAGTGTTGCGATAGTGTTATACGAGGTTTTAAGGCAAAAAGATTTTACCGATATGCACCTTTTTGGCAAGCTTAAAGGCATTGAGCTTGGAGAAAACAGTATATAATGTATATAAAAAACGACGCAAACGCGTCGTTTTTTTATTTAAACTCTAATTCAGCAGTATCTTTTAATTCTTCTTTTAATCTATCAAAGGCTGCCTGTTGGCGCTTTAAAAAATCTTTTTTATGCTCGATTGTCCAAGGCGAAGGTCCTTGTGGATAGTCCCAGTCAAGTGCCGTTTGAAACTCTTTTCCAAGCTCGGTTAAAATTTCTTCTAATTCCTTTGATACTCCTGCTTTTTCATAATCTACAGGACCGCCATCACCCCACAAGCAGTCGTAACAGCCCCACTCAAAAAACACTCTATACTTTTTCATCTTAATAGAATACCTCGTCCATTGTCAAGCCGCGCGCATCAGCAGTTGCACCTGCGCTTGTTCTATCCTTTCCCTCTACGGCATCAAAAACGCTTTGAATGGTACGCTTACCTTTGCCGACTTCAATTAGCGTTCCTGCAATAATGCGTACCATATTATATAAAAAGCCGTTGCCTTCTACTATAATTTCTATAATATTACCGTTTTTTACAACATCAAGCCTTGTAATAGTGCGCACAGTTGTTTTAGCACTGCCACCCGCGGCACAAAACGAAGCAAAATCGTGTGTACCTTTTATATGCTGCGACGCATCGCGCATTTTTTGCAAGTCAAGCTTTTCAGGAACAAAGCAAGTAAATCTTCCCATTAAAGCAGAAGAATACTGTGCATTAAAAATGCGGTAGATATATCTTTTTCCCTTTGCAGAAAAGCGGCAATGAAAATCTTCGTCTGCCTCCCAGCTCTTTGTAATGCGAATATCTTCAGGAAGCAGAGTATTTAATATAAACATATATTTTTCGGCAGGGATAGTAGCATCAATTTCAAAATGAGCGCATTGACCGCGTGCATGAACACCACTATCGGTTCTGCCCGCGCCAAAAACGTTTACGTGCCCCTTGCCTATCGTTTCGAGAGCATCTTCAATTTTTTCCTGAACCGTTACGGCATTTTTTTGCCTTTGCCAACCTGCATAGCAAGTGCCGTCATATTCAACTAACATTGCAACTTTCATTTTAACCTGCTAAAAACGGAAAAATTTGTGCAAGCACAAGCTTATCAGCCAAAATAACGCCGCAAAAAGCAACGACGATAACAAACGCTACCGCATCACGTTTAGTAAACTTTTGCACCTTTAAACGCGTTCTTCCTTCGCCACCGGAATAACAACGCGCCTCCATAGCGGTAGCAAGCTCGTCAGCACGCCTGAAAGAGCTTACAAGCAACGGAATTACAAGCGC
>JAZSMS010000061.1:0-11205 GCA_045536015.1 Clostridia bacterium
GCAGATAGAAAAGCTTGTATCTATGCTTAATTGCGAATTTTCGGGCGAGCATATGGACGTTTCGCTTCCGTCGCTTAGAATCGACTCATTTAATCCCGATATAATAAGCACGTCAATGCGCAAGACGTCGCTTACCTTTGCGCCCGAAGCGGGCAGTCAAAGAATGCGTAATATAATTAATAAAAACGTATCGGAAGAAGATCTTTTGCGCACGGTTCGCGGTGCGTTTTTAGCGGGATATACTGCAATAAAGCTCTACTTTATGATAGGGCTTCCGTTTGAAACAATGGAGGATATTGAGGGCATAGCACATTTGGCACAAAAATGCGCCGACGTTTATAGAGAAATTCATGGTAACACTAAAAATATGCGCATAACGGTAAGCACTTCTGTTTTTATTCCAAAGCCGTTTACACCTTTTCAGTGGATAAATCAGGACGATCAAGAATCGGTTAAGCAAAAGCAGAGAGTGCTTTCGGATATGATTAAAAAGATGCGCGGTGTTGAATATAAATATCACGATAGTACCGCCTCGGTTTTAGAGGTTGCTTGTGCGCGCGGCGGCAGAGAAATGTGCAACGTGCTTTATTCGGCTTGGAAAAACGGCGCTAAAATGGACGCGTGGAACGAGCATTTTGATATTTCTGCCTGGGAAAAGGCTTTTAGGGAAAACGGACTTGATATGCACGATTACGCAAAGCGTGAGTATGCTTTGGACGAAGTTTTGCCTTGGGATACGGTTGACGTTGGAGTAACAAAGCAATATTTTAAAAACGAGCTTAAAAAGGCGCAAAACGAACAGATAACACGTGATTGCCGTCAGGGCTGTACCGGTTGCGGAATGATGAACATTTGCAAAAAGGAGGTGCAGGCGCAATGAGAATTTTACTTAAATTTTCACGCGGAAGAGAAATAAAATATATCTCGCACCTTGATATTCAACGTTTATTTCAGCGCGCGCTTCGAAGAGCAAAAATTCCTATGGAATACTCAAAGGGTTATAATCCTCACTTGCTTATTAGCTTTGCAACTGCCTTGCCACTTGGCGTTTGTTCGCGTGGGGAATACGTGGAAATTCAGACAAGCAAGTATATAAACCCCATTGATGTTAAAAACCGTCTTAACGAGGTTTTGCCTAAGGGCGTAGAAATTTTAGCGGCAGAAGAACTTAAAGACAATTTTCCAAACGTAGGAAGCGTAATTGCACTTGCACAGTACAGCTTTGAATTTTCGGGCGAAAATGCGCAGGAGGCTATAGAAAAGCTTTTACAAAGTGAAGAAATAGTAATAGAAAAAAAGACAAAAAAGGGTTTAGCACAAGTAAATGTGCGCAAGATGATACATTCGCTTGCACTTGACGGAGAAAAAATAAAGGCTACGCTTTCGCTTAGTAATAGCGAAAGCTTGCGTGCAGATAAGCTTGCTGAAATTTTACAGGGCAGGGGAATTTGCACAAAAGAGATTTACAGAGAGGCAATTTTTATAATTAATAACGGCAATTTAACGTTGCCGCTTTAGGAGAAGGTATGAAAGAAATTCTTATCCATGCAGGATATACGTATTCAACCGCCGCTATTTTAAATAAGGGCGAGCTTGAGTACGTGCTTACCGAGCAGGCAGATGCTAAGGGCGGTGTTGGCAACATATATCGCGGAAGCATCGATAACGTTGTGCAGGGAATGCAGGCAGCGTTTGTTGACGTTTTACTTGATAAAAACGCCTTTTTGTTTGCAGGTGATATTTGCGAAGGAAAAGATATTAAAAAGCTTGTAAAAAAAGGTGACGAGCTTATCGTTCAGATTATAAAAGAGGCGCAGGGCGTAAAGGGCGCAAGAGTAACTACCGAAATTACTATTCCGGGACATAATCTTGTTTTAATGCCAAAGAGTGACTACGTTGGCGTTTCTAAAAAAATTACCTCCGAGCAGGAACGCAAGCGCTTAAAGGAAACTGTAGAAGAATTAAAAAACAAAAATTACGGATACATAGTGCGTACCGAGGCGCAAAATGCTACAAGAGAACAGCTTGCAAACGAGATAGCGTATTTAGAAGAAGAATGGAGCAAGATCAACAAAAAAACGGGCAAGGGTATTTTGTACCGTGAAGACGGTCTTTTACTTACCGTTATGCGTGATTATCTTGATGCTTCTATCGACAAGATAGTTGTAAACGACAAAAAGACGTTTCAAACGGCAAAAAAGATAGCTTCGGTTATGGCACCGTGGGCAGAAGAGAAAATAATTTTAAAAGAAGGCAATCTGTTTTTAGAAGCAGGGGTTGAATCTAAGCTTGCAAAGCTTGTTCAGCGCAAGGTTTGGCTTGATAACGGCGCATACTTGGTTATCGACTGCACCGAAGCGCTTACGGTAATAGACGTTAATACCGGAAAGTTTACGGGCGATTATGATTTAAACAAGACCATAGTAAAAACTAATATTCTTGCCGCAAAGGAAATTGCGCGCCAGCTGCGTCTTCGCGCGATAGGCGGAATAATAGTTGTTGATTTTATTGATATGGAGACTGACGAAGACAGAGAGGCGGTGTTAAAAGCGCTTGAGGAGGCTTCGCAGGGCGATAAAATAAAGACTAATATTATTGGCTTTGCACCGCTTGGACTTGTTGAATTAACCAGAAAAAAAACAAGGCTTAGCCTTATGCAATCACTTCAGCAAACTTGCCCATACTGCGAGGGCGACGGAAGAATTCTAAGCGAAAACACTATAATAAACAACATTCTGCAGGAGCTTGACCGCATTTGGCGTGCAAACGGGGGAGATAAGGCAGTTATAAGGGTTAATCCCCATATAATGCAAAAGCTTAAAGAAAAAGAAAATATGATAAGAGAAAAATTTGACGGAATAAGCATCTTTGCGCGTGCAGATGCGCAAATGCATATTGAAGATTATAACGTTGCGTTTATAATGGATAATTTTTCTTCTATGGAAGGACTTGTAAAACTTTTATGATAACAGAGGTTTTACCTATAACTGAAGAATCACTTAAAAAAGCAAGGGAAATCATTTTATCAGGCGGCGTAGTTGCGTTTCCTACCGAAACGGTTTACGGCCTTGGTGCAAACGCTCTTGACGAAGAAGCAGTTAAAAAGATTTTTGAAGCAAAGGGCAGACCAAGTGATAACCCGTTAATTGTTCATGTTGCAGAAAAAAGTGCAATAGAGCCGCTTGTTAAAGAAATTTTACCCGATGCTAAAAAAGTAATAAATAAGTTTATGCCGGGACCGATAACGGTTGTTATGCCTAAAAGTAAAATTGTGCCTGATAAAGTAACTGCAGGTGGAAAAACTGTAGGGGTAAGAATTCCCGAATCAACGGCGGCAAGGCAATTTTTAGCGGCAGTAGGCGTTCCGATAGCGGCACCAAGCGCAAACACGTCGTCGCGTCCGTCGCCAACAAGCGCAAAGCACGTTTTTGAAGATTTAAACGGCAAAATTCCGCTTATTTTAGATGGCGGCGAATGTTCGGGCGGAGTTGAATCAACGGTTGTTTCTATAAACGAAAGCGAAGCAATGCTATTGCGCCCGGGACTTGTTACTCTTGAGGAACTTTCACAGGTGCTAAAAAAGGTAACGGTACACCCATCGGTACTCGCCGACGGCAAGGTTGATGCGGCGGCAAGTCCGGGAATGAAATATAAGCACTATTCACCCGTAGCACGAGTAGTAATTGTAAACGATGATATTTTGTTTGCGAAGCAAGCCTATGCTTATATAAAAAGCTTGGGCAAAAAACCCGTTTTGCTTTGGCAAGAGGATAAAAATATAAAAGACGAAATGTATTATTGCTTTTTTGCGCAAAACGATAAAGCCTTGGCGGCAAAAAATTTGTTTGCACTCTTGCGTAGGGCTGATAGCGAGGGCTTTGACGTAGTTTTAGCGCAGGGGCTTGATATAAGCGGCGAGGGCCTTTCGGTAATGAACAGACTTCTTCGTGCGGCGGCTTTTACCGTTATTGATAAAAATACAACTAAAGAAGAAATAAATCGTATATTATAAAGTGAGGCTTTTCGCCTCTCTTTTTTATTTTTAGGCAATATTTATAAAAAGAATACAAAAAAGTGACGCTAAATGAAAAATTTTGCCTGCTAAAACAGCTTTACGCAGACAAAAAAATTTGTTACTCTTTTTTTTGAGGTGAAAAATATGCGTGCGGATATAGTACATATAAAGCTTCCTATAAAAAAGATAGCGTGCGATGAATGCTTTGAAGACGTAACACAATTAAAAAAGAGTATTGCGCGCTTTGGCCTGCTTCAGCCGATAGGAGTAGCAAAAATAGAAAAGGACTACCGCCTTATTTTTGGCGCAAGACGTCTAAAGGCGTGCAAAGAGCTTAATAAAAAGTATATTCACACGGTTTTGCTTCAAATTAAAGAGGAAAAGATTAAGCGTATAGCGTTTGAAGAGAATTTTCAAAGGCGAAAAGACAAGGTTTCGCGCTTAACTAAAAAAGCACTTGAAATAAGCGAAAAATGCGAGCTTTTTTTAGAGCAGGAACAGGTTGAACTTATTAAAAACTATCTTTGTTTAACCGACGAGGCAAAAAAGTATGCTGATGATTTTGAAGCGCTTATAAATTTATCGCGCGGAAAGAGCGAAAACTTTTTAAAGGCAGTCAGCAGTGCAAAAAGTAAGGCGCGCGAAAAAGAAAATATCCGCCTATCTTTTTTTAACGACAGACGGATATTTGTCAATGAAATACAAAGAATAGTTTCAATAATGCGCCGCGAGGGCTTTTGCGATATCGTTGATGAAACGGACGAAAGTATAACTATTAAAAAGATTTGTTAGCACGTTCCGCAAGAATTTGTGCAGGCATTATTATTGCAACCACTAGAGCAACCGTTATTGCAACTGTTATTGCAGCCACAGGAGTTTTGTGCACAACCACAGCTTTGATTAGAGCCAAACAACAAAATGATAAGTAAAAAGAAAAAAAGCAGTGAAGAATTATTTTCCAGTGTGCAGTTGTTACCAAACAAAAGAAGTAAAATTAAAAAGAAAAATAGAAGTGAGCTTAAATCGCTTTGGTTAGAAAATAAAGAATCTAATTGCATAAAATTCATCCTCTCAAATTATTTGTTGAATTCTATGCCGAAAAAATTCAAAAAATGAAAAAAGCACGAAATTTTTCGTGCTTTTTAATTTATTTGTTTGCAATATAGTCAGCATATATTTTCATATCTGTAAGCTTTTGCGTGTTAAATACGCCATTTTGGTCAATGTCAATACGCTCGGTAAGGGTAAGTGCTTCTTCTACCAGTGCGTCAACGTCTAAAAGCGCCTCTGCCGCTAAAACTGCATCAAGCTTTGGCCTTGTTGCGGGGTGGCGGGGAGTAAATACGGTACAGCTGTCTTCAAAGGGCAGGATAGAAGTTTCATACGTGCCGATCTGACGTGCAATGGCCATAATTTCAAGCTTATCCATACCGATAACGGGACGAAAAACAGGCAAGAATACCGCCGAATCGGTTGATAAAAGACTTTCCATCGTCTGACTTGCTACCTGACCGATGCTTTCGCCCGTTACAAGTGCACCGCACGAGCGCATATATGCGATTTTTTCCGAAATTTTCATCATAAAACGGCGGGTTAAAATCGTCATAAACTCGTCGGGACATTTATCATAGATAAGCTCTTGAATTTGCGTAAAGGGCACGCAAAAAACCGAAAGTGTTCCAACAAAAGCACACATTTCCTGCGCAAGAGTATAAACCTTTTCCTTGGCGCGCTCACTTGTGTGTGGGAAAGAATAAAAGTGAATTCCGTCAAGCGCAACACCGCGCTTTGCTATCATATAGCCTGCAACGGGACTGTCAATTCCGCCCGATAATAAAAGTGCGGCGCGACCGTTTGTTCCGATAGGCAAGCCGCCAACTGCCGAAATATCTTCAAAATAAACGTATGCGTGTTCGCGGATTTCAACCTCAAGTAAAATTTCGGGCTCTTTTAAATTAACGCGCATATCAGGCAGGGCAAGCAAAATACCTTCGCCAACCTTTGCCGCAATCTCGGGCGATTCCATCGGAAAAGTCTTATCGCTTCTGCGCGCCTTAACCTTAAAGGTACAGTTTGTTTTGCCTGCAGCTTTAAGCATATCCACAGCATTTAAAACGATTTTATCAAGGTTCTTTTCAAGCTCGCGCGCGGGGGATAAGCCGTGTATGCCAAAAACGCATGAAAGCTTTTTAAGTGCTTCGTCTAAATCATTAGGCTCAACGTTATAAACAAAAATTCGGCTTTGGCTTATAGTTACCTTAACCTGAGGAAAATCGCGAAGTGCCGTTTTAATATTTTTAATAAGTGTTTTTTCAAAAAAAGGGCGGTTAAGACCTTTTAAGTGAATTTCGCCCTCTTTTACAATAATCATATTTTTGTATTCCATAATATCCTACTTTCGTTTAAATCTGCGAAGATGTGTTGCGGCTTCTATTATCTTTTGGCAAGCAAAGTCAACCTCGTCTATCGTGTTAAAAGCACCAAAGCTTAAACGGACGGTTGCCTCGGCTTGTGCAAGAGGAATATTCATGCTTGAAAGCACGTGGCTGATTTTACTGTTACGGCTTGTGCAGGCAGAGCCTTTGCCTATTAAAACGTGTTCTTCAAGTGCGTTTTGCAAAGTCGAAGCGCGTACGCCTTTAATGCAAACCGATAAAATATTAGGTGCGCTATCAGCTAAGGTGAATTTTACGTCATCTAATTGCGATAGTTGCTTAACGTATTCTTGCTTTATTTGTTTTAAGTGCGACGAAAACTCGTTTGCACTTTTTAATTCTTCTAAGGCGCGCGCAAAGCCAACGCAGCCCGGAACGTTTACCGTACCCGAGCGCATATCGTTTTGCTGACCGCCGCCCTGAATAAACGCTTTAAACGGTGTTCCGCTTTTAACAAACAGGGCTCCTACGCCTTTAGGCCCGTGAACCTTGTGTGCAGAGACCGAATACATATCAACACCCAACTCTTTCATATTTGTGCATACGTGCATAAATGCCTGAACGCCGTCAGAATGAAAGAGAATATTCTTATTTATCGTCTTAACGGTTTTTGCAAGCAGGCCTATATCGTTTACTGCGCCCGTTTCGTTATTAACGTGCATTATGCTGACTAAAGAAGTCTTTTCGGTTATAAGCGACGCTAAAACGTCGGGGTTAACTTTGCCAGTCTCGTCGACGGGGCAAAGGATAAACTTAACGTTTTTATCTCTTAAAGTGCGCTCGCAATTTAATATTGCGTGGTGCTCAACAGAAGAAACAATAACCTCACTATTTGGCTGTGCGCAGGCAAGAGCCGTGTTATTGCTTTCCGTTCCACCTGAGGTAAAAATTATTTCTTTGTCAAGGCAACCTAAAAACGAAGCAAGCGTCTTTTTAGCTGATAAAAAAAGCTTTTCGGTTTCGAGTGCTTTATAGTAAGAGGACGAAATATTATAAAAGCTATCCTTAGAAAGCGTGCAAATTTCGTCGGCTACGCAAGGAAAAATTTGCGTTGTGGCACTGTTATCAAGATATATCATTGCAAAGCCTTTCTTATAAGTGATAATAAAGCTTCATTAGGCTCAAGAACGATAACTAGTTGTCCATTTTGTTCGGCAAATAAAATATATTTTTTGTCGTCACCATTAAGCGAAAAATCAAGCTTTTTTGCCTGCAAAGCATCAAAGCGCTCTTTAGAAAAAGGCTCGATGCGCTTAAAGGCATCAAATTTTATTGTTAAAACTTCTTTTCTCTTTTCAAGATTTTTAATTTTTGCAACGGTTAAGGTGTTATCTTCGCCGTCAACGAGATAGTCGTATTCTATATTGCACGAATCTTTAATAAAGTAAGAAATTGCGGCTATCACGCCAAAAAGTATTGTGCCGATAACGTTTAAAGTGGCGGGAATAGAGAAAATAAGCGAAAACAAAATGCTTATTGCCAAAACAAGCGCAAAGGCAAGGGAGAAAGTAAAAACTGCCGAAAAAATACTGTGCTTTAACTTGTCTTTTTGCTGTGCTTGTTCGTCATTAATACGGACGGTCTGCTCTAAAAAATCCATAATAACTCCTAAAAAATTTATATACTAAAATTATACAATAAAACACAAAGTTTATCAAGCAAAAAAAGAAGAAGACTTACGCCTTCTCCTTAATAAAATATTTAACTGCGCCTAAAAGATGAATTAAATCAAGATTATCAGGAACCCGAATCTCTTTAATCGGCGTATCTGCCAAACCAAGGGTTAACTCGGTTTTAAATAAATCTATCGATTTAGAAACCTGTCCGCCTATAAACAAAACCTCTGTACCAAGCTCGTTAAAGGTTGGGCTTACAACTTTAGCGAGTAAGCAGCCAAGCTTTTTAAAAGCATTTATTGCAAGTTCCTCACCGTTAAAGGCTCGCTCGGCA
Source organism: Clostridia bacterium (assembly GCA_045536015.1). GTDB lineage: Bacteria > Bacillota > Clostridia > Christensenellales > QALW01 > JAZSMS01. Next base: position 8,401 of record JAZSMS010000061.1, read on the forward strand.
ATTTGTTTTGCGTTTTCGGCGTCGCCGCCAAGGTCGCGATACAAACGAACCACGCCGCGTGCCGAAACAAAATCTTCGGCAATACCGTCAAGCAGCGGAGTTTTATATAACGAATAAAAGGAGGAACCCATTTCGTTAAGTAAAATTTTCCCGTCTTTTATTACTGCAAATCCAAGCCCTGTTCCAAGCATGGCGCATGCTGCATTTTTATCGTTTTCAGAAATGCAACCGTAAGCAAATGCCGTACTGTCGTGGATAAATGAAACTTTTGTATCGGGAAAAAATTCGTTAATCCAAGGTATAAGCGAAACACCGTATAATGCCTGATATTTGTGCTTCATTAAGCTTGTGCCTGTTTTATAGTCAAACGGACCGGGCGTATCAACGCTTATGCCTATAACGTTAAGGCTGTTTTTTTCGGCAAACTCTTTAAGGGCGCCGAGCAGGAGAGAATATGCTTGCTCTACCTGCTTTATATCGCCGTTTGAGTTAACCGCCTGTTGCATAAGCGAGCCCTCGATAAGTGCTACCTCAAGGTCAAAAAATGCCGCCTTTAAAAAGGTACCTCCTGCATCTATTGCTAAAATACAATCGCTCATATTATTTAAGCATAGTCTTGTGAATTGTTGTCCAAGTACCGGGCTTGTTGTTTATAAATTCATATTCGCCAAATGCAGCAGGAATAACAACAATATCAAGATATTTCATATCAAATTTAAGCGAAGGATCTTTCTTTGAACGAACCGTAACGTCTTCACCGTCAACAAGAGCAAGCACGTGGAAATCGTCGTTGGTGTTGTCGGTAAAGCGATCACCGAATTTAAGGTTTCTAAGCGAGAAATAAAGCTGTTCACATTCGCCTACTACGATTTCTTTGCCTTCTTCGTCTTCACGAACAACGCGGTAGCCGCCGTTAACAAGGTGCTTTTCTACGTAGTCCTCAGTCATATTTCTGTTAAGGTTTATATCGCCGAAGTAGGTGTGAATCGGGCGGGGATTTCCGTCAAGGTCCTTACGGAGATAGTCGTACATTTTATAGGTGTACGAGCCAACCGTAAGCGAGCCGATTTCGAGAATAAGCTGGTTTTGACCCGATGCGTGAATAGTACCGGCAGGAATCATTACCTGTACGCCGGGCTTGCTTTCAACAGCGTGGATATATTTTTGATAGTCAACGGGCTGATGATCAATTTCGCTGCGCTTAACCTCGCGGATAAACTCGTCGGGGTCCTGACCGTTATTAAAGCCAAGATAGGTTTTTGCACCCTGAGCAACCTCAACAATATAGTAGCTTTCGTCCTGCCTGCCAAGCTCATTGTGGTTGGTCATAACGTATTCTGCGCCGGGATGAAGCTGAACTGACATATTTCCCGATGCGTGATAAGTATCGTCGTAATTGAAGCGAACGGGGAAGAAGCCGTGGAACTGCTCAAGGCATTTTTGTCCTAAAAGCTTATCACCGCACGATGCTACGAGTGCATAGAAGGGGAATTCAAATTCTCTATTATCAATATTAATAACTGTGCTTACTTCCATAGGAATCATATCAAAGATCCATGCACAGTTTTTCATAGCATTAGGAAGGTCGCGCTGCTTCATTGTGCGGTAGCCGCCCCAAACACCCTCAAGATAAACGGGACGCTGACGTACGGGGTAATCAAGTGCACGCGAAAGAAGTGCAAAAAGTGCCTTGGCTTCAAGAATCTGAAGGCTATCAGGATCATCACCGCAGATGTAGTAATCAAGCTGCTTGTTAGCCAAAAGCTTGCAACGAAGTGAGAAAGCAAGCTCAAAGTCAACGTAGTAGCAGCGACGCATTGTAGCCTTGTAGGGAAGATCCTCGTCAGAGCCGTAATTGCGGTATGTGCCTGACTTAACGTTTAAAACTGCCTTTTTGGGTGTTACGTCAACAAAAATTTTAACGTCTGATAAATCAAACAATGGCTCGGAAAGAGCACCGTTGCCGTAAAGAACAATGGTCTTGCCTTCCTTATTAATAAGCTTTTCTTTAACAGCGGCAAGCTTTTCTTCGTCAAAAATACCTAAATATCCGTCTTTAAAGAGCTTCCCGTACAATAGAACGGGGTCCTTAACTCTGTCAACGGGAAGATAATCGGCAAATAATTGGCGAAGCTCCTCTGCAGTTTTGTAAATTGAAGCAACCGAGATAAATTCAACGTTTTTTGCAATAAGTGAATTTACTGTATCAAAGGGGGCAGTCGTATAGCCATCGATAGCAATAACGGTATTTTTTTTAACGTTTTGTGCAAGAATTGCGGCAACTTGTGAATTACCTTTTGCAGTAAGCGAAAGGTCAATGCTTCCGTCGTTTGCAATATAGTTAATTGCATTAGGATCGTCATAGGGGAAGGGATTAAACATAAAGCTCATAATTATTTTTTCCTTTCTTTATAAATTGTATTTTAAAATTATTTTAAAAGCTTAACAAATTCGCGCATCCAGTCTGCAAGATCATCGGGACGGCGCGAGGTAACAAGGTTTTTATCAACTACAACCGGTGCATTTTCGTAAATTGCACCTGCGTTGATAATATCATCCTTTATTCCGGGATAGCAGGTTGCTCTCATTCCTTTAAATACACCTGCGGTAATAAGAATTTGCGGTCCGTGACAGATAGCGCAAACAGGCTTTCCGGAAGCAAAAATTACTCTGGTTACGTTAATTGCGCTTTCGTTTTGACGAATTTTTTCAGGTGCGGTTCCGCCGGGAAGAATAAGTCCGTCATAATCAGAAGCATTAAGCTCTTCAAAGCTCTTGTTTGCCTTTAAAGTAAAATGATACTTT
>JAZSMS010000062.1:0-7320 GCA_045536015.1 Clostridia bacterium
TGGCGGAGACAGAGAGATTTGAACTCTCGCACCGGTATCCCGATCTACTCCCTTAGCAGGGGAGCCCCTTCGGCCAAGCTTGGGTATGTCTCCAAAGTTAATGGCGGAGAGAATAGGATTCGAACCTACGGTACCTTTCGGTATCACTGGTTTTCAAGACCAGCTCCATAAACCACTCGGACATCTCTCCACAAATATTTAGTTAGCAATAACGATTATAACAAAAAAAGAAAAAGGTGTCAACAAAAAAAGATAACTTTTTATGTCACATAAGGTTATTTGTTTTTTAAAAGTGATGTTATACTTAAAATGAAAACACGGCGAAGAAGATTTTCTTTGCCGTATTTTTTTCGGAGGAGATATGAGTAAGTTTTATTTAAGGAACGTTGCGCCTAAGCTTGAAAAGATAAAAATGCTTTCATTATCAGGTGCTAACGATAAAGATATTGCAGAATTTATCGGTATTTCGCAAAAGACGCTTGCAAAATACAAGCGTGAATTTGCAGAATTTAAAGATGCGGTAGAGCAAAAGAAAAATTCGGACGCGCTTGTTATTAAGGCGTTTTTCAAGCGCGCCTGCGGATACGTTGCCGAAGAGGAGACCACCGAGTTCAAGGGCAAAAAAACTCCTGAGGGAGAAGTGCTTGACGAGCTTGTTATAAAAAAGAAAACAAAAAAGGACGTTCCTCCGGATTTAAACGCTATAAAGTGGTGGCTGGAAAATGCTTCTTGCCAGACACAAAGCGAAAACGAGGAAATAACTTTGGAGGAAGCGAGGGAAATGATTGACCGAAAAAGAAGTTGTAGCGAAGATTGAGCAAAAAATGGCGCAGTCGCCCGAAATTTTTAAGCTTGCAAGCTACAATTACGGCAAGGTTGTGCACAAAAAACAAATGGAATTCCATGCCTCGCAAAAGCGTAATAGGTGGGTTTTTGGCGGAAACCGAACGGGCAAAACGGAATGCGGTGCCGTTGAGGCAATTTGGTTTGCGCGCGGAATACACCCGTTTAGAAAAATTTCTTCAGGCACAAAGGGCTGGGTGGTCTCGCTTACGCAGGAGGTTCAGCGTGACGTTGCGCAGGAAAAGCTGCTTTCCTATCTTCCAAAAGCGTGGATAGAAAAAATAGTTATGCGCAAAGGGCAAAAAGACAGTCCCTGCTCGGGTGTTATTGACTTTATTCTGGTTAAAAACGTCTTTGGCGGAGTAAGCACTATCGGCTTTAAAAGCTGTGACCAGGGGCGGCAGCGCTTTCAGGGCACAAGTCAGGATTGGATATGGTTTGACGAGGAGCCGCCAAAGGATATCTATGACGAATGCCGTATGCGCGTTATTGACCGAGAGGGAGATATCTGGGGTACTATGACGCCGCTTATGGGGCTTACGTGGGTGCACGATGAGATATATCTTAACCAGAATAACGACCCTGAAGCGTGGTATACCACTATTTCGTGGCGTGAAAATCCCTTTTTGCCGCAAAAGGAGATTGAAATGATGGAAAAGCTTTTGCCCGAAAGTGAGCGCCAAAGCAGGCAGTTTGGCAAGTTTTTATCGCATAGCGGTCTGGTTTATCCTGAATTTGACGCAAGCGTACACGTTATCGAGCCCTTTGACGTTCCGCGCGAGTGGTATGTAAGCCTTTCGATTGACCCCGGGTACGTTAACCCGCTATCGTGTCATTGGTACGCGCTTGATAATGATGGAAACATTTTTGTTATTGCCGAACATTACTTTGCAGGGCGCGATGCAAGGTGGCACACGGAAAAGATTTTACAAAAGTGCGATGAGCTTGGCTGGCCGCGCCTGCCGTCGGGTAAAGTTGAGGCACTTATGGACTCGGCATCGCTTCAGCACACACTTGCCGCCGAAAAAAGTGTTGCGCAGCTTTTTTACGAGCTTGGCATAAGCGTAAACAGCTGGGTAAATAAAAACGTCTGGACGGGAATTCAACGCGTTAAGCAGTATTTTAACACGGATCCCGAAAGGGCAAAAATTTATATTTTTGCCTGCTGCCCCGAGATGATTCGCGAGATAAAGTCGTACAGGTATTCTTCCTCCGAAACCCCTGTTAAGCGCGACGATCACGCGATGGACGAGCTTAGATACTTTGTTATGTCACGGCCCGAGGCGAGCAAGGAGGAAAAGCAAAAATCTCTGCAAATGCGAGATATGGAAAGGCTTATCCGCAGACAAAAAATTAAAAAACTAAATTAAAGGAAGAGAAAAAATGAAAAAATTTATTGAAGAAAAGCGCAAAAAAGAGTTGGCTTCAGCGGTGCTTGAAAAGTTTGAAAAGCGCAAAAGAGAACGACTTTTTTACGAGCTTCAGTGGCGACTTAACATAAATTTCTTCTTGGGCAATCAATACGTGGATATCTTGCCCGAGGCACAAAAGCTTATAAATACCGAAAAGGCGTTTTCATGGCAGGAGCGCGGTACGTTTAATCACATTGCGCCCATTATCGAAAGCCGTCTTGCAAAGCTTAACAAGCTTGCACCAAGAGTTTTAGTGCGTCCTGCAACTGCTGATGAGGAGGATGTTGTTGCGGCGCAGGTAAGTACAAAGATACTTTCTGCCGCCTTTGAGCGCAACAATATGAAAAGCATAATGCAGGAGGGTACCGTTTGGTCCGAGCTTTGCGGAACGGTGTTTTATAAGCAGGATTGGGTAAATTCTTCGGGTGAATTTTTAGGTGTTGACGAACAGGGTAATTCAGTTTATCAGGGTGATGTTGCCTGCACGGTTTGCCCACCGCACGAGGTTTATCCTGACAGTGATATGAGGCAGAATATTGCTGAGTGTGATTGGGTTATCCACGCAAGAGTTTATTCGTGCGATTATATTAAAGAGATGTTTGGCGTTGAGGTTACACCCCAAAGAGTAGAAACGCTTTCTCTTGCGTTTTCTGCAAGCGATGCCGGTGGCAGCCAACAAGAAAATTCGGCTATGCTGATTGAGTATTATGAAAATCCAAGCGAGGAATTTAAAAAGGGAAGATACGTAGTTGTTTGCGGAGATAAGCTTTTATTCTCCGGCGAGCTTCCGTACCAAAATGGCATAGGTGGAAGCAGAAAAATTCCGTTTGTTCAGCAGAATTGTATTTCGCGACCGGGATGCTTGTGGGGTGTTTCGATTGTTGAAAGGTGTATTCCCATTCAGCGTGCGTACAACGCGGTAAGAAACCGCAAGCACGAATTTTTAAATCGTGCGGCAGTAGGTATTTTAACCTGTGAGGAGGGTACGGTAGATCTTGAGGATCTTGAAGAAAACGGACTTACTCCCGGCAAGGTTATAGTTTACCGTCAGGGCGCAAGTGCGCCGAAAATGATGTACCCCGGCAGCCTGCCTAGTGAGTTTACACAAGAAGAAAACGCACTGCTTGAAGAATTTAATCTTATCTCGGGCACAAGTGACCTTATGCGCCAATCGGTTGCGCCTACAAACGTTACAAGCGGTGTTGCACTTAATACTATTGCCGAGCAGGATGATACGAGAATTTCTATCACTGCCGATAAAATACGCGATGCTATGCTTGAAATTTCGCGCCAATGGATTCGTATTTTCCGTCAGTTTGCTTCGCAAAAGCGTGTTGACCGCATAGTAGGCAAAAACGGGGAAATTTCGGCACTTTGCTGGAGTGAGAATATGCTTACAAGCGACGACGTGGTTCATGAAACGGAAAACGAGCTTTCTAACTCGGTTTCTTCACGCAAGCAGATGATTTTTGATTTACTTGCACGCGGAATGTTTGATAACGAGCAGGGAAAGATGAGTGAGCACACTCGTGCGCGAGTTTTGCGTGCGCTTGGCGTTGGCGATTGGGAAAATATTGCCGACGTTGACGAGCTTAATTTATCGCGCGCTCAAAGAGAAAATATTATGCTTAAAAATGGGCAAAAGCCTACGCTGATAGACGTAGACGATCACGATATGCACGTTGTTGAGCACTCGAAGTTATTACTTAGTGAGGAGTTTGAAAAAGAGTACGGCTTAGACAGCGAGGTTAAGCGCCATATTGAAGAGCATATTATTGAACATAAAAATAAAAAGGAGGCGCAAATAAGTGGAGAACGAAATGCTTAACGAGCAGATTTTAGATCTGCAAAAAGAAAACGCGAGACTTTTAGCGTTAATTGAAGAAAAAAATCACGACTGCGAGCAGGCAAAAAAGTTTTTTGAAGAATTTCCTATGGCAGAAGAGCTTGTTGATGAAATTTGCCTTGCACTTGAAGAAAACGGCAGGGCTGACGAGCATGCTCTTTTGTATGCGTTTGCAAAGGTTATGTCTCAAAAATACGTTCAGCCGCAAAAACTTGCAGAGGATGAGGATTTTTTAAAAGCTAACATCTACACTAACGACAAAATCAGGGAGTTTTTTATTAAAGAATTTCTTGAAAAAGCAAAAAAGGCACCCGTTGGGTGCTTAAAGCGCGGCGGTATTCCCACCACAAGCGCACAAAAGCCAAAGACTATTGCTTTGGCAGGGGAAATGGCGAAAGCACTTTTTCGCAAATAAATTTTAAGGAGAATTATTATGATTTCAATTTCAACAGTAAATGACGCTCTTAAGAGCTTTTATCTTGACGTGCTTATCAATCAGCTTAACAATTCGATAAGCCCCTTATATTCACGCTTAAAGGCTACCGAGGCTCATATTTCGGGCAAGGAAGCAGTTAAGCCCGTTTGCTACGATTTATCTTCGGGCGTTGCCGCTCTTTCGGAGTACGGTGATCTTCCCGAGGCTAACGGCAACAACTACGTTATGCTTCGTGCAGACCTTAAAAACCTCTACGGCACCATCGAAATTACCGACAAGGCTATGCGTGCTTCAGAAAACAATCAGGGCGCTGTAGTTAACTTATTAAATGCTGAGATGGAAGGTCTTTTGGCAACTGCAAAGCAGAACTTTTCGCGCATGCTCTACGGTGACGGAAGCGGACGCATTGCAAAAATTACAAAAGCTGCTTCGGCAAGCACTACCGTTACGGTTGATAATGCAAAGTTTTTAAAGGTAGGCTTTCCGGTTGACGTTGTTGCATCGGGCAAGGCAACAAGCACAAAAATTGCCGGCATCAGCGGCAATAACGTTACTTTTGCAAACGCCGTTACCGTTGCAGACGGCGACATTATTACTTTAGCAGGCAGCTATAATAATGAGATTTTCGGTATCGAAACCATCTTTACAAGCCCTGAAACTCTTTACGGTGTTTCTACTGCGGGTAAAGGCTGGATGAAGCCCTACGTTAAAGATTCTGTAGGCGAAATTTCGGATATTAAAATTCAGACTGCTATCGATGCTGCCGAAGAAGCAAGCGGCGGCAAGATTGACTTTATTACTTGCTCATACGGCGTTCGCAGAGCGTATCAGGAATATCTCGAAGCAACAAAGCGCAATATCAATCCCGTTGAGCTTGAGGGCGGATTTAAGACTATAAGCTATGCAGGAATTCCCGTTGTTGCAGACCGCTTCTGTGGCGAGGGCAATATGTACGTGCTTGATACAAAGCTTTTTGAAATGCATCAGCTTTGTGACTGGCGCTGGCTTGAGGGCGAAAGCGGAAACGTATTAAAGCAGCTTGCAAACAAAGCCGCATACAAGGCAACGTTAGTTAAGTATGCAAACCTTATTTGTTCGCTTCCTTGCGGACAAGCCAAGCTTTCGGGTATTACGGAGAAATAATTATGGCACAGGCCGGAGTTTTTACAAAAAAGTACGTGCCTATTATGCGTGATACGTTTGATATAGTTTCACGCATAAAGCAAATAGATTCGTCTTATTTTATCTTGTTTAATAAACTTTCGGGCTTGTTTGAGGTTCATTCGTCAAAGCAAAGGGGAGGAAGCTTCTGTCTGGAGCTTCCTTTTTCTTGCCTTGATGCGCGTGCGCTTACCTATGCGCGCAAGTACCGCACCGAAAGGGCAAAGGAAATTTTTGCACAAATGGAAAAGGAAAACGAAATTTTAGAAAAACGCCGTAAGGCAGAAGAAAAAGACTTTGCAGAAGAAGTAAGGAGGAGATTAAATGACTCTATACGAAATGACAGAAGCTTCGGCACGCTTGCTTGAGGTTGATAAAGACGCTGACGGCTTTAAAGAATTTTTTGCCGATGCACTTAATTTAGCGTATTTAACCGTTGCGCGCGATAAGTGGCGTCCGATAAAGCGCGAAAAGATAAGCGCTTGCAGGGGTAAAATACGCGTAGATGGACTTAGCGAGCATTTTGTTTCGCTTAAAGGCGCGTTTGATAAAAATGGCAAAAAGCTTTGTTCGCGCACGGTAAAAGACTTTATTATTGTTCCCGAGGGACTTTCTAGCGTGTTTGTTGAATATTATTATCTGCCACCCGAGATGCAGGAGGAAGATGAACCGGGCATTCCAAGTGCATTTGTAGACCCGCACGCGTATATATTTTTTGCGCTTTCACTTTATTGCAGTACAAAAAAACTTCATGGCGAGGCGGCTATGTGGGATACAAGATACAGAAATATTATTGATAACGTTAAAGAAGTGCGCGCAAATTTCATTATGCCTGAAAGGGAGTGGCGCTGATGCTTACTTTAAAAAAGGTTAATATGCCCGAGCCTAAAAGCGAATATATAATAAAAATGAATTGCTTTAAGGGACTTAATTTGTCCTGCGACCAAGGACTTGTTTCGATAGAGGAAAGTCCAAATGCAAAAAACGTTGATTGCTCGCAGGGTATTCTTTCAAGAAGTAAGGGCTTTGGAGAAGCTTTGTTTGAATATAACGGCGTAGAAAAGTCTGTAGCAGCTTTGCCTACTGAGGTAGTTAGATTTTTTGAATTAAGACTAAGCGGAAAAGAAAAAGCGGCATACAAAAATCTTTATTTTTCCGGCGCTGATGGAAAGTTGTATAAATTTATATATAATGATGCAGATGATTGCTTTGAGGCAAATTCGGTTGATACCGAAATTGAGCCGGGCGGAAGATACACTTATTTTACGCAGTATAAATATCAGTCTAGGGATAGGGCGCTTTTAGGTGGAGATGAAACGGAGCCGTACTTATATGAGGTTGCAGAAGGTGTGTATTCGCGCTTAACAGGCGGAAATTTACCTAAAATGTCGCGTACGGCGGTGCATTATTCAAGAATGTTTGGCGTAGGCGATAAAGCGCATCCGCAAAGAATATGGTTTTCGGCACTCGGTTCACATTGCAACATTGAAGTAACGCAAGAGGAAGGCGGATATATTGATAATACCGATAATATAGGCGATACAATAGATGTGATTTACTTTTTCGATACACTGTACGTTTTTTGCAGGTATGGAATAGTTGCACTTAATACGCTTGCGGAA
>JAZSMS010000014.1:0-3096 GCA_045536015.1 Clostridia bacterium
TGTTTACAACAATATTTCTACTTTGCGGTTGTTAGCCCAACCTTATTGTATAAGATATAAATTCCATCTACCTTTTTACTCCTGGTCAAACGCAACCTAAAGTTGAAAAAATATTTACTACTACAAACACAACCTTTGCAATTTTGGAAGATGGCTCTGTTTGGTACTGGGGTATGCGCTACAAGCCCGAAGGCAAAATAACTAAAACTATCTCCACTTTTGAATCAGGCACGTTAGTAGAAAAAGAAGTAACGTATAATGATGTTGCATTAGTACAGCTTCCTCAAAAGCTTGAATTTGATGGCATTGAGTTAAAACACAACGTTAAAGACATTGTTAACTGTGGGCTTGCAACCTTTGTTCTTTTAAAAAACGGCGACCTTTATTCCTTTGGCGCCAATACCGTTGCAGGCATTTTGGGTGACGGCACATTTGAAAACCGTGCAACACCTAAAAAGATATTAAGCGGAGTATCGGAAATTCATAATTTTTCAAACAGTGTTTCTTCAAACTATCCTCCGTTATCTTCTGTTAAGACTGAAAGATATCTCCCTCCCCTCGAAGAACACAGATATTTTAGCGGATGCATTATGTATGCCCTGAAAGAAAACGGAGAGTTATATTCATGGGGCTATAATTGGTTGGGGGATTTATATAACGGAACCCGTGAAGATTCTGCATTGCCTGTTAAAATAGAAGACAACGTAAAATCACTTTGTTGCGATATACGAAAAGGTCTTCTTATTGAAAAATTTGATGGTACTTTGTTTGTGCCATCACCATCTGACGACGTAACAGGTCCTTCAACAAAGCTTGAGGCTGCTTTTAAAACAACAGCAGAAATTTTAAATGCTTATAACTTATGGATAGATAACAAAAACTTTATCAGCGTGCTTTATAAAAACGGCGAATTATGGCATTATAACAGAAACGGACAAGGTTCACTTTTTGAAAAAGACGTTAAAGAATTTAATGGTTCTGAATTCTTAAAAACTGACGGAACGCTTTACAAATACAAAAGCATTGACGAGGCAATCAAGACAGATTCAAACGTAAAAACATTTAAAGACGGAACTGCTATTATCTACAACGATAATTCTATTTATATTTCAGATTTAAACGGAAATAAATATCGTTATGAAAACGTTTCTTATGCTACAAGCAATTATCATATAAGCAATCAAACAGGTTACCTCTACGCCCGCGGAGATTGCCAATTCACTTCATTAGGTATAGAACTTAATCCCGATGAAGAATTTATTGAGGTACCTGTCCAAGTACTATTCCCTGCGGGGTGGAACAAATGAAAAAAATAATCAGCTTGTTTCTTTTAATGTTACTTATATTTTGCTGTGCTTGCAACGGAGATACTCTGTCTGCAACAAGCACACCGCCAACACAAGCAGAAAGAACGCTTATTCCAAGGCAGACCTTTCCGCCTGCTTCTCCAACGCCTATGCCTACATATTCAACTTACTGTGAAAACGAAAACAAAGTTGGCACGTATCTGCAGTTTGTAGAAGATTTTTTATCTAAAAAGAATTCAACAACCGTCTATAACGTGTCAATTAACGATACGTTTAAAAGCAACAAATATTATTATGCTTTTACAACGCTTACCCAAAAGGATACGTCAAAGATTATTACAGATAAAATTTATCAGTTTTTGATAGAAGGCGATGGATTAAAGCTTGTTGCATCAAAAACAGTCACTACTGTGGGAAATGAATACACGTATGAATTTATTTATGCTCATTTAAACGGCGAAACGGTATTTTTCAGCCGTTGCGGTGCAATATATGCGTATAAAAACAACGGTGAAACGATATATGAAAGTGAAAGCTCATCGGACAAAAATAGTTCTAATTATGAAAAAGTACGCACGCGTCCTACAAAATTTATTTTTGAATTTTCAGATGGCAAAGCTCTTACACAAGAAATTATCAATAATAAGATAATGTTTTGCGTCAGCGGTGATGTAACCATTAAAAACCTTACCGTTTTTTCGGGCACACGTCAGCTTGCTAAAGCAAATATTATCAATTATCAAGTTCCACAGATATACCACGTTTTTAAAGCCGAAAACCAACAAACTTATTAAGCGGAGTTAAATATGTTAAAACGAATTTCACTTATTTTTTGCAGCATAATTATCATTTCTCTTTGCGGTTGCGCGTTTTTTCCCGAAAACAGTTATAAAGAATTTGTTCCGCCAGAGGTTCAGGATGCAGTTCACCTGCAATACACTACCGAAAAAGCTAAAATAATGGACATAAGCGATATTAAACAATTTTCGGGTGAATTTGTGTATTCCTACTACAAAACCTACAATATTGATGCACTTATTGCCCAGGGATTTACAGGCAATTTGACCGTTAACGTTACTGATGGTCAAACAGTAGGCGAAAACAAGCTTTTATTTGAGTTTAGCACAACCCAAATTGATGAAGAAATCTCGCATATTAACGTAAATATTGCAGACTTTGAAAATCAATTAAAATCAGTAAGCACGCAAACAGAAAAGGACCTTATATCTGCACGTATCTCCGAGGCAAAGGCAACAAAAGACGTTCTGTTAGAGAAAAAACAAGCATCAAGCATCTATTCTTCTTTTTCGGGGAAGGTGCGTATTAACTACACAAACCCTCAAAACGAGGCAGAAAAAGCAGTTAAAGAAATTATACTTTATCGTGAAAACGGCATCTCCCTTTCTATTGATGCCGAGAAATATCAAAAAACTTTATCTGTTGGTGAAATTGGTGAAATTGTTCGCACCGAGGGCGATAGTTTATCGGGCAGTGGTACTGTAAGACGAATTCCTATACTAACCTCAAGCGGCTATTCACAAAACGATAAATGCTATTTAATAGAAACCGATACGTCTTTTAGCTATGGAGATAAAGCAACCTTTACCGTAACAAAAGAAACTCACAAAAATGCCGTATGTATTCCTACACGCGCACTTAATCAGTATAAATCTGACGATTACTTTGTAAAAGTTCTGGATGAAGACGGAATAACCAGACGCGAGGTGCTTGTTCAGGTTGGAATAATCAAGTCGGATCGTAGCCATGTCGTACTGTGTGCCAAGGGGTC
>JAZSMS010000107.1:0-16604 GCA_045536015.1 Clostridia bacterium
TTTAAGTCGCCAACAAGGTTAGTATAATTTTCGGTAAAGCTTCCGCTTACCTCTTTTTGATAATTTTCAGGTTTAGAAGCAATAACGTCAATATGCTTTTCGGCACCGTTAGAATTTAAAAATTCGCGCGAGATATCAACAACTGTCTGACCTCTCCAGTGCATTCTTAATCTGGGTTCCGCGGTAACGGTAGCTACGACGGTTGCCTCAAGGTTTTCTTCATTTGCAAGCGCAATAAAGCGCTCAACGTTTTCCTTTTCAACAACAACTGCCATACGCTCCTGCGATTCGCTTATAGCAAGCTCGGTTCCGTCAAGACCCTCGTACTTTTTAGGAACGGCGTCAAGGTTTATATCAAGTCCGTCAGCAAGCTCGCCAACTGCAACCGAAACCCCGCCTGCACCAAAGTCGTTACAACGCTTAATCATTCTGCAAGCTTCTTCGTTGCGGAATAAGCGCTGAAGCTTTCTCTCCTCGGGTGCATTACCCTTTTGAACCTCGGCACCGCAATCTTCAACCGAATGTGCAGTGTGAGCCTTTGACGAGCCCGTTGCGCCGCCGATACCGTCGCGACCTGTTCTGCCTCCTAAAAGAATAACTATATCACCGTCCTCGGGACATTCTCTGCGAACGTTTTTAGCAGGAGCCGCCGCAATAACTGCACCGATTTCCATTCTCTTTGCAACGTAGCCATCGTGATAGATTTCATCAACCTGACCTGTTGCAAGACCAATCTAGTTGCCGTAGGAGGAATATCCTGCAGCCGCAGTTTGAACGATCTTTCTCTGCGGAAGCTTACCGGGCATAGTTTCGCTAACCTTTTTAGTGGGGTCTGCCGCGCCCGTTACGCGCATTGCCGCATAAACGTACGATCTGCCCGACAAGGGGTCACGAATAGCACCGCCGATGCAGGTTGCCGCACCGCCAAAGGGCTCGATTTCAGTAGGATGGTTGTGAGTTTCGTTTTTAAATAATAAAAGCCAAGGCTCTTCTTGTCCATCAATTTCAACGTTGATTTTTACGGTACAAGCGTTAATTTCTTCTGACTCGTCAAGCTTATCCAAAAGTCCCTGCTTTTTAAGATATTTTGCCGCAAGTGTGCCGATATCCATTAAGTTTTGGGGCTTTTCTCTGCCAAGAGCCTTGCGTGCGGCAATATAATCGTCATACGCCTTTTGCAAAAGCTCGTCTTCAAATTTAACCGAATCAATAGTAGTTAAAAACGTAGTGTGACGGCAGTGGTCCGACCAATAAGTGTCAATCATTCTTATTTCGGTAACAGTAGGATCTCTGTGCTCGCTGTTAAAATAATCTTGGCAGAACTTAATATCGTCTACGTCCATTGCAAGACCGTAAGAAGCACAAAATTCTTCAAGACCTGCTCTGTCAAGTGCACAAAAGCCGTCAAGAACCTTAACGTTTTCAGGCATTTGATACTGCGAAGCAAGTGTTTCGGGCATCTCTAAGGTTGCCTCTCGCGATTCAACGGGGTTAATAACGTACTTTTTAATTTCGGCAATATCACTTTCAGAAAGGTTGCCCTCTAAAATATAAACCTTTGCGGTGCGAATTGTAGGACGCTCGCCGCAAGAAATTATCTGTATGCACTGTGCTGCCGAATCTGCACGCTGGTCGAACTGTCCCGGCAAAAATTCAACTGCAAAAACTACTCCGTCAGTTTCGGGAAGCTCACTTGTAACCTTATCAAGCTGGGGCTCCGAAAAAACAGTATTAACTGCCGCCGCAAAAAGTTCTTCGGTTATATTTTCAACGTCATAGCGGTTAAAAACTCGTACTGTTTCTAAACCGTTTATACCAAGCAAATTACAAAATTCGGCTTTAAGTGCTTTAGCCTCATTTGCAAGCTCTTTTTTCTTTTCAACAAAAATTCTGTATACCATTATTTTTTTGCCTCCATTGCTCGTTTTCCAATATCTTTTCTGTAAAATGCGTTATCAAAGCTTACTTTTTGCACCTTTTCGTACGCATTTTTAATTGCATCTTCTAAATTTTGTGCCGTTGCTGTAACACCTAAAACGCGTCCGCCGCTTGTTAAAAGCTTGCCGTCTTTTTCAGTTGCACCTGCAACAAAAACATCATCTAAAGCACTTTGGTCAATTTTAATTTCAAAGCCTTTTTCGTATTTTTGCGGATATCCCTTTGAAGCCATTATTACACAGCACGCGCTTTTTGAAGCAAACTTAACCGAAACTTTATCAAGCGTTCCGTTTGTAGTAGCCTGCATAATAGTTAAAAGGTCATCCTCTAAAAGTGGAAGAACTACCTGTGTTTCGGGGTCACCAAAGCGGCAGTTATATTCAATAACCTTGGGACCGTCTTTAGTAAGCATAAGTCCAAAGTACAAGCAACCCTTAAAGGTTCTGCCCTCTTTGTTCATTGCGTCAATCGTAGGCAAAAAGATTTTTTGCATACACTCTGCTGCAACTTCTTCGGTATAATACGGGTTAGGTGCGATAGTACCCATACCTCCGGTATTAAGACCGGTATCATTATCGCCTGCACGCTTATGGTCCATTGAAGAAACCATCGGCACAACGGTTTTGCCATCGGTAAACGATAAAACCGAAACCTCGGGTCCCTCTAAAAACTCCTCAATAACAATTTTGTTTCCGCTTGCGCCAAACTGCTTATCTTCCATTATCGACTTAACGGCATCAACTGCTTCTTTTCGCGTAAGTGCAATTATAACACCCTTACCAAGAGCAAGACCGTCCGCCTTAATAACGGTAGGAATAGGCGCATCCTTTAAATATTCAAGTGCTAAAGCAGAATCTTCAAATACCTCATACGCGGCAGTAGGAATATTATATTTTTTCATTAAATTCTTTGAAAAAACTTTACTACCCTCTATAATAGCCGCCGCCTTATTAGGTCCAAAGCAAGGAACGCCTATTTCTTCAAGTGCATCAACCGTACCTAAAACAAGCGGATCATCAGGTGCAACTACGCAATAATCAATTTGGTTTTGCTTTGCAAATTCAACTATTGCCTGCGTATCGGTTGCGCTAATATTAACGCACTCGGCATCCATTGCAATGCCGCCGTTACCGGGAAGTGCATATAACTGCGTTATTTGCTTATTTTCTTTTAATTTTTTTATAATAGCGTGCTCGCGTCCGCCGCCGCCTACAACTAAAATCTTCACAAAAAGTTCTCCTTATTTAAAACGTCATTATAGCAATTAAGATCGGACAAAATTTTGCCCGATCAAATTAATTAATGATGGAATAAACGCATTCCGGTAAACGCCATAGCCATACCGTATTTGTTGCAGCAGTCAATAACGGCATCATCACGAATAGAACCACCGGGCTGTGCAATATATTTTACACCGCTTGCGTGTGCGCGTTCGATATTATCGCTAAAGGGGAAGAAAGCATCTGAGCCAAGTGCAACACCCGAAATGGTATTAAGGTATGCTCTCTGCTCTTCTTTTGTAAAGGGTTCGGGCTTATAAGCAAAATACTTTTGCCAGTTACCCTCTGCACAAACGTCTTCTTCGTTTTGGTTGATATAACCATCGATAACGTTATCTCTATCGGGTCTGCCAAGCGTATCTAAGAAAGGAAGATTTAATACCTTGTCGCTTTGACGAAGGAACCACGTATCTGCCTTGCTTCCTGCTAAGCGTGTGCAGTGAATTCTTGACTGCTGACCTGCACCAACACCGATAGCCTGTCCGTCAACTGCATAGCAAACGGAGTTAGACTGCGTATACTTTAAGGTTATAAGCGCAACTATAAGGTCACGAACTGCCTCTTGAGGCATCTCTTTATTTTCTGTTACAATATTTTCAAGCAACTGCTTGTTAATTTCAAAATTATTTCTGCCCTGCTCAAACGTAATGCCAAATACCTGCTTACGTTCAATTTCCTCAGGAACAAAGTCAGGGTCAATTTTAACGATATTATAGTTACCCTTGCGCTTGGTCTTTAAAATTTCAAGTGCTTCGGGCTCGTATCCGGGAGCAATAACACCGTCAGAAACCTCACGCTTAATTAAAAGCGCGGTGGTTACGTCGCAAACGTCCGAAAGTGCTACCCAATCGCCAAACGAGCACATTCTGTCGGTTCCTCTTGCGCGGGCATAAGCACAAGCAAGGGGCGAAGCCTCTAAATTTTCGATATCATCAACAAAGCAAGCCTTTTTAAGCTTTTCGGAAAGCGGAATACCTACTGCAGCAGATGTGGGACTAACGTGCTTAAACGAGGTTACTGCACAAAGACCTGTTGCCTCCTTAAGTTCCTTAACAAGCTGCCACGAATTAAAGGCATCTAAAAAGTTAATGTAACCGGGACGGCCCGAAAGTATTTCGATAGGAAGGTCACTTCCGTCGTTCATAAATATTTTTGCGGGCTTTTGGTTGGGGTTACAGCCGTATTTTAATTCAAATTCTTTCATTTTGCTTTCTCCTTTCAAAATTACTTGTTTTTGTTAATTATGCGCGAATCATATTCGCCGGTTTTAAGATCAATATATCTAACAAAAAGCGAAACCTTGTTATCTTCATTAAGATTTTCCCAAATAAGCTTGGTAAGCTCGTCAATTTCAAGATCGGGCATCTCAAGCGTTTTGGGCTCACCCTCAAAGCTTGGAAGCGGATTTCCGTCGCAGGCATAGGTATGGATAAACTTTGCTCTTGCGGGCAGAGGATTAGAATAAGCATAGGTGTATCTCTGGCAGGAAGAGCCGTCGCCCTCTGCCGACTTTAAGATAGACATTGCAAAGTTCATATCGCCGTTTTCAAGACGGATAATGCCCGAAATTCTGGGAGTATAGTTTGGAGCATCGTCTTCAAATTCTCTTGTTCTGAGTGCCTGCTCAAAGGTCATTTGTCTGTCCATAAGCTCGTAGATAGTATCTGTTTGATCACCGTTTGTAACTATCGTCTTGTTTCCAAGCACTCTTACAGGAGCATATATAATAAGATGCGGGTCAACCATTTTGCTCTCATCAAAAGCCTGAGTGCGAATACCCGCACCATCTTCAACAAATATTCTGTTACGGCTGTTTTCGCTTCTGCCCATTATAAAATAGGCGGTAATTGCCTTTTTTCCGTCGGCGCTCTTGCCGATGATAATTCCTCTGCCGTGATATGCAAGTGAATTAAGCTCGTTTATAATAGTCTTAATTTCCATAACAAATTTCCTTTCGCATTTTTAGCTTATTATTGTTTTTCCGTCTTTAACGGTTATTTTTCCGTCACAAAAAAGCTTTGCGGCAAGCGGAAGAATTTTCCATTCAGCCTGTTCCATAATTCTTTTTTGCAACATCTCGGGTGTATCGCCCTCTAATACATCAACTGCCTTTTGCAAGATAATAGGTCCTGCATCACATTCTGCAGTTACAAAGTGCACAGTAGCACCCGAAACCTTAACACCCTTTTTAAGCGCTTCTTCGTGCACGTGCAGGCCGTAATAGCCTTTTCCGCAAAACGAAGGTATAAGCGCAGGATGAACGTTTATCATTTTATTTTTAAAGGTGTCGCAAACCTGCTCGTCTAAAATAGTCATAAAGCCTGCATACACAACGAGGTCTGCCTGTTCCTCAACTAAAGCATCGCGCATTGCGGCACTGTACGAGGCAATATCAGAATAATCGCGTCTGACAAGCACTCTGGTTTTAATGCCTGCATTTTCGGCACGGGTAAGTGCATAGGCATCTGCCTTTGAAGCAATAACACAAGTTATTTTGCCTTCTCCAAGCTCACCCCTACCCTGCGCATCAATAAGTGCCTGAAGATTAGTTCCGCCGCCAGAGACAAGCACTACTATTTTTTTCATAAAATAACGCCCTCGTCCGAAGAAACAACCTCACCGATAATATAAGCGTCCTCGCCGTTTGCGCAAAGAATTTCAAGCGCCTTTTGAGCATCTTCCTTTGCAACGGTAACACTCATACCAACACCCATATTAAAGGTATTAAACATATCGCGCTCGGGAATAGAACCGACCTTTGCAATATAGTTAAAGATAGGAAGTATTTTAAGTGCACTCTTATCTACCTTAACACTTTTTCCCTCGGGAAGTGCGCGCGGAATATTTTCATAAAAACCGCCTCCGGTAATATGCGAAACAGCCTTAACGTTAACCTCTTCAAAAAGTGCAAGCATTGATTTAACGTACATTTTAGTAGGAGTTAAAAGCGTTTCACCAAGCGATTTACCGCCAAGCTCTTCTACCGGTACGTTTAAGTCGGCATTTTCGATATCAAAAACCTTGCGAACAAGCGAAAAACCGTTTGAGTGAACACCGGTTGATGCAAGTGCAATAACAACGTCACCTTCGGTAACGGTATTTTTATCAAGGATCTTTGCCTTATCAACAACGCCCGTGCAGTAGCCTGCAAGGTCGTAATCGTCCTCTGGCATAAGTCCGGGATGCTCAGCAGTTTCGCCGCCGATTAAAGCACAGCCTGCCTGAACACAGCCCTCAGCAACACCCGAAACTATTTCAGCTATTTTTTCAGGATAGTTTTTGCCGCTAGCAATTTAGTCAAGAAAGAAAAGCGGCTTTGCACCACAGCAGATAATATCGTTTGCGCACATTGCTACGCAGTCGATACCGATAGTATCGTGCTTGTCAAGTAACATTGCAAGCTTTATTTTTGTACCAACACCGTCGGTACCTGAAACTAAAACGGGCTGAGTGATACCTGTTAAATCAAGTCCAAAGCATCCGCCAAAGCCGCCAACGTCATCTAAACAGCCTTCGTTTTTAGTTCTGGCAATATGCTTTTTCATAAGTTCTACCGACTTATATCCTGCGGTAATATCAACGCCTGCTTCGGCGTAGCTTTTTGATTGTGAATTTTTCATAACTATTCCTTTCCTGTCCAGCAATAAGTGCAAAGCTTATTTTTATCAATACCTATTGCCTCAATAATTCCGTCAAGTGACTGGAACTCGACCGAATCAATATGATATTTTTTACAAATTTCTTCTCTAAGATTTTTTCCGCGCTGAGTATCGGGCTTTGAATATTCATCAATATGGTTAAATCCCTCTTCCCCTTCAAGTGCATAGATAATTCTTCTCGCAAGCAAGTCCATATCGCTTGTAGAGCGCGAAAAATTAAGATATTTGCAGCCGTACATTATCGGCGGACATGCCGAACGGATATGCACCGATTTTGCACCGCTTTCGTACAAGAAATCTACCGTTTCGCCTATCTGAGTTCCGCGTACGATAGAATCGTCAACAAACATAAGCTTTTTACCCTTTATAAGCTCGTTAACGGGAATTTGCTTCATCTTTGCTATCTTTTTACGCTCTGCCTGAACTGAAGGCGTAAAGCTTCGTGCCCAAGTAGGCGTATATTTAATATATGGACGTGCAAACGGCAGGTGACTTTCGTTTGCATAGCCTATTGCATGTGGCGTGCCTGAATCAGGAACACCGCAAACGTATTCTATATTTGCATCCTTGCCCGTTTCGTGATCGTGCCTTGCCATTATACCGCCGTTTTTGCAGCGCATTACTTCAACGTTTACGCCCTCGTAGGTTGAGGTTGGATAACCGTAATAAGCCCATAAAAACGCACACATACGCATCTTTTTACCGGGTGCGGCAAGCTGACGGATTTCGCTTGGTGAAATTTCTACAATCTCTCCCGGTCCAAGTTCACGCTCGTAAGCACAGCCTAATTTTTCATACGCAAACGATTCGAACGTTACTGCATAGCAATCTTCGCCCTTACCGATAATAATCGGAAGTCTGCCAAGACGGTCGCGCGCGGCGATAAGTTTTCCGTCATCCTTTAAAATTAAAATCGAAGCCGTACCGTCTATCATTTTTTGTGCAAACTTTATACCCTCGGCAAAGCTGTTTTTTTGATTTATAAGCGCAGCAACAAGCTCGGTTTCGTTTACCCTGCCGCCCGTCATAGCATCAAACTGTCCGCCCGAGAAGGATAGATATTGCTGAATAAGCTCGTCCGCATTATTTATAACACCCGTTACACAAATTGCAAACGTTCCTAAATTAGAGCGTATAAGCAACGGTTGCGGGTTGTGGTCGCTTATGCAACCTATTGCGGCATTACCCTTCATATTTTGACAGGTATTTTCGAACTTGGTTCTGAATGGAGAATTTTCGATATTATGAATTTCTCTCTGCAAACCCTTTAATCTGTCAAAAGCAGCCATACCTGCACGGTGCGTGCCGAGGTGCGAATGATAGTCAACACCGAAAAACACGTCAAGCACACAGTCGCGCGTTGCGGTCATTCCAAAAAATCCGCCCATTTTTATCTCCTAAATTAAAGTTTAAATATTATTGAAAGAAAAGCTTAGAAAGCGTCATTGGGTCGATATATCTGCCGTCTTTATATACGCGCATATTGCCCGAAGCAATTTCGTCAATAAGCATAACGTTTCCTTCAGAATCGTAACCAAATTCAAATTTAATATCGTAAAGCACAAGACCTTTTTCAAGCAAATCATCAGCAACAATCTTTGTAATCTGCTGGGTCATTAACTTAATATCGTCATACTGCTTGTCAGACATAACACCAAGAGCAACAAGTGCATCCTTGTTTACAAGCGGATCACCCTTTGCATCGTCTTTAAACGTAGTTTCAACGTAAGCGGGAAGATCAGCGCCTTCTTCAATATAATCGCCGTATCTGCGGATAAAGCTACCAACTGCTTTATATCGGCAGATAACCTCAAGGCCCTTACCGAAAACCTTTGCAGGAAGAACTTCCATAGTGGTATCGTCAAGATTTGCGCTTACAAAGTGAGTTTTAATACCTGCAGCATTAACCTTTTCAAAGAAATATATTGACATTCTGAGGTTAACGTCACCTACACCGTCAATAGTAAGTCCAACCGAATTCTCGCCCGGATCAAACACACCGTCTTTACCGGTGCAATCATCCTTAAACTTTAAAAGGTAATTTCCATTGTCAAGTGCATAAACGTCTTTTGTCTTTCCTGTGTAAACAAGCTTCATAATATTTTTATCTCCTTAAAAAATAATTTTTATTTATTTAACTCGGCATCTTTTTCAAGAACTGCTGCCGAATCTTTTTCGCGTTTTTCATCAAGCTTTTTTGCGAGTGCTTCATCCGAAAGCGCAATCATCTGCGCTGCAAGAATTGCTGCGTTTGTTGCACCGTTGATTGCAACGGTAGCAACCGGAATACCCGAGGGCATCTGCACGGTTGATAAAAGTGCATCAAGCCCATCAAGATTGCTTGACGAGCAGGGAATACCTATTACGGGCAAAGTGGTCTGTGCCGCAAGCGCACCTGCCAAGTGTGCCGCCATACCCGCCGCGGCAATAATAACGCCAAAGCCGTTATCGCGCGCCGAGCGCGCAAACTCTGCCGCTTCAAAGGGTGTGCGGTGTGCCGAATAAACGTGCACTTCATTTGGTATTTCAAAGGCATTTAAGGTATCGATAGCCTTTTGAACGATAGGAAGGTCACTTACACTTCCCATAATAATTCCTACTTTTTTCATAAAAAACCTCGCTTTTAAAAAAGTTAAGGGTGCACTCGGTCCTTTATAAGAAACAAGTGTACCCAGACGGTCGGCTTATAAATTCTTTGCTCCTCTGTGGTGCTCCACATTTATCCGTCAGTCACAAAGAATACCCTTATTTTATTACGTTGTCATTATACCATTATATTATATTTTTTGTCAACAAAATAAGACCAAAAAAACGATTAAAAAAACATATTTTTTAACTTGCGCTTGACAGAAAAATTTTATTGATTTATAATTAATTTGAAATTAAAAATCTAATGTCCCTTGGTGCTGACGGTATGTGAATTGACACAGTGCATCATTCGACTTATATTCACCGACCGTCTGGGTAACACTTTTTTAAGGGGTTACTCATTTTTTTATTTTGGAGGTAATTTATGCAATTTGAACAATGGTCAGGCTTTAAAAAAGGTTCGTGGTGCGAAAATATTGACGTACGCGATTTTATCGACAAAAACTACACTCCCTACGTTGGCGATTCTTCGTTTTTAGCAGGCGCTACCGAGCGTACAAAAAGAGCATATCAAAAACTTGAAGAATTAAAGAAGCTTGAGCAGGAAGCAGGCGGTGTGCTTGATATTGACACCACAACCGTTTCTTCACTTTGCAACTATGCCCCCGGCTATTTGACCGATGAGGACATTATCGTAGGCTTGCAGACCGACGCACCCTTAAAGCGCGGCGTTAACCCCTTTGGCGGAATCAGAATGGCGCGTTCTGCCTGTGAAGCTTACGGCTATAAATTATCCGACAAAATCGAAGAATATTTTACATACCGCACAACTCATAACGACGGTGTTTTCCGCATCTATACCGACGAGATGAAAGCGGCGCGTCACTGTGCGCTTTTAACAGGTCTTCCTGATGCTTACGGCAGAGGAAGAATTATAGGCGACTACCGCAGAATAGCACTTTACGGCATTGATAAGCTTATCGAAGAAAAACAAAAGGACAAGCAAGAAAAAGGCACTAATTTTATGGACGTTGAAAACATCCGCTTGCTTGAAGAACTTTATAGTCAGATAGCTTTCCTTAAAAAATTAAAAGAAATGGCATCAATGTACGGTTTTGATATATCAAAACCTGCAAAAACCGCACGCGAAGCTATTCAGTGGACGTACTTTGGCTATCTTGCCGCAAACAAAGAACAAAACGGCGCGGCAATGTCACTTGGCAGAGTTTCTACGTTCTTCGATATTTATATCGAGCGTGATATCGCTCTTGGAATTTTAGACGAACAGGGCGCACAGGAATTGTTTGACGATTTTGTATTAAAGCTCCGCTGTGCACGTCATTTGCGCACACCCGAATATAACGAGCTTTTCGGTGGCGACCCAATGTGGATAACCGAATGTGTTGGCGGAATGAGCTTAACTCACCGCACGCTTGTAACCAAATCTTCGTTCCGTATGCTTAACACGCTTTACACACTTTCTCCCGCCCCCGAACCCAACCTTACGGTGCTTTGGAGCAACGCTCTACCCGAGGGCTTTAAGCAGTTCTGCGCACAGGTTTCGATTGATACCGATTCTATTCAGTACGAAAACGACGACCTTATGCGTCCTCAATATGGTGACGATTACGCTATTGCCTGCTGTGTTTCGGCAATGAAAATAGGCAAGCAAATGCAGTTCTTCGGAGCAAGATGCAACCTTGCAAAGCTTTTACTTTTAGCTCTTAACGGCGGCGCGGATAACGTTTTTGGCACGCGATTAGGTCCACAAATGGAGCCAATTAGCGACGGAATTTTAGATTACCCCACCGTTATGGCACGCTTTAAAAAATACTTATCGTGGCTTTGTGCATTGTACGTTAACACAATGAACTGCATCCACTATATGCACGATAAATACGCCTATGAAAAAACCCAGCTTGCGCTTCATGACACCGACGTTGAACGTTTGATGGCTTTCGGCGTCGCAGGACTTTCAGTTATAACTGACTCGCTTTCGGCAATTAAATTTGCCAGCGTTAAGCCCATTAAAAATGAAGACGGCATTATAGTTGATTTTGAAACCGTAGGCGATTTCCCCAAGTTTGGTAACGACGACGACCGCGTTGACGAAATTGCGCAAGAGCTTTTAGTTATGGTAAGCAACGAGCTCAAAAAGACGCCCGCTTACCGAAATGCAAAGCACACGCTTTCCGCTCTTACCATAACCTCTAACGTAGTTTACGGTAAAAAAACCGGTGCAACGCCCGACGGCAGAGCCAAAGGCGAGCCCTTTGCCCCAGGCGCCAACCCAATGCACAACCGCGAGCATAACGGTGCGCTTGCATCACTCAACTCGGTTTCAAAGCTTCCGTATTCTGCCGCGGCTGACGGAATTTCCAACACTTTCTCAATTGTTCCCGATGCTCTCGGCAAAACAAACGAGGACAGAAATAAAAATCTTGTTTCTATTCTTGACGGATACTTTGCAAACGACGCACACCATTTAAACGTAAACGTTATGAACAGAGAAACGCTTATGAAAGCATACGAAAACCCCGAACTATATCCCAATCTGACTATTCGCGTTTCAGGCTACGCAGTAAACTTCTGCAGATTATCGCGTGAGCAGCAAAGAGAAGTTATTATGCGTACCTTCCACGAAGCACTTTAATATGCTTGGCAGAATTCATTCATTTCAAAGCCTGGGTACCGTTGACGGACCGGGCGTAAGATGCGTAGTTTTTATGCAGGGCTGCCCGCTTAGGTGCGCTTGTTGTCATAATCCTGATACTTGGGATTTTTGCGGCGGAGAAGAAATATCTGCCGACGATTTAATCAAAAAAATTGTGCGCTTTAAAAGCTACTTTGGCGCCACGGGCGGAGTAACCGTTTCAGGCGGTGAGCCGCTTATACAAGCTGAATTTTTATGCGAATTATTTGCTAAATTAAAGACGCTTGGAATTTCTACTGCACTTGATACTTCAGGTTGCGTTTTAAACGAAAAAGTACTTGAACTTTTAAGGCATACTGACATAGTGTTGCTTGACCATAAATACTCAACAAACGAAGACTATAAAAAGTACGTTGGTTGCGATAAAGCCTTGGTTGACGAGTTTTTACAGACGCTTGATAAAATGGGCGTGCGCACTTGGCTCAGGCGCGTTATTATTCCAAATATCAACGATAATTTCGATAGCATCAAAGACCTTGCAATTATGCAAAAGAACTTTGCCTGCATTGAGAAAATCGAGCTTTTACCTTTTAAAAAATTATGCATTGAAAAGTATAAAAATGCAAACATACCATTTCCTTTAGAAAGCACTCCTGAAGCAGATGAAAAAGCAGTAAAAAACTTACAAAATTTATTGACAAATAACGCTATTTAGTTTGACAATATTAGCTATATATGGTATATTATATGGGATATATATGGCAACGCTTTGTCCAAGCAGGATAGCAAAAAAAGCACGGTCTTGTCTGGCAATGGCAAGGCCTTTTTTTCGGAGGAAACATGACGCAGAGCAATTTTACGGTTTTAAACGCAAAGGGCTTTGATGCCTCTTTAGTTGATTTTTCCGTTTTTGATTTTCTTTCCCCTGACAATAAATATTTTATTTTTCCCGGCTTTTGCGATGTGCACGTGCATTTTCGCCAGCCGGGTTTTTCTTATAAAGAAACTATTCTGTCAGGCTCTCGCGCGGCGGCAAGAGGCGGATATACGGCAGTTTGTACTATGCCAAATCTTTTGCCCGTTCCCGATACGCCCGA
Source organism: Clostridia bacterium (assembly GCA_045536015.1). Taxonomy (GTDB): domain Bacteria; phylum Bacillota; class Clostridia; order Christensenellales; family QALW01; genus JAZSMS01. Next base: position 13,217 of record JAZSMS010000107.1, read on the forward strand.
GCACATTTTAGAGCAGATAGAAATAATAAAGCGCGATTCGTGCATAAACGTTTACCCCTACGCCTCGATAACAAAAAATCAGGCAGGTGAAGAATTAGTCGATATGCCCTCGCTCAAAGATTTGTGCATTGCCTTTTCTGACGACGGCAAGGGTATCCAAACAAAAGAGCTTATGTTAACCGCTATGCAAAATGCAAAGGCGCTTAACAAAATGATTGTTGCGCACTGCGAGGATAATTCGCTGCTGTTTGGCGGTTATATCCACGATGGCAATTATGCAAAAGCACACGGTCATAAGGGCATTTGCTCCGAAAGTGAATGGAAGCCTATTGAGCGCGATATCGAGCTTGCAAAACAAACAAAATGTGCCTACCACGTTTGCCACATTTCATGCCGCGAAAGTGTTGAGCTTATCCGTCAGGCTAAAAAGGACGGCGTTGACATTACTTGCGAAACAGCACCGCATTACCTTATTTTAACCGATAATGACTTGCAAGAAGACGGCCGCTTCAAGATGAACCCGCCGCTTAGATCTGCGCGCGACCGCGACGCACTTATTGAGGGCATTTGTGACGGAACTATTGATATGATAGCAACCGACCACGCACCGCATTCGCATGAAGAAAAATCAAAAGGACTTGAAAAGAGCGCCTTTGGTATAGTTGGTATAGAAACGGCTTTTTCGCTTATGTATACCCACTTTGTTAAAAACGACGTTATAACGCTTGATAAGCTTATTAAGCTTATGGCTACAAACCCGCGCGAGCGTTTTAATATTCCGCTTGGCAACGATTACACCGTATGGAATTTAGACAGCGAATTTACCGTTGACCCTGCAAAATTCATCTCGCTTGGAAAAGCAACACCATTTACTGACAATAAATTAAACGGAGTATGCTGTTTAACCGTTGCAAACGGAAAAATTGCATACAAAAACTAATCGGAGGTTTTTATGAAGAGAACAGACATCAAAAAAGTATTAATTATTGGCTCGGGCCCCATCGTTATCGGTCAGGCGGCAGAGTTTGACTATGCAGGAACGCAGGCCTGCCTTGCTTTAAAAGAAGAAGGCTACGAGGTTGTGCTTTGCAACTCTAACCCTGCAACGATAATGACGGATACCACCATTGCCGACAAGGTTTATATGGAGCCGTTAACTTTAGAATATATTGCAAAAATCATCCGCTTTGAGCGTCCCGACGCCATCGTTCCCGGAATTGGTGGACAGACTGGCCTTAACCTTGCAATGCAGCTTGAGAAAAAGGGCGTATTAAAGGAATGTAACGTTCAGCTTTTAGGTACAAACTCGGCAAGTATCGAGCGTGCAGAGGACCGCGAATTATTTAAAGAAATGTGCCAGCAAATCGGCGAGCCCGTTATTCCTTCAGAAATCACTTACAATCTCGAAGAAGCTAAAGCGGCTGCCGAGCGTATCGGCTATCCCGTAGTTCTTCGCCCTGCTTTTACTTTAGGCGGAACGGGCGGTGGCTTTGCTTACAACGAAGCTGAGCTTATCGAAATTGGTACTAACGCATTTAAGCTTTCACCCGTTCATCAGGTTTTAATTGAAAAGAGCGTTAAGGGATATAAAGAAATCGAATTTGAGGTTATGCGTGACTCAGCAGATAACGCAATAACCATCTGTGGTATGGAAAACATCGACCCCGTTGGCGTTCATACCGGTGACTCGCTTGTTGTTGCACCTATTCTTTCGCTTTCAGAACATGACGAAAAGATGCTTAACGACAGTGCTATAAAGATTATCCGTGAGCTTAAAATTGAGGGTGGCTGTAACGTACAGTTTGCGCTTAACCCAGATTCTAGCGAATATTATCTTATTGAGGTTAACCCACGTGTTTCGCGCTCGTCTGCTCTTGCATCTAAAGCAAGCGGCTACCCCATCGCACGCGTTACTGCAAAAATTGCAGTAGGTATGCTTTTAGACGAAATTCCTGTAGCAGGCGGCCTTGCTTCTAAAGAGCCCAAGCTTGACTACATAGTTGCAAAATTCCCCCGCTTCCCGTTTGATAAGTTTGCCTCTGCTCCAAACACGCTTGGAACGCAGATGAAGGCAACGGGCGAGGTTATGGGCATCGGCTCAACGCTTGAAGAGTGCCTTTTAAAATCGGTTCGCTCGCTTGAAACGGGCGTTTGCCACTTCCATATGTCTAAATTTGACACCTGCACAAACGAGCAGTTGTACGACTATTTAAAGGAATTTAAGGATGATAACGTTTATGCTATCTTTGAATTGCTCCGTCGTGGCGAAACAGTAGAAGCTCTTCACGCTGCTACCGCAATAACCGAGCTTTTCCTTGAAGCATTTAAAAATATAGTAGAAACCGAAAAGAAAATTGCTGCAAATATCGGTGATTCAGAAACGTTAAAGCAGGCAAAGGTGCTTGGCTTCTCGGATAAGTTTATTGCACGCCTTTGGAACAAAAATGAACTTGACGTTTATTATATGCGCAAAGAGTTTGGCATTAAGCCCGTGTTTAAAATGGTTGATACCTTAAAAACAGGCAAATATATTGCTTACCTCTATTCTTCGTATCAGGGCGAAAATCAATCGCGCTTAACCGACAAAAAGAAGATAGTAGTTTTAGGCGCAGGACCTATCCGTATTGGTCAGGGTGTTGAATTTGACTATTCTACCGTACACGCAGTGCAAACTATCCGCCGCGCAGGATACGAGGCAATTATCATAAACAACAACCCCGAAACCGTTTCTACCGACTACACAACTGCCGACAAGCTTTACTTTGAGCCTTTAACCGCAGAAGACGTTATGGCTATAATCGACTTTGAACAGCCCGAAGGCGTTATTGCTTCGCTTGGCGGTCAAACTGCAATTAACCTTGCCCAACCCTTAAAGGACCGCGGTGTTAAGCTAATTGGTACAAGCTGCGAGGCTATTGAACGTGCCGAAAACCGCGATAGTTTTGAAAAAATATTAAAGGATCTTGATATTCCTCAGCCAAAGGGCCGCGCAGTTACCGTTATTGAAGACGGTCTTGCCGCCGCAGCAGAAATCGGCTATCCCGTACTTGTTCGTCCCTCGTTTGTTTTAGGCGGTCGCGCAATGCAGATTGTTGCAAACGAGCAACAGCTTACACATTACTTAAAAACTGCCGTTGAAATTGATGCCGACAAGCCCGTACTTGTTGATAAGTATATTCAGGGTAAAGAGGTTGAGGTTGACGCTATATGCGACGGTGTTGATGTATTTGTTCCCGGTATTATGGAGCTTGTTGAACGCACCGGTATCCACTCGGGCGACTCGATAAGCGTTTACCCCACCTACAGCATTTCGGACAAGGTTCGCGGAATAATCCTTCAGTATGCTAAAAAGCTTGGTCTTGGAATAAAGTCGGAGGCCAAGCGGTCT
>JAZSMS010000091.1:0-7205 GCA_045536015.1 Clostridia bacterium
TGGCGACGTTCCTGTTGAGGTTGCAAACGACGGTGATGTTACTGCACTTGCAGGCGCTATGAGCCTTGAGGATAACAATGTTTTAGGCGTTGCTATGGGTACCAGTGAAGCCGCAGGCTACGTTAATTCTGACGGAAATATAACGGGCTGGCTTAACGAGCTAGCTTATGTTCCCGTTGATTTTAACAAGGACGCTATGGTTGACGAGTGGAGTGGCGACTACGGTTGCGGAGTGAAGTATTTCTCGCAGGATGCAGTTATTAAGCTTGCACCCCGTGCAGGAATCGAGCTTGACGAAGCACTTTCGCCGGCAGAGAAGTTAAAGGTTGTTCAGGGTCTTATGGAACAGGACGATCCGCGTGCGGCAGATATCTACGACACAATCGGTACGTACTTCGGTTACACCATTGCATATTATTCGATGTTTTATGAAATTAAACACGTTCTTATTATGGGCAGAGTTACCTCGGGTAAGGGCGGAGTTATCCTTTTAGCAAAGGCTAATGAAGTTTTAAAGACTGAGTTCCCTGAATTAAGTGAAAAAATTCAGCTTCATATTCCGGATGAAAAGGCTCGTCGCGTAGGTCAGTCTGTTGCAGCAGCAAGCTTGCCTAAAATTAAATAAAAAGAAAAAAATAAAAAGTCCTACCTGAAAAGTAGGACTTTTATTTTTGTAAAATTATAAGAGCTCGGGAATTTTTTTATCTCCGTAAACGCTTGCCCAGTCGCTATCAAAGTCTGCAAGAGCAATGTCAGTAAGGGGATGCTTGATAAACGAGAATAAAACGTCAGGAGCAACTGTTACGCTGTGACAGCCGCAAAGTGCCGCACGGTGAACCTGCTCAACATTTTTAAAGCTTGCCGCAAGCACCTTGCAATCGAAATTATAATGCGAGAACTGCTCAACAATCTCGGCAACAACGTTGTTACCGTCACCGCAAACGTTGTCAATTCTGTTAACGTACGGTGCAACAAACGAAGCGCCTGCTTTTGCGGCAATAATTGCTTGGGCATGGGTGAAAATTGCAGTAATAGTAACACCTATACCCATTTTTCTAAGACGCATAGTTGCCTTAAGTCCTTCTTCACTTATAGGAATTTTAATATAAAAATTTCCGCCTACAGTCTCTTGCAAAAGCATAGCCTCTTTAATAATATCGTCGGCTTTTTTTGCAGTGGTTTGAATGTGAAACATTCTGTCATCACCTATTATTTCGCGTATATCCTTAATAAGTTTTAAAAAATCCGGTTCATTTTCTTTTGCAATAATGGTGGGGTTTGTTGTAACACCGTCGATAGGTAAAAATTCTACTGCCTTACGTATAGCATCTAAATCTGCAGTATCAATAATAAAAAGCATTGTTTTGTCCTCCTTAGGAAAAAGTGTAAATTATAAAACCTTATCTTGTGCGGCTTTAAAGTTGTTGTAACAATCGGTGTAATCGGCACCGCTTGGGGTAAACGTGCGTTTTACCTTTACAATTTGCTTGCACGCAGAGGGAATGTTATCAAAAAGACCAATTCCAACACCTGCCAAAAGTGCAGAACCTAAACAAGCCGTTTCGTTATTTTCTAAAATAGAAATGTTTTTATTCGTCATATCGGCTTTGATCTGGCACCAAAGTGGGCTTGATGCGCCACCGCCAACCGAGTGAATTTCGTTACAGTTAATGCCTAAGTAGTCAAGACTCTCTTTAAGCATGCAAGCAACTGCTTCTAAAATGCTTCTGATTGCATGTGCACGGGTGTGCTCCATAGTAAGTCCCATAAAAGCACCGCGCGCATCGGGTGAATATTTAGGAAGCACCGAGCCACAAAGGTACGGCATAAAAGTAAGCCCGTTTGCACCGGGAGCAATTTTTTCGGCAAGCTCGTCAAGCTGACGGAACGATAAATTTTCGCAAAACTCGTTTTTAAACCATTTAAGAGCAATGCCTGCCGTTGGTGTCCATGAAAGCAAGCAATAACTGTTATCGTAGTTAAAGTGGCAGGGGATAATGCTGTCGGGGTTAAACTCGGGCATATTTTTGCACGGCGCAAAAATAGCCATAGTAGTGCCCGTCATTTCGCTTATTATACCTTCTTCGCCTACACCTGCACCGATAGCACCTGCTATCTGGTCCATAGCGCCCGTTACAACCTTTGCGCCCAAAAATTCGCCAACAACGCTTGAACTGTCGCAAAGCTCTGGAAGTTGATTTTCACTAATGCCGATAAAATCAAGCATTTCTTTCCACCAGGCTTGATTTTTAATATCAAAATAAATGGTGGAGGATTGCAAGGTTTTTTCGGTTACAAATTTACCGCTTGCACGGAACAGAATATAGTCTTCAAGCAAGAATATTTTTTTTGTCTTTGCAAAAATTTCGGGCTCGTTTTGTTTAACCCATAAAAGCTTTGCGGCAGGCCATGTTGCAGTAATTTCGGGTTGACCCGTTACGTCGTAGACCTTTTTGTTGCCAAACGCCTCTTTTATTTGTTCGGCTTGGCTTGTAGCACGGTTATCAAGCCAAACTATTGCGTTGCAAAGGGGAGTGCCGTCTTCATCTGCTAAAATAAGTGTTTCGCACTGCGTATCAACCGAAAAAGCGCTGATTTGAAATTCTTTAGAAAGCTCGTCATAAGCCTCTTTAAATAAAAGCCAATAGTTTTCGGCAGGGAATTCTACCTTATCGCCCGAAACGATTAAGGTATAGTCCTTGCTTACTATTTTTTGCATATTACCTTGCTCGTCAAAAACTGCTGCTTTTAATGAGGTTGTACCGATGTCGGCACCAAGTAAATATTTCATTAGTTTTTACCGTGAAGCTCGTCGTAAGCGGCACGAACGGCTGCCATCATTTCCTCTGCCATTGCGGCGGGGTCGGCTGCCTTACAAATTCCGCTTGAAGAACCCGAAGCCTCGGCACCTGCTTTAATTATATTATAACAGTCCTGACCGCAGCTAATGCCTGCCGAGGGAAGAACCATAATTTCGGGATTAACCGACTTAACAAGCTTAATGCAGGCATCAACGTATTCTCTGCCAACGGCAATACCTGTGCCGATAAGCTCGCTGGGCTCGGCAACAACTATGTTGGGATTCATCTCGGCAACTGCTTTGATTTCTTCCTCTGTATCAGCACAAACAATTGTAGCAAGACCAACCTCGTCAGCACGCTTAACGGCTTCTCTAAGCTCGTCAAGAGTAAGCTTGCATTCGGCGTGGTTAAGCATAACGCCTACTGCGCCCGTAGCCTTAACTGCTTCGGGCAGGATTGTGCCCATACCGCGACCAACGGGAATACTGTCCATGTGCTGTGCATAAACGTGAATACGGTCGGAAGTATTTTCAGCAATAAGTCTTAAATCGGTAGTCTGAACGTCGGCAAGAACGTCCATATCGTATTTTTGTGCAAATTCGTCAATTTTTTTCATAAGAGCCAAAAGCTCTTCACCGTAGAGATAAGCCTTGGGGCCAAACTCAAAAAACGGGGTGGAAATATGATAATCTTTAACCATTATTTATTCAACCTTTCTCCAACAGCTCCGCCCGGATGAATAAGGGCAAACTGTTCTTTTTGATAATTGGTTTCTTCAACCAAAGCGCCGATAAGCGCATCAAACAGCGCAATGGTAGCAACAAAGCTTGCCGTTGCCTGCATATTGTATTTATCTGCTTCACGGGCGATATGCATAGGAAGAATTATATCAGAATTTCTGCCGATAGGCGAATCAAGATTTTCGGTAACGCCGATAATAAATGCGCCCTTTTTCATAGAAACGTCTAATACGGGCAAAAGCTCGCTTGTTTTTCCGCCGCGCGAAACTAAAACTACAACATTGCCCTTTTGTACTGCGCCTAAACCGCCGTGCATAGCCTCGCAGGGAGGAAGGAACTGAGCGGGGCGCTCGATGCAGCAAAGAGTATGAGCAAACTTCTTTGCGGCTACGCCTGAAGAGCCGCTTGCGCTGGTAATTATTCTGTCACAGTTAGCAAGAGCATCAACTGCCTTTGCAAAAGCTTCTTTATCAAGCTTGGTAAGCACGTCGTCAACTGCGTCGCGCTCAATTTGAAGCGACTCGATAGCCGCCTTTAACGAAATATCTTTCATTTTTTTAAACCTCTTTATATAAGTTCGACCTTGCGAAAAAACGCAAGGCCGATGATTTTTTATTATCTCTTCCAGTTAAGTGTATAGTGTACGTCGTCTGCCTTTTCTTCGTCAGTAAACTTGTGAAGCGTATTGATAACTTCGCCGTTGTTCCACTTGCGGTCGCCAACGTCCTCGGTAGTACCCATAACGGTAACGTTAAGCTGTCTGTGACGGGCACGAACGTGATCCCAGTCTACAAAGTAAACGTGAGCAAACTCACCGCCGTCTAAAACGCCGTCTTTAATGGTCATAGCTTCGCTTCTGACAAAGAATACAGAACGAAGGTGACCGTCGGTGTTCATGCTTGTAAAGTCGCCGGGCTCGTTAACAAAACGGCCAAACTTTGCATGAATAGGACCGGGATGACGGTACTGATGCTCCTCTGCAAAATCAGGAATCATCTTACGCATAATGTCAAGAAGGTCATGCTGTAAAAACTCAAGGTCAAAGCTATCGATGTCGTGCGAGCACTCCTGAACCATAACCGAGCAGGTTGTGTGGTGCGAAGCGATGGTTACTGTACCATTTTTGATACCCGATGCTTCAACGATTGCGATGATCTCGCTTGTAACGTCGTGGAAGGTGGGGATCCAGCCTCTTGACTGAAGCTCTAACTCTTTTTGAAAAATCTTAAATTCCATAAAAAATTCTCTCCTTAATATAGTAATTTTTTCTAAAAAAATTATAGCATAATGAGGTTTTTGTGTCAATTCATTATTGAAGATTGCTGCAAAGTTTTTGTTAATATTGTCTGTAAAAAGTGTGTATGCAGACATATAATTATAAAAATGGTTTGTAAAATTTGAAATAAATGCCATTTCAATATTTGACATTGGTATTTATTTATGCTATAATTTTACTGTAAAAAAGTAAATTGCGCTTATGGAGAAAATTATGCTGGCTTTAATAAATGCAAACTTAATACTTGACGACCGTATTTTAAACGATGCTGTTCTCCTTATTGAAAACGATCGCATTGTTGATTTCGGTACTGACGTTAATGTTCCTGCGGGGGCAGAAGTGCTTGATTGTAAGGGTAAATTTGTAGGTCCCGGACTTATTGATATTCATACTCATTCTGACGGCACTCGCTGGTTTTACGAGCAGCCTGACGAGGCATTTGATTTTGTGCTTTCACACGGCGTGACAAGCGTTTTACCGGCGCTTTATTATAATCTTAATAAACAGCAGTTTATTGATGCGATAAACGTTATAAACGATTCTCGCGCACGCGGTAAGGCCCCCAACTTTGCCGGTTATTATATGGAAGGCCCGTATTTAAACCCAAAGTTTGGCTGCGACAGAGAAAAAAACACCTGGAAGGGTGAAATTAAAAAAGAAGATTATGACGAAATTGCTTCGCTTGTTGGCGAGGATGCACTTGTTTGGTGTATAGCTCCCGAGCGCGAGGGTATAGAAGATTTTGTTAAAGATATTTGTTCAAGACAAAAAAATCCTGTTTTTTCGGTTGCACACAGTGAGGCTGACCCCTACCAGATAGAAAAGCTTATTCCTTATGGACTTAACCTTGCAACGCACCATACAAATGCAACGGGGACGCTTGTTAAGTATCCCGAATGCCGCGGCGTTTGCGTTGACGAGGCAGTTTGGTACAACGATAATATCTACGCGGAGCTTATCTGCGATTCGCGCGGAATACACGTTGACCCGTATATGATAAAGCTTGTTTTAAAGATAAAGGGCAGAGATAAAGTTATTTTAATTTCTGATGCCTTTGTTTGCGACGGACCTATCCCTCCCGGATACGACGGCGTATTTGATATAAACTTTGATAACGAAGGTGAAATTGCAGGCTCAAAGCTTACTCTTGATATAGCTTGCCGCAATATGCTTAATCATACGGGATGCTCACTTAGTGACGTTTTTGCATTTGCATCAAAAAATCCCGCACAGCTGCTTGGGCTTTCGGATTTAGGCGAAATAAAGCAGGGTAACATTGCTAACCTCGTCGTTTGCGACGATAAGGTAAATATTGAAAAAACAATTTTGAAAGGAAGAATAGTAAAATGAGCATCAAATTTGATCCGGCAACTGATTTTAAGTTTACACCCGGAGATTACGTTCCTTTTAAGGACCGTGAAATTTGCGAAAAGCTTCGCAAGATGAGTGGAAAGGACCTTGAAAAGAGAGAGCCCTGGCATCATCCCGAGTTTAACATTAAGGTTATAATGAATCCCCATCCCATCCTTATTGCAACACTTTTTACCCGCATTAAGGAAGCTTACGAAAACAACCGTAAGATCACACTTTTGCTTGGTAACCCCGAGCCCGATACGTACATTCCGCTTGCACAGCTTATCAACTACCACAAGATCAACTGCAAAAACGTTTATATCTTTGCAGAGGACGAGTGGGCTGATGAGGGTGGTAACATTGCTCCCGAGACATATCAAGCAGGCTTTGCACATTCGCTTATTAAGTATTTTGTAATGCAGATTGACCCCGAGCTTCGTATGCCTATGGAGAACGTTTTCTATCCCACAAACGCTAACATCAACAGCTATTCGGATATTATGAACGACGTTTCAGAGGGCGGTGTAGATATCGTTTCTTCGTCACCCGGATGGACCGGTCACATGGCATTTATCGATCCCGTTGACGACTTTATGAACGTTAAGGATTATGACGAGTACCTTCATCAGAAGGCTAAGATCGTTACCCTTCATCCTTTAACAGTTGCACAAAACTCGCTTCACGGCGTATTTGGTCAGTCAGGTTATATGGCTGCTGTTCCGCCTAAGGCTGCAACTATCGGTCCTATCGATATTCTTCGTGCTAAGGAAAGAATTGAGGTTCACGCACTTTTAACTTGCGGTACCTTCTCATCATGGCAGAGAATGACTTCGCGTCTTGTTCTTCATGGACTCGTTATTCCTTTAGTACCCAGCTCGATGCTTCAGACAATGAAGACTCAGGTTTACGTAAGCGAAGAGCTTGCTGCTCCCTTTGATTGCTGGGAAAAGGTTGGCTACTAATCAAAATAAATAAGACTGCTTCGGCAGTCTTTTTTTGTATCAAAAAAATCAAATCAGTAGTGTCGATAGTAAT
>JAZSMS010000055.1:0-12156 GCA_045536015.1 Clostridia bacterium
GCCGCAAGGCGCGTAAGCATTGATGCCGCAGGCGTATGGCAATGAATAAGATCAAATTCTGTCGAATTTATAACTGCCTTTAGTTCTTTGTACGCGATTATGTTTTCCTTTGAAAGCGGATTGCGTGCAAAGGCAATATTATGCATTATTATGCCCTGCTGTTTTAATTTTTCTTCATACGCTTGCGTTCTTTTAACATCAGTATCAAGCATATAGTCAAAGTTGCACGCAATATGCACCTGACAGCCAAGCTCGTTTTTTAAAAACTCAACGTTTTCTTTATTAAACCACTCGATAAAAGAAATAACGCTTGCTACTATAAGTACTTTTTTCATAAGTTCTCTATAAGCTCTTTCGCCTTTAATTGATTTTTATCATAAGTGTCTTTATCTACCTTTTTAGTTCTTAAAAGATAGTCACCAAAATCCTCGGCAGTTGCCATACCTTCGTAGCTGATACTTTCGGTTTTAAAAACTTTTATAATGGTTGTAAAAATAATTCTAAAATCCTCTGCAAACGAAATCTTTTTAATATATTCAAGGTCATAATTTAACTTATCTTCCCACTCAATACAATTTCTTCCGTTTATTTGTGCTAATCCCGAAAGTCCCGGGCGCACGTCGTGGCGAATACGTTGCTCGCTGGTCATAAACACCATATCTCTAACAAGCTGTGGACGCGGACCTATTATGGACATATCACCTTTTAAAATATTAAAAAGCTCGGGCAACTCATCAAGGCTCGTCTTGCGTAAAAACTCGCCGTATGCCGTAAGCCTTTTTTCATCGGGTAAAAGTTTGCCTTGCTTATCGCGTTCGTTTGTCATAGTGCGAAACTTTATAAGTTTAAATATCTTTTCGTTTCCGTCTTTATCCTTTCTGCCTGGACGCAATTGCGAAAAAAACGGGTTGCCTTTCATTTTTATCGCACCTAAGATTGTAAGAACGATAAATGCAGGCGAAAGTGCTAAAACAGCACAAAGCGAAAGAAATAAATCTATCGGACGCTTTAAAAATTTTGCGTACATCAAAAAACTCCTTAAAACAAACTTTTAATTGTTTGAATTATTTTGTCTTGCTGGTCTTTAGTCATTTTAATATCACTTGGTAAGCACACTCCGTGCGCAAAAAGCTGTTCACTAAAAGGTCTGTCAAAGTTAGTAATAAAATCGTTATTTTTAAAAACGGGCTGAAGATGCATCGGCTTCCAAATAGGCCTTGCTTCAACGTTAGCTTCTTCAAGTGCATCGATAATCTCATTTGGTGTAACTAAGCAATCATCATCAAGAAGCGCGCACGAAAGCCAAAAGTTAGGAACACTGTTTGCTAAATACGGGTTCATTTTTAGCGGAAGCTCTTTTAGACCCTCTTTGTACCTAAAGTAAATTTCTTCCTTTTTTTGTCTGTGCTCATCAAGGTGTAAAAGCTGACCTCTGCCAATGCCCGCAACCACGTTTGACATACGGTAGTTATAGCCAATTTCCTTATGTTCATAGTGCCTTGCCTGTTCACGAGCCTGCGTTGCCCAGAAAAGTGCTTTATCACGTGCAGACTTTTGCTTGCAGATAAGCATACCGCCACCGGAGGAAGTAATTATCTTGTTTCCGTTGAAGCTTAAAACGTTATATTCGCCAAACGTTCCGCATTGCCTGCCGTTATACGTTGCCGAAAGCGCTTCTGCCGCATCCTCGATTAAAATTGCATTGTGCTCATTGCAAATTGCCAAAAGCTCATCCATCTTTGCAGGAGTGCCATACAAATGCGCCATAATTACGACTTTTGCCTGCGGATATTTTTTAAATGCCTTTTTAAGTGCCTCGGGGTCCATATTCCACGTTTCTTTTTCCGAATCAATAAACACCTGTTGCGCACCCTCGTACGAAATAGGATTTACAGTTGCCGCAAAGGTGGTATCCGAGCAAAATACCACGTCGCCCCTTTTCACGTTAGCAAGCTTAACGGCAAGGTGAAGTGCCGCTGTACCCGAAGAAAGAGCAAGACAGCAGCAATCTTTATCTTTAAGATATGCTGCCGTTTCTTCTTCAAAGCAATCACAATTAAAGCCAAGCGGCGCTATCCAATTTTTATCAAAGGCTTCTTTAATAAATTGCATTTCTTCGCCGTGCATTGTAGGCGATGAAAGCAGAATTCTTTCTTTAAATCTCACGTTGCACTCCGCTTGTGAATTTTAATATATAATATATATTCATTATTTATCTATATTTATGCCATTCTATTTTAACATTTTTACAGGTGCATGTCAATGGTAGATTGCTTCCAATCAATTTTAAACCTTAAAAAAAGAAAAACCACTGTTTTTTACTGTGGTTTACATTGTTCTTGTTGCCTGACGTTTACTTAATATCTCACTAAGCTGCTCAAACGTAACAAACTTATAGCCCGCCGCCTGAAGCATTTTTATTATTTCTTCAACGTGTCTTCCGTATGAGGATACGTTTGCTTTCAAATAATACTTATCGTAAGATTTTAATTCCTTTAAAATTGGTATTTTTTGCGTAGTAAGCTCAAAGGGATGCAAATAAAAAACATAATAGTCGCTTTGATTTATATATTGCAAAATCAACTGCTTTATAAACGCCCAATTACCAAGACGCACGTATCCGCCGCCTGAGATAGGAAACGGCTGACCAAATATTTTTTGCTTTGAAAGTCCAAACTCAAAAAAACCGTCGTTACAAAAAATATTTTCGCGTATCTGCTTAAAATTTTTAAGCGTAAGCTCTACCGTGTGCCTTGCCGGCGAAAATCCAAGATGCGAAGAATCATATTTAAAGCCAAGCTCTTTTAAAATTTGCAAGCGCTCGTCGTCAATACTAAAGCAAGGTGCTCTGAAGCCTAAAATTTCGGTATTAAGCAACTCTGAAAGCTCGCGCTTTGCCTTCTCCATATCCTCTTTAAACTGCTTTGCAGAAATAGTCATCGAAGCAACGTGTTTATAGCTGTGAAGTGCTATGCGATGACCGTTTGAAATACAGCTTTTAAGCTTATCCGCAATTTTAGGTGCAAGAGTTCCTACGGTAAAAAGCGTACCCTTAATACCGTATTTATCTAAAATTTTTATATATTCATCAAAGCCATCAAGCAAGTCAACGTCTATCTGTCTTTGCAAATTGCTTACGCATTCAGTGTCGGTAAAGGCCTCGACGTCCATCGTTAAAACCGCGTATTTTTCTTTCATTTTTTACCTTTATTTACTAAAAAATTCTATAATCGCAGAATCATATTTTTCTATATTGTTTATTCTTAAGTGCGAATGTCCACCTTCATCAAACCACACAAGCTTTTTATCAGTAACGGGACAAGCCGCAAAAAGTCTTCTCGTTTGCTTTGGAATTGAAAAAATATCTTTTTTTCCGTACAAGAACAACACGCGCAAATCTTTATCAAGTTTTTTAATTGCACTTATTGGTTTATCTCGATAAACGTTTGTTCCGGTATGTTTGTTTATCAATAGCATAACAAGATCAAGCACCGGAAAAAGCGGACGCTTATCAGCAATCATATGGCGCTTAAAGGTTTCTCTGAAAGAAACAAAGCATCCCTCTGTTACAAGGCCTTTTACGTATTTTGGACAATCTTTATTTATAAGTGCAAAAATTGCAGAAGATGTTCCGATGCAGATTCCATGAAGCCAAACCTCTTTGTTTTTTAACTTTTCTACCGCAAAACGCGACCACGCAATAACGTCGCCGCTTTCCTTAACGCCAATTGTATTATACTTGCCTCCGCTTTTGCCGTGACAGCGCGTATCAATTACAAGCACGTTAAAACCGGCCTTTTGATACGGCGGTGCAAAATAATAAGAATATACAAGACTTTCGCATCTTCCGGGAAGAATAATAATGCATCTATCTGCACCAAAATCAAAGTATTCGCCATAAAGATCAAAACCGTCGTTTTCTATTTTAACCTCGCGCATCTTGTCGCGATATTTATCCGCCCACGCTATACCATCGTTCCACATTTGAAGCTGTTCTTCATTTTCAGGTGCCGAGCAAACGCGTCCCCATTTTTCGTCATCTGTACGGACAAGCTGTTTTTGATAAACAGCTTTTGCTATAGGACTTGTTATTATTACCATTGCTATTACACCTGAAAGCGCAATGAAAAAAAGCACAGCAAAAACTATCAAAAAAACGTTCATTTAATCCTCCAAAAAAATTGGTTGTTTATATTATATCACAACTTTGTAAAAATTTTATCACATTTTATCCAAAAAATCAAAATATTGTTGAAAGAAAAATTTTTATGTGTTATTATTAATAGGTATTAATATATTTTGGATATAAAGGAAGGTATTTTATGGCTGATTTCGTTATCATTCCTGATTCTTCATCTGACTTAACTCGCGATCTCAGGGAGAGATTTTCTATTCCCGATTATATTCACGGCTTACTCTATTTTCCTGACGGTCATTCCGAGCTTACAACTCTTGACTGGGATAAGTATGATCCTAAAGAGTTTTATGAGTCGATGTCGGATAAAAAAACCATCTACAAAACTGCCTGTGCGCCTATGGGTGATATTTTAGAGGTTTATGAAAACCAGCTAAAGCAGGGTAAGGATATTTTAGCAATAACGCTTTCATCGGCATTATCGGGCACCTATCAAACCTGCAAAATGGCGGCAGAGCAGCTTATGAAAAAATATCCCGAGAGAAAAATAATATGTGTTGACTCGCTCAGATATTCAACCGCACTTTCGCTTCTTATTATTCTTGCAGCAAAAAAGGCGCAGGAAGGTGCAACGCTTGAGCAAACTGCCAAGTATATCGAAAGCATTAAGCATTGTATTCACCAGATAGGCCCGATGGACGATTTATTCTTCCTTTGCAAAACAGGCAGAATTTCAAACTTTAAGGCTTTCTTTGGCACGCTTATGGGCGTTAACCCTATGGCAGACTTCAACCGCAATGGCTTATCCGAGGTGCTTGGTAAATTCAAGGGCAAGAAAAACGCCTTTGACGCCGTTATAAAGTATATGCGCCAGACGATTGTTAACCCCGAAGAGCAGATAATATTTGTTGCCCACTCAAACCGCGAGCAAGCTGCCAATATGCTTAAGGATATGATTCAAGCCGAATTTAATCCCAAGGAAATTATAATTAACCATATCGGTATGTCCTGTGGCGCATCTATCGGCCCGGGCTTATGCGCAACCTACTATTTTGGCAAAGAGATAAGTGAAAATTTAGAGCAAGAAAAAGAAATTATGGCTCAGATTTTACTTTCTCAACAGAAAAAATAAGGAGATTTTAATATGAGCTCATTTGCAATTTTTACAGATTCAACTTCTGATTTAGATAAAGCCACTCGCGAAGCCTTTAACGTTAATTACGTTGCTATGAACTACTCAATCGACGGTGAGGAGTTTGTTGCCTCGCTTGATTGGGAAAGCCATTCGGTTAAAGATTTTTACAACCTTATGCGTTCTGGAAAGCGCGTTTTTACAACACAGGTGCCTAAAAATATTTATGAAGACGCTTTTACAAAAGAGCTCGAGGCAGGAAACGACGTTTTATACATCTCCTGCTCGTCAGCACTTTCGGCTTCAATTAAAACTGCAATGCTCGTTGCCAACGAGCTTAACGAAAAATTTGAAAATGCCAAGGTCTATTGCGTTGACTCGCTTATAAGCTCGCTTGGACAAGGCTTTTTGGTAATGGAAGCCGCAAAAAAGCGTGACGAAGGTCTTTCGGCAGAGGAAACTGCAAAATATATTGAAGAAATTCGCCTTTGCGTAAATCAATGCGGTACCGTTGAATCGATGGAATATCTACGCCGCGCAGGCAGAATTAAGGCTTCAAAGGCTTTCTTTGGCAATCTTTTTGGTGTAAAACCCATAATTATTTCGGATATAAAAGGTCAAAACTACGCATACAAAAAGGTTAAGGGAACACAAAACGCCCGCATAGCAATAGCAGAGCATATCGTTACTGCCGCAAACGGCAAATTTGATAAGCTTTTAATAACGCACGCCGATTGCGAGGAAGATGCACTTAAACTTCGCGATGAAGTTTTAAAGCTTGCTCCCTTTAAAGAGGTTATTCTTGGCTATATTGGTCCTATCGTTGGCGCATCGGTAGGGCCCGGAACCGTTATAGTTTTCTGTTTTGGAAACAAAGTTACTATTGAGGGGTCAGAAGCATAATGCAACAAATAAACGGAATTGAGCTTAACCGCATTTTTACTCTCGGTTATCTCAATCTTAAAAAGAACATAAACACAATAAACGATCTTAACGTTTTCCCCGTACCTGACGGTGATACCGGTACAAATATGGTTCACACCTTTGGTGGCGGACTTTCGGGGGCTTCTCAGACAGAAAACGTTGGCGAATATATGCAATCACTTTCAAAGGCAGTTTTGCTTTCGGCACGCGGAAACTCGGGTGTTATTTTCTCGCAGTTTATTCATGGCTTATCGCGTGGTTTTAAAGATAAAAGCGAAATTACCTTTGCTGACTTTGCACAGGCTTTTGCGTATGCAACAGAAGATTCTTATAATTCAATAATTTCGCCTACGGAAGGCACTATATTAACCGTTATCCGCCAGGCAAGTGACTTTTTGGCAAACAATTCCTTTGAAACTCTTGCCGAAGGCGTTGAGGCATTAGTCGAAAATATGCGCACAACTCTTTCGCGCACACCCGAGCTTTTACCCGTTTTAGCCGAGGCAGGCGTTGTAGATTCGGGCGGTGCAGGCTTAGTTTGCTTTTTTGAGGGCGTACACATGGCAGTTTTAGGTCAAAGCATTGACGAATCTGCCGATTTATCCGAGCTTTTAACCTCGCCCTCTGCCAATATTTCTACCAGCTTTGGTCCCGATAGCGAGCTTGAATACGGCTATTGCACCGAATTTATTCTTCAGCTTTTAAATGCAAAGACAGATATTTCTGCATTCTCACGCGATGAGTTTGTAAAGCCACTTGAAAATATGGGCAATTCAATAGTTGCAGTAGTTCAGGGCAGTATAGTTAAAATCCATATTCATACATTTACTCCCGAAAAAGTGCTTGCATACGCACGCTCTTTCGGCGAATTTGTTACAATTAAAATTGAAAATATGTCGGTTCAGCATAACGAATCGGTTGCCAAAGAAAAAAAGGAGCATCTTAAGTACGCTATCGTTGCCGTTGCGCAAGGCGAAGGCATTATAGACTATTTTTACAGCATCGGTGCTAACGTAGTTATTAACGGAGGGCAAACCAATAACCCTTCGGTAGAAGCATTTTTAGATGCCTTTAATTCTTTAGATGCCGAGCATATTATCGTGCTTCCCGACAACTCAAATATCATACTTACGGCAAACCAAGCCGCAGATATGTATAAAGGCGCAAATGTGCATATTATACCAACTACCTCGGTTGTCGAAGGATATTCGGCACTTTCTATGATGAACCTTTGGTGCGATACGGTAGAAGAGCTTTTAGAGGATATGTCTAGCGGACTTTCGCAAGTTATTACCGCAAGCGTTACAACAGCAACACGAAATGTAGATTTAAACGGCGTACACGTTGAAAAAGATAAGTATATTGGTATTGCAAAAAAGGAAATTCTTGTTTGCGGTGATAACAAAGTCAGCGTTGCCTCTGAGCTTATAAAGAAAATAACCGATGAGATTGAAAAAGACGTAATTATCGTCTTTTACGGCAAAAACGTGTCACCCTCTGAGGTTGATGCGCTTACACAAATTTTAGAGAAACGCTATCCCCTTGCCGACATTGGCTTTATTGAAGGAAAACAAGAAGTATATGATTTTATTATTTCATTAGAATAAGGATAATTAAAATGAAAAAGATCATTATTGATACTTTAGGCGCCGATAATGGCGCCGAACTGATTATTAACGGTGTACTTTCAGCACTAAAAAACGGTATTGACTTTTTTCCCGTATTAGTAGGACCCAAACAGCTTATTGACGATTGCTTTACTTCCGCAGGCTACAATCAAGATAACTATGAGGTTGTTGACACAAGCGAATTTATTTCTGCTAGTGATATTCCTACCTGTATTTTTGGCGGACGTGATAATACGTCAATGGCGCTTGCCCTTGACCGTTTAAAAGCCGATAGCGAATGTATTGCTCTTGCCTCAGCAGGCAATACAGGCGTATTATTAGTTGGTTCTATCTGCCGCGTGGGCTTGCTTCCTTCGCTTAAATTCCCCGCACTTTGCTCTGCTCTTCCCTGTGCAAGCGACGAAAATCTTCTTTGCCTTGTAGATTGCGGTGCAAATATCGAGTGCACGGCTTCAGATCTTGTACGCTATGCAAAAATGGGCAACGTTTTTTCGTCCTGCTACTGCCAGATTCCCTCGCCACGCATTGGTCTTATGTCAGTAGGCAGAGAAAAGCAAAAAGGCACCGCCGTTACAAAAGAAGCTTTTGGGCTTTTAAGTGAGCTTGACTTAAACTTTATTGGCAATCTTGAAGGCAGCGATATTGTTTCGGGCTATGCAGACGTTATCGTTTGCGACGGATATGCAGGCAACCTTTTGCTTAAGGCAACCGAGGCTGCGGGTAAAGCCGCAATGGAAGTTGTTTCGCGCGTTGCCGATGAAGAGCTTGCAAACAAAATAAATGCACAGCTTTTTAAAAAGTTTGACTTTAATTCGCAGGGTGCCGCAACCTTTTTAGGCGTTAAAAAGATAATTGTAAAAATGCACGGTGCAGCAGAAGAAAACACAGTAGAAGCTTCTATCAGACAAATTCTTCGTCTTGATGATGCCGACTTTTCGGCAAAAATGGCACAGGCAATGACTGAAGCAATAAAAAATAAAGACAAACATTAAATGCTTGTCTTTTTATTTATTCCTTTGTAAGTGATGCTATAAATATAAATTTATGCAGTACGTATCTAAGCGGAATGCACACAAAATACGCAAGATTAAACGCCCAAAATAGTGGCATTTGCGTTGTAAAGTATAAAAGCAGGCACATAAGCGTATAAACAAAATAGCTTATAACCTTAAACACAAGCGTTGACCAGTAGTCATAGCGTGTAATGTTCTTAAAGAATATATATTTATTAAGCAACACGTTTATTAAATATGATACCGCCGCAACACCCGGAAGCGTTATCATTATATGCTGATAACCAAGCGTAAGCGATATTATAAGCACCATTATCTCGCTTGCAAGGCAAGCAATAAACGTTCCGCCAGCAAGAACAAAAAGGCTTTTATAAATTCGCACCGTATCTAAAATCGGGTTAAAGTGTGACGATTCATTTTTACCTATGTAAATTGCCTCGATAGGCAAGGTAGAAATTTTTAATCCCATTTTTGCCGCATAGTAAAGCACATTCATTTCGTAATCATACTTATTCTTTTCTACATTTACCATCCAGTTTATATAGTCGGCAGAAAAACCTCTTAATCCCGATTGGTTATCAGATAAATATCTGTTTGCAAGCAGGGCATAAACAAAGCGAGAAAGATTATTTCCTATTTTAGAGCGAAGCGGAATTTTTGTTTTTCGCTCACGCACGGTTAAAACAAACTTTTCGCCCTTTTTAAGTTGCGTATCTACTCGCACAACGTCCTCTACCCTATGCTGTCCGTCAGCATCACAGGTTATAAAGTGAGTGCAATCAGGAATATTCTCTGAAATATAACGCATACCTGCCTTTAAGGCACCGCCCTTGCCCATATTTTTTTCAAGCTTTATAACGGTAGCCTTTTGACTTGCAATTTCAAAAATTTTGTCAAATTCTCTTCCGCTTCCGTCATTTACAACAAGTGCCGAAAAATTTTTTTCTGCCAAGCCGTCAATAAGCTTTATAAGCTGCTGATCAGGCTCAAAGGCAGGAATTAACACAACTGTCAATTATTTATCCTCCAAAGTTATTTTAAATTCTTTTGTAAAAAATCATCTATCATTTTTATAATTTCGTCATTTGCGGTTCCGTCAATATCAAAAAGCAAATTGGTGTGACCGCTGTTATCTGGAAATTCTCGTACACAGCACGTTACGTTTTGCGCGGTTTTATCAACCTGCGATATTATAGAAAACTCATCAAGCGGAACTTCTTTATCCTCCGCGCCGTGAATTAACAAAACGGGAGTATCACTTTTTTCAATTTCTTCCTTTGCGCTTAGCGAAACTGTTTTTTTGCCAAACAACGCTACTTGGTAGCACCACAAAAAACCGTAATTCCCGTACGCAAAAGCACCTACGTATTTTTTTGCGGCACTTATAACGCCGTCCATTGCACTGTCAATTCCGCTTACGGATATTACTGCCGAAATTTTATATCCGTACCCAAGCGCGCAGCAAACGGCATATCCTCCGCGAGAATGCCCCATCAAAACTACGTCACCGTATCCAAAATTTTCATTTTGATTTAAATATTTAAGCGCAGCTTCCACGTCTAAAGCTTCTTGCGGAAAACCTACCGAGCTTTTACCCTGCGACGTACAACTTCCCGTTACGTTAAACGCAAAAACCGACCAACCGCAGTCAAGCAACTCGCTTATCTGATAAAGGTAATCATCAGCACATGCGTTAAAGCCGGGAGCAATTACTATAAGCGCGTTCTTATCATTTTTTTCACTTTTATAAAGATATCCGCAAAGCATATTTTTGCCCGATAAAAAGCGTTTTTCTATGCGCGCATCAAGCAATGCATCAAATCCATCGGGAACGCTTACGCAATTATACCTTGTAAATATACTATCATAGATAACCTTTGTTACCACCATTGAGGCGGTAACAAAAACTAAAATAACGGCAATAATAACTATCAGTATCCTTTTTACTTTTAATATTATTATCACCCTCTTTAAAACTATTTAACCAAGGAGTTAATTATGCTTTTTAAACCAACAAATTCTTTTGAAATTATCGAAGAAAACGAATTTTTTGACAAATTTCACATTTTAGAGCAGGAGCTTGATGAATGTAAAACGTCGGGATACTTTTCCTCTTGCGATAATAAAAAACTTTTTTACGAATATTTTCTTTGCGAAAATGCCAAGGCCAATATCGTCATAGTTCACGGACTTTCTGAATTTACAAAAAAGTTTTATGAAGTTTCGTACTACTTTTTATCTATGGGCTATAACGTTTTTGTATTTGATCAGCGTTGTCACGGCTTATCCGAGCGACTTACCGATAACAAAGACCTGTTGCACGTTGACAGTTATCAAGACTACGTTAACGATCTTGAGAAGTTTATAGATGAAATAGTGCTTCCTACGCAAAATAAACCGCTTTATCTGTATTCGCACTCAATGGGCGGAGCAATTACCGTCCTTTACTTAAAAAAGCATAAAAACGTACAAAAAGCCGTTTTATCGGCACCGCTTTTTGAGCCCGTTATAGGCGTTGTTTCACCCAAAATCGCACGCTCGGGCGTTGGTATGGCATCACTTATAATAAACAAAAAGCGCAAATTTCCGCTTTCTAAAGAATTTAATCCCGAGGTTAAGTATAACCCAAAATCAGAGGCAAGCTTTGCCCGCTGGACAAGGCATATTTCATTAAGACGCGAAAACGAGTTTTATCAGACAACCCCTATGTCATGGGGATGGGTAAACGCAACGCTAAAGCTTAGAAAACCCTTAACAAAGCACATTGCTAAAAAAATTACAACGCCTATTTTGCTTGTAACTGCAAAGAAAGATACGGTTGTTGACTGTGTTTCGCATTACGAATTTGCAAAAAACTGTACGTGTTGTACGTTAGAAGAAATAGAAAACTGCGGTCACGCTATTTTATCAGGTGACGAGCGAATTTTATCACAGCATCTTACTTCGGTTTTCAGTTTTTTTGAAAACTAACCAAGGTTTAATAACTTATTGCCGCTTTTTTTAGCGGCTTTATTTTTTTTCTAATTTTTCTCTTAGCCAAACCATTGTAACTTGAATCAGTTTTAATATGTAAAATTTACATTTTAACTGTGTCAAAGCCCTTGATAATATTGCCTATATTACCTGCGGACTTTTCCTTGTTAAAACAAAAATTTTATCATTTTAAAATCTCCGACCTAAAACGGCTCAATTTTGAGCAGATTTGGGCGCGGAGGATGAAATAAGGCAGGTCGCCTTATAAAGACGACAAGCACAAGTATGCCTAAATTCAGCCGTTTGAGGCTGGTTCAAGTTACAACGGTTTGGCTAACCTTTCGCGAACAT
>JAZSMS010000063.1:0-32877 GCA_045536015.1 Clostridia bacterium
TTGTTCCGCTTAATATAAGGGGCAAAATAAGAATTTCGTTTGCATTTTTAGGCAGTCCCTATTTTTACGTGCCGATAATAGTTGTAGTTTTAGCGTTTGCTATCATCGTGCTTGCAAACAAGCATAAAAAAGAAAAGAGAAGGCGCCTGCGCCGCAGACAGCAAAATATTGCTATGCGCTCCTCTAAAAACTCTACCCGACCGGGAAATAGATTTTAAAATATAAAAACCGACCAATAAGGTCGGTTTTTTGTTAAAAAGAGAAAAAACGTTTTGCTTTTTTTGCAAAATACGGCAAAATTCTTGGTTTTTGTGCAAAGATTTTGTCGAGTTTTTAATGTTTACAAATAAAAACCATTGTGATATAATGTTATCGTCACACAAACTGTATATTGTAAGAGCCTATCACAAGGAGTGAGTTTGCATCCATCAGGATAAAAACGCACTCTGAATTAAGCATTCCTTGTGATTGGTCTTAAGTTTGTGTGACAACAAACGGAGTTTGCGTTTTTTGTGCGTAGGCTTCGGCTTACGCACTTTTTTAGTTTTGGAGGTTTTTATGAGCAGCAAGTTTCCTATTGTTAAAAAGATTGATACTGCAGGCAGAATTTTAATTTGTTCTGATATTCGCAAAATGTATGGCTTTGAAAAAGATAAAGAAGTTTTGATTTATCTAAAGGAAGATGGCTTTTTTGTTATGCCAAAAAAAGATACCGAAAAAACCGACTGATAAGGTCGGTTTTTTTGTTAAAAAGAGAAAAGACGTTTTGCTTTTTTGCAAAATGCAGCAAAATTCTTGCATTTTAAGCAGAAATTTTGTCGAATTTTTAATGTTTACAAAAGAAAATTGTTGTGCTATAATTATTATGCCAAATCAGTTTAATATTAAAAAAAGGGGCTTTACTTTTAAAATGCCTTTCTATCTTTGTACGTTTTAAAAAAACGCAGCTCCTTACGGGTAGATAGGGCATTCCCTTTTTGCGTAGTAAACTGGTTTGGCGACCGGAGCTTGCGTTTTTTGTGCGTAGGCTTCGGCTTACGCACTTTTTTAGTTTTTGGGGGATATATGGATAAATTATTGTTTTAAAAGGTTTTGCCTTTGTACCGGCATAAGATAATATTTTTTGCAAAATAAAATACGTTCTGTATAAAATGCAAGCTCCGGTCGCCAAACCAAATTTTTCTGTTTAAATTTTGTATATAATATCTATTTTACTTTGGTTAGCCAAACCATTGTAACTTGAACCAGCCTCAAACGGCTGAATTTAGGCATATTTGTGCTTGTCATCTTTATAAGGCGACAAGCCTTATTTCATCCTCCGCACCCAAATCTGCTCAAAATTGAGTCGTTTTAGGTCGGAGATTTTAAAATGATAAAATTTTTGTTTTAACAAGGAAAAGTCCGCAGGTAATATAGGTAATATTATCAAGGGCTTTGACACAGTTAAAATGTAAATTTTACATATTAAAACTGATTCAAGTTACAATGGTTTGGTTAACCGAAAAAACCGACTGAATTCAGTCGGTTTTATTCTTTTTTGGGCGTGTAGCCGTACTTTTTTTTGTAAAGGCGGATAAAAAACGAAAGGTTAGAAAATCCCGATGCTTCCGCCGCCTCCGAAACGTTATATTCGCCGCTTTGTATCTTTGCGCGCGCGTGCTCAAGCCGCAGTCCGTTGCGGTATTCAACGGGCGAGGTACCGGTATATTCCCTAAAAAGTCTGCGGAAGTTTACCTCGCTCATTTCGCAAAGCTCGGCATAATAGCTGACGGGAAAATTTTCGTAATACTGCCTCGTAAGCTCAACCAGTGCACGACTTAAGCGCTTGTACTTATTTTTCGGACGCATATAATATTCCTCAAGCTTCCACAAAAGATTATACATACACGATAGATAATAAAACGGGTGCTTGGCATTTTCATCCCCGTCAAAAAACGCTTCTATAAGCGAAGCCATATCCGAAATTTGTATTTTAAACGGCTTGCAAAGGTATTCGGGCTTATCCTCGCCGATAATATCAAATTGTACTATTTTAACCTCGGTACTCTCGGCAATATACCTGCCGACGTACTTGCTTTGTGCGGGGATAAATATAACTTCGCCTGCCGAAATTAAAATTTTTCCAATTTGTTCGTCTGTAAAATTTTCGGAAAGCGCGCCCGATGCAACGTATATAAGCGCGTGCTTTGCTCTTCCGTTTTTGTAGGAATGCTGATAATTCTTCTCTCTTATTACGTTTACGGTGCTTATGTTTTCTACCGCATAGGCGGGCGTGGTAAGATTGGCTTCTCGCTTCAAAAAAATCACCTCGCACCTATTATACGATAAAAAACTTTATAAGGCAAGATAAAAATGGTTGAATAGTGTTAAAAATGGTTGAATAGGATATTTCACAAGCGCACTTTTTGTGTTATAATTTGTTTAACCAAATTTATTGTGAGGTAAAAATGAACGATTCTTTTTTACTTAAAACTTCGGGCGCTATAAAGCTCTATAACGAAACGGCTAAAAACCTGCCGATAATTGATTTTCATAATCACTTATCGCCCAGCGAGCTTTGCTCTGACCGTTATTTTGAAAATATGACGGAGCTTTGGCTTTCGTGCGATCCATACAAGCACCGCCTTATGCGCATTTGCGGTGTGCCCGAGCGTTTTATTACGGGTGATAGCACGCCCCAAGAAAAATTTAAGCACTTTTGCAATATTTTTCCGCTTATTGCAGGAAATCCCGTTTACGATTGGTCAAAAATGGAGCTTTATTCCATCTTTGGCATCAACGAAGCTCCCTGCGCCGAAAATGCCGACCGCATTTATGCAAAGTGTAACGAAATGCTGAAAGATTCTGCTTTTTGCAGCACGCAGATTTTAAAGCGCTTTAATATTGAATATCAGTCTCCTGTTTTTTCGATTTGCGACGATATTTCGGCACTTTCCGACAAAAAAATTGCGCCCTCGCTTCGCGGCGATAATTTGCTTTTGCCCGATAACGAGCTTATAAAACAGCTTGAAGCAAAAACGGGCAAAAAAATAAACGATACCGCATCGTTTATCTGTGCCGTTGGCGTTATGCTTGATAAATTTTCTGCCGGCGGTTGCCGCTTTGCCGACCACGCGCTTGATGCAGAATTTTTTGATGAGGACGAAAAAAAGCAAGAAATTCTTATTCTCTTGGCGCACGAATACGCTAAACGCGGTTGGACATTGCTTTTGCACTTGGACGCAAAGCGAAAAACAAGTGCGCGACTGCGCGAGCTTGCAGGTGCAGCCGGCGGTTATGCTGCAGTTGGCGGAAGCTTTAATATTTCAAAGCTGTGCGACCTTTTAGGAAAAATTGAGGCTACGGGCGCGCTTTGCGACACTATTTTATTTCCGCTTAATTTATCCGATCAGGCACCCCTTGCCGTTATGCAGGGCTCGTTTTCGCAGGATAACGTTGCTTCAAAGGTTCAGCTTGGTCCTGCTTGGTGGTGGTGCGACCACGCGCTTGGCATAAAAAACACGTTTGAGGTTATTTCGTCGTTTGGCGCGCTTTCGCAGTTTATCGGTATGACTACCGATTCGCGCAGTATTTTATCGTTTATCCGCCACGACTATTTCCGCAGAATTTTATGCGGTTGGCTTGACGAAAAAAATTGCGAGTGGGAACTTTCGGAAGCTTCACTTAAAAAAATTGTTGAAAACGTTTGTTATCAAAACGCTAAAAATAAAATTGAAAGAGGTTTTTAATTATGGAAAAAATATTTACTGACAAGCTTGCAGTAGTAACCGGCGCTGCAGGCACACTTTGCTCGGAAATTGCTATTTGCTTAGCTAACGAGGGCGCACGCGTTTTTTTAGTTGACCGCAACGAAGAAGCCGCAGGCGCAGTAGCAAACCGCATTGCAGCTTTGGGCGGCAATGCCGAGGTTTATTCCTGCGACATTACAAGCAAGGAAGAAGTAGAAAAGCTTGCCTTATGGGCAGAAAAATGCGGCGGCTGCGACATTTTAATTAACGGCGCAGGCGGAAACAGCATTAAAGCTATGCCTACAATAACCAAGTTTGACTTTGCCGAGCTTGACGGCACCTTGCCCGAGGGTCAAAGAGGTATTTACGATATTGACGTAGAAGCATTTGAGGGCGTTTTACGTCTTAATACTATGGGTACTGTTATCCCGATTTTAGCCTTTGCAAAGCAGATGGCTAAAAAGGGCGGCGGAAGCATAATAAACTTTGCTTCGATGAACAGCTATTGCCCCTTAACACGTTGCTTTGCATACGCAATGGGTAAGGCTGCAGTTACCAACCTTACACAGTCATTTGCGGCATACTTTGCACCTGCAAACGTTCGCATAAACGCTATTGCTCCCGGATTTATGGTAAACGAGCGCAGCAAAACCTATTTAGGCACTGTTGAAGAAGGCTTAACAAAGCGCGGCGAGCAAGTTATTTCGCATACTCCTATGGGCCGCTTTGGCGAAGCTGAAGATCTTTTAGGTTGCGTTAAGTGGCTTTGCAACCCTGACGCTTCGGGCTTTGTTACAGGAATTACAATTCCCGTTGACGGCGGATTTTTAACTCTTGGCGGTGTTTGATTATGATTTTAACCGATTATTTTAGAAGCACTCCCGATTTAACGTGGGATTTAGGACTTCAATCGGGCGTAACACACGGCGTTATCCGCTTGCCCGAGGATGAGCAATTTGACCACACAAGCAAAGAGCATTGGGATGCGGTTTATAAGCGCTTTACCGATTACGGCATAACTCCCGTTGCGATAGAGCCTATGCCGAATAGTCTTCACGACCATATTAAAGCAGGCGACTGCAAGCGCGACGAGAGCATCGAGCAGGTTATAAAAATGTTCCCGATAATGCGCTCGCTTAATATTGACACTATTTGCTTTAACTGGATGGCGCATATCGGTTGGCTTCGTACCTCAAGCAGCTTTATCGAGCGCGGCGGTGCACGTGTTACCGAGTTTAATATGAACGATTTTACTCCAACAGGTGCACGCATTACCGCTGACGAGCTTTGGGCAAACTACGAATATTTTGTTAAAGCCGTTGTTCCCGAAGCTGAAAAGTACGGTATTAAGCTTGGTCTTCATCCCGATGACCCGCCAGTTGCGCGTCTTGGCGACGTTGAAAGAATTATGATAAGCAAAGAAAATATCAAAAAGGCGGTTTGCGACATCGTTAAAAGCGACAGCCTTGGTATTACTATGTGTCAGGCAAACTTTTATATTATGGGCGAGGACCCGTTTGAGATTATTCGCGAATTTGCCGATAAAATTTTTATGGTACATTTTAGAAACACTACGGGCAAGCCTATGCATTTCCGCGAAACGTTTCACGATAACGGTGCGCTTGATATGGCTGGTCTTATCAAAGAATACGTTAAAAACGGCGTAAACGTACCAATTCGTGTTGACCACGTTCCCACCTTAAAGGGTGAAATTTCTTCACTTCCCGGCTATGATGCTCTTGGCAGACTTTTTGCTATCGGCTATTTAAAGGGTATTTTAGAAGCTAACGGAATAAAATAAAGGAGAATTATTATGCATTTTAACGACAGAGAAAAGGTTATTGCACTTACTCCGCTTTGGAAGGGCGAGCGTTTGCCCGACGGCAGACCCAAGGTTGCTGATAAGCACCTTGACGCACTTAAAACAATGACGCTTGAAGAGGTTTGGAAGCCTATTTTTGTGCTTGGCTACGAGCATCAGTTTGTTGGCGGCGGTCTTGCACCGCTTACTGCATTGCACGATGACGGCAGAAAGCTTATAGGCCGAGCCGTTACCTGCACTTATTGCCCTACGCGCCCCGATTTGCACGAGCTTCAGTTTGCGCGCGGCGCCGAGGATGGCTTATCGGGCAACTATAATCAATGGGTTGTTGATAATCTGTATGAGCGCGACGTTGTTGTTTGCGATATGTACGATAAAATTTATAAAGGCACTTTTTTGGGCGGAAACTTAACTACCGCTATCCGCAACAAAACTAAAACGGGCGGCGCAGTAGTTTGGGGCGGCGTACGCGACGTAGAGCAGATGAAGCAGGTTCCCGACGTTCAGGTTTACTATCGCGGAATTGACCCAACACCCATCCGCGAGTTTGTTATGAAGGATTGGAACGATATTACTTCCTTTGGCGGTGCAGTTTGCCTGCCCGGCGACGTTGTATTTGGTGCAGGCGGCGGCGTTTTGTTTATACCCAGCCACCTTGTTGCCGAAGTTGTTGAGGGTGCTGCTAAAACACACGTTAAAGACGATTTTGGCTTTGAAATGATAAGCCAGAACAAGTTTACCACCGCACAGATTGACCGTAACACCTGGAGCAAAGAGATGCTTGATATGTTGCTTGAGTGGATAAACACCGACCCGCGAGGAGAAAAGTACCGCGGCCTTGACTGGTCAAAGGAATACGACCTTGCGCTTAACGGCGACCCCGACGATACGCAAACTGCTTTATAATTGTAAAACGAGGGTTTTTTATGATAAAAATTGCTTGCAATAGCAAAAAAATACAAAAAAACTTTTGGAATAACTGCGTTTTTCACCCCACCGATGCCATTGAGGATCCGTGGGGTAGACGCATTTTAGACCAGATTTCTGCTGATAAGGCAATTAAAACCATTCGCATTTACACTATGTTTGAAGATATAGTGTATCTTGACGAAAACGGAAAGCTTTGCTTTGATTTTAGGTTAAGTGACTTAAGACTTGACTACTTAACGCAAAAGGGCTACGACGTTTTGCTTTCGTATGCGGGAATTCCCGACTGTATTGCTTCGGGAAAGGAGCAAACCTCGGTTTCTAAAAACAAAACGCGCTACAAGGGCAAAATGTGGAACGCTTCGCCACCTAGTGACTATGCGCTTTGGGAAGAAATTTGCTATCAGTATACCCTGCACAACGTTAATCGCTACGGAATTAAAACCGTTTCGCGCTGGAGGTGCCAATGCTTTAACGAGCCTGATATTCCCTGGTTCTTTTTTGCATCGCTTTCGGAAGAAGAGGGCGTTTTAGAGCGCGTAGAGGCTTATACAAAAATGTATGAGGGCTTTGCGCGTGCGATTAAGCGCGTAAGCGAAAAAATAAGCGTCGGCGGACCTGCGCTTGCATTTGTTGACGACTTTTTAAAGCTATTTTTACAAAATGTAAAAGATAAATCGCTTCCGCTTGATTTTATATCGCTTCACGATTACGGAACAAAGCCCGAATGGCTTAACGATGGCTCACGCCCGTTTTGCGCAACCGACATTGTAGAAAATATCAGTGCACATTTTGACGTTATCCGCGCTTGCGGATTTGGCCATTTGCCCGTTCTTATCGACGAATGGGGTATGTCTAACGCAGGCTTTTACAATAAGGAGGAATGCCCAAGCCTTCTTGCCCGCGAAAATGAAATTTTTTCGGCTTATTTTGTAAAGCTTATCCGTGAATTTTTAAATTCGGGCATTAAAGTTGAAATGCTTGCCGTTTGTCTTTCGGGTCAGCACGAAATGACCGAAGATTTTTCGGGCTTCCGTAATTTCTTTACGCTTAACTTTATTAAAAAGCCAATTTATAACGCATTTATTCTTGCTTCTTGCCTTGGCGAAACCCTTCTTAAGCACGAGCAAACCGATAAAAACGTTGCTATTATTCCTACAAAAACAGAAAATGGCGGCTATGCGGTTATGCTTTCTTATTCAGAAAAGAATTTTGACGAAGATTTAACCGGCACAACCGAAACTCTTGTCTTTGACGATGAAATTATAGGCAAAACGGCAACCGTTTGGTGTATTGACAAGCAAAATAATAACCCGTACAGGCTTTATTTAAGCAAAAATATTAAAGAACCCACTAAAGAAGATCTTGAACTTTTGCGCGCTGAGGGTAACTTAAAGCCGCTTGAAAGCTTTACCTGCACGCAAAACTCGATTGACCTTAATTTAACTGCAAACTGTACGTATTTTATAGAGATAAAATGATAAAAGCACGCTTTATGCGTGCTTTTTAGTTATATTGCTTGCGCAACCAACAAAAAACAAAAAGTGTGTGCATCTTAAGGAGGCACACACCGAAAAATGCCAACACTCATTTTGCTACCACACAAAACTTTACACTCAACACAGAAGTGCTAATTAAGAAGTCGGCACTTTTACCAAAATGTTTTTGCCGTATTTTTTTAAAAACCGACCAAAATGGTCGGTTTTTATCATTATTCAAACATTTTAATTGCTTTATCAAGTCGTGCCAAGGTTTCTTGTTTGCCTAAAATGTCGGCAAGCTCAACTGCGCCGCCGGGGGTTGATTCAAGTCCGCAAAGGGCAACGCGGGCAGGCCACATAATTACGCCGTTTTTCTTTTCTTTTTCCTGCGCCAATTCAATTAAAGCATCGTGAATTGTTTCTTCGCACCAAGAATCAATTTTCTCGTACTTCTCGCGCACCCAAATTAAGCTTTGCTTTGCGCCGTCAAAATCAAGCTTAAACTTTTTGTGGCAGTACATTTGAGTCGTATGCTCGGCAACGTCGGGCAAAAATTCAAGCTTTTGGGGGATATCCGATAAAATTTCTATTCTTGACTGAATTAATTTTGCAAGCTTTTTAGCATCATAAATTGCAAGACGCGGATTTTCTTCTATCCAAGGCTTTGCAAGTGCAAAGAATTCATCCTCGGAAAGAGCCTTGATATATTCACTGTTCATCCACTTTACCTTTGGAACGTCAAAGATAGAGGGCGATTTTGAAATGCCCGACAAATCAAAAGCTTCAATAAGCTCCTCGCGGGTATAAATTTCTTTATTTGTGCCGTCGTTCCAGCCCAAAAGCGCAATATAGTTGATAATTGCGTCGGTCAGATATCCTGCTTCAAGCATATCCTCAAACGACATATCGCCGTTGCGCTTTGACAATTTGTGCGTAGCGTCCTTCATAATAAGCGGAAGGTGAACGTAAACGGGCGGTTCCCAGCCAAAAGCGGCGTATAAGAGGTTATACTTGGGCGTGCTTGATAAATATTCGCTGCCGCGCATAACGTGGGTAATGCCCATTAAATGATCGTCAACAACGTTTGCAAAGTTATACGTCGGAAGTCCGTCGCTCTTAAGCAAAACCATATCGTCTAAATCAGAGCAGGGTGCGGTAACGGTGCCAAAAATTACGTCGTCAAACGAAACCGTACCCTCGGTGGGCATATTCTGGCGGATAACGTACTTTTCACCCGCAGCAATTCTTGCTTCGATTTCTTCTTTAGAAAGCGATAAGCAGGTTTTGGGATATTTATAAACCTCGCCCTTTTCCTCGGCGGCCTTGCGGTTTTCTTCTAACTGCTCGTCAGTACAGAAGCAGTAGTATGCCGCGCCCTTTTCTACAAGCTCAAGCGCGTACTTTTTATAAATTTCGCGTCTTTGCGACTGAAAATACGGGCCGTTTCCCTTCTCCTTGTCGGGTCCTTCGTCATAATCAAGACCGGTTTGTTCAAGTGTGCGGAAAATAATCTCCGTTGCGTGTTCCTTTAAGCGCTCCTGGTCGGTATCTTCTATTCTTACAATAAATTCGCCGCCGTTTTTACGCGCAAAAAGGTAACCGTAAAGCGCGGTGCGAAGATTTCCTATATGCATATTTCCCGTTGGTGAGGGTGCGTAGCGTGTTCTTACTTTCATTTTTTTCTCCTTGCTGTTGATTATATAAGTCCGTTTTGCGAAAAGCAAAAGGTGTTTTCGCCCGAAATAATTACGTGCTCGATAAGCGTTACTTCGATGGGCTTAAGCACGTTTTTGATTTTTTGTGTTACGGTAATATCATCTGCTGAGGGCTCGGTTACTCCGCTTGGGTGGTTGTGCACGAGTGCAACGAATTTTGCGCCCGTTTTTAATACTATTGAGGCAACCTCTTTAAGCGAAACCTGAGCATAATCGTCTGCTGCACTTGTTACCGAATTTGTTGCAATAAGCTTACATTTTGTATCAAGCGATAAAATATACAAAACCTCGTTTTTTTGACCGATAAACTTGCTTTTTACATACTGCACAAGCTTTTCCTGCGTGCGTAATTCGGGCTTTTCGCCCCATTTACTGTCATTATAGGCAAGCGCAAGCTCGGGAATAAGCTTAATTAACACTGCAACGTTTTCGCTTATAAATTCTATTTTTGTAAGCTCCTCTATTGGCGCGTCGATTACTGCCGCAAGCGAGCCAAACGCATCAATTAATTTATGAGCAATAGGATTTACGTCGCGGCGCGGAATGGCAAAGGTTAATAAAAGCTCTAATTTTTGATGGTCTGCTTTACCCTCCAAGCCGTTTACTAAAAAATCTTTTCTTAAATTTTTTCTGTGGCCGGCGTGAATATTATTATCCTTCAATTTTTCCCTTTGTTACGCGCAGCGTTTTTGCCTGCATATTTTTAAAGTAATCAACGGGCTGCGCCGCGGTTATTATAGTTTGTATATTTTTTATTTTATCAAGCAACGTTTTTTGTCGTTTTTCATCGAGCTCGCTTAAAACGTCATCAAGCAATAGAATAGGGTATTCACCCAAATCGTCGCACATCATTTCAAGCTCGCTTAATTTAAGTGCAAGCGTTGCGGTGCGCTGCTGCCCCTGCGAGCCGAAATATCTTAGATCAATATCACCAAGGCGGATAACTATATCGTCTTTATGCGGGCCGTAGGCTGTAAAGCCACGGCGCATATCCATTTCGTGCGAATTTTCTAATAATTCCATCATCTGACCAAAAATATCGTCAGAATCTATATTGCTTTTATATCTGCACGAAAGCTTTTCTTTTTCGCCCGATAAATAAAAATGATTTTTTTCGGCAATAGGCTCTAGTTTTTGACAAAACTCGCGCCTTGCCTTTACTACGGGTACTGCTTTTTGCGCCAGAAGAGTATCCCATACAGCAAGCGACTCTTCGCCGCCACCAAGTGCCAAAAGCTTATTTCTTTGCTCTAAAACTTTGTTATATTCAGCTAATGCGTAAAAATATGCTCGACTTACCTGCGAAAGCTCTATATTCATAAAACGACGTCGCTCTGAAGGACCTTCCTTAACTAAATTAAGGTCTTCGGGCGAAAAAATAACGCCACTAACGTGGCCAAGCATTTCGCTTATTTTAGAAATTGCAAGGCCGTTAACTAAAATTCGCTTTTTTTGCCCCTTGGCAATAACCATATCAACGGTGTGCCTGCCATCGCGCTTAATATTTTCGCCGCGCACGCGCGTCCACGAAGTATCAATTTTAATTAAATCGCTTTCTCTGTTATCACGGTGGCTTCTGCCGGTGCATAAGAGGTAAATAGCTTCAACGACGTTGGTTTTTCCAACGCCGTTTTCGCCAAGTAATATAGTTGTTCCGTTTTCTAAATTAAGATCAAGAGTTTCGTACGACCTGAAATTCCATAGTCTTAAATTTTTTAAGTACATATTATAATTTTACCGGAAGAATTAAATAAACAAATTTTTCTCCGTCAATAGGCTTAATAACGGTGGGGCTTAATACTGTTGAAAATGAGAAAGTAATAAATTCGTCACTGATATTTTTTAAGCACTCTACAAAGAAGCGCGGATTAAATGCCATTTCTATCTGGTCGGCAGTGCCCGAAAAGCTTACTTCTTCGTATGCGTTACTTGTTTCCGAGCGCGAGGTTATAACTATTTTATCATTTTTAAACGCTAAAATAATAAACTTTTGATGCTCGTTTTCTCTTACAACAAGCCACGCTCTGTCGATAGCCTCAAGTAAATCAAGGCGCGAAAGCGTAATATTGCTTGTAAAGGTTTTAGGAATAATAGGCTCGTAATTAATAAACTTGCCTTCTATTAAGCGAGTAATAATTTTTGTTTCTTCAAGCTCTATAACGCAATACGTTTTTTGAAGATAAATTCTTACCAAAGCCTCTGTATCCGAAACTATTTTTGTAATTTCAGAAAGTGCGCTTGCAGGAATAATTGCCGAAATTTTTTCGTCAACAGGCTCGATAAAAGAATCTCTTAAAGCCAAGCGATAACCGTCGATAGCAACAACACGCAATCTTTCGCCCTCAAGCTCAAACAAACAACCGGTTAAAATAGGTCTTGATTCGTCTGCGGCGGTTGCAAACATAGTTTGGTTAATAACTTCTCTAAGCTGATTTTGAGGTATTGTAAAAAATTCTTCTCTATTAATTGCAGGAAGGTTAGGATACTCGTTTGCGTCCATTGCGGCAATGCTCATTTTTGCAAAATTAGAAGAAATAGAAACTCCGCTTGCCAAATTTCCGTTTACCTGAACAACGCCCTCAGGCATTTTTCTGATAATTTCGCCAAAGAATTTACCTGCTAAAACAATTTCGCCCTCTTCAAAAACTTCAGCAGCAATGCTTGTTATAATAGTTAAAGAAGAATCTGTTGCAGTAAAGGTAACTTTACCCTCGGTAGCGGTTAATAAAATACCTTCTGTAATAGGATTTACCGCACGGGCGGGAAGAGCTTTAGAAACAGTTGCAATAGCATTTAACAACGTGCTTTTTTCGCAAGAAAAGTTCATTTTTTACCTCTTATAATTTTATTTTAATATAATTTATAATAATATTATTATTGCGGTGGATACTGTGGATAACTATAAAAAACACAGCAATATTAATACTTTTAAGGCTTTTATCCTGTGGATAACTATGTGGACAAGCTGTGGATAAACGGTGGATAACTTTATTTATATATATTATATTTATAATATTATACTATTATTTAAGTAAAAAAGCAAGGTTAATTATTAATAATAAACCACTCATTTATATTTTTATAAACGCATTTATCTCTTTTAATTTTATTTGGAAAAACATGGTCGTAATATATAAATGTTTCCATTTGAAAAAACAGACCTATGAATGGAAGCTCTTGCGAAAACGTCTGTTGAATATCCAAACACGAGGTTTTTAATAAATCAAGCGAGGATGCTTTTAAGTAGGTGGAAATATTATTTTTCATCTTTTGTGAAGCATAATTTGTTACGTTACCCGAAGAAGTAAATAAAAAGTTAAAGTCAGGAAAATCGGATAAATGATAGCCGGTTAAAATCATATCAAACGATTTATTTTGTATAACCTTTATAAGCTCGTCCTGTGAAACGGCAAAGACGTCTAAATTAATTCCAATTTCTTTTAACTGAGTTTTAATATTATTTGCAGTTTCGCGCCTAACCGGATCGTTAACGTCATTTAAAACGTAGATATTAAACGAAAGCGGTTTGCCGTTTTTATCTAAAATTCCGTCCTGATTATTATCAATAAAGCCAAGTGAAGCTAAAATTTCCTTTGCCTGCGTTTTGTTTGTATCGTGGCGGGGAATATTTGTGCTTGAGATAGAATAATCGTTAAAAATTGGTTGTTCGGCACCTGATGCTTTAGAGAGATAAATATTATTTATTATTTCGGTTCGGTCAATAGCATAGGCTATTGCTTGGCGGAACGTAACGTTATTTAAATTTGATTTTTGATGGTTAAGTCCTAAAAATAAATAGTTATGAGAAAGATATTCTGTTGAAGAAACACCGTCTAAAATTTCGTAAATTTCGGTAGTAATTCTTGAAGACGGAAAACAGTCGATTTGTTTATTTAAAAATGCGTTTATAATTTCGTCGGTATTATTAAACGCTTTTGCGCAGATTTTTTCTATATACGGTAATTTTTTCCACCATTTTTGATTAATTACCATATCCATTTGCTCAAGCGTGTAATTTTCTACTGCGTAAGAGCCGCTTCCTATAGGTTTATCAAAGGTTACGGCGGGCTTTTGCGCATAATAGGCTTCGGGAACGATTGGTACGGAGCATAATTCATATAAAATTGCATACGAATTACTTTTTGTATATAATGTCAAAGTGTTTCCGCTGCCTGACGCGCTTATTAAATAAGTAGAAAGTGCCGAATAATAATTACAAGATGCGTCAGACAAAATTTTATTTATTGTCCACGCGGCATCAGTAGCGTAAATTTCGCCCATTTCCTGATGCCAATGCACGTTTGGACGCATTTCTATCGTTAAAACGTTTTCGTTTTCGCTAAATTTCCACGACTGTGCAAGCGTTGCGGTGGGCTCAAAGTTTTCGTCAAACGAAAAAAGCGTTTCAAAGATAATAGAAAATATATTTAACGTTTGTGCCTCTTTAATATAAAGCGGATGAAGCGTGTATAAATTTTTGTTAATGGGTATGTTTAAGGTTCCGCCTGCAACAGCTTTTACTGTTTCGCTTGAATTTTGATTTGTTTGATTTTGCGGCGGAATTATATCGGTATCGTTATTTGGCGAACACGCGCAAAAAACGCAAAGTAAGAGCAAAAGCGCTAAAAATTTAGTTGTATAAGTCTTTATAAATTTCATAACGTGTCATCACTCTTTTAACGTATTTTTCGGTTTCTTTATAGGGAATACTATCTAAAGTTTTTCCGTCGGAAGAATATTTTGTAAGCCACTCAGAAACGTTACCTTGTCCTGCATTATATGCAGCACAGGCAGTTTCCAAAAGCTCAAATTTTTGTGTTAAAAAATATAAATAACAGCAGCCAAGCTCAATATTTGTTTGCGGGTCAAATAAATTGTTTTCATCAACATCAAGAGAATATTTTTGTTTAAGCCAAATTGCAGTTTCAGGCAAAACCTGCATAAGTCCCTTTGCGCCTGCGTGCGATTCGGCATTCTCTCTAAAAGAGCTTTCGGTAGAAATTACCGCATAGACAAAATATTTGTCAATATTATACTTTTGCGCAGTTTCTTCGACAATTTCTTGATATTTAATAGGAAGCTTTTTCTTTATAAAAGAATTGCTCCAGATAAACGTTACAAATAAAATTGCTATTAATACAACGCTTAAAATAATAAGCTTTATTGAATTTCTTTTAAGATAACTCATTTTTTATCTCCGTAAAAATTTTTTCAGCCAAATAAATAGTTTGTTCCTTTGTTCCGCTTGTGTTTATAGAATAATCGGCAAGAGCAATTTTTTCTTTTTCGCCAAGCTGATTTTTTATTCGATTTTTAACATCGGTTTTTGAATAGTGTGAGCGTTCTATCGCGCGAGAAATTTGATTTTCTTCTCCGCAATAAACACAGATAGTTTTATCACATTTTTTATCAAGGCCCGATTCAAACAAAAGCGGAACGTCAAGCACTATAATTTTATCTGTGCTTTTTTCTATTAAAGAGGTTATGCGCGAAATAACAAGCGGATGAATAATTTCGTTTAATTGCTTTGTTTTTTCCTTTGAAGAAAACACTTCTTCGGCAAGCTTTTTTCTGTTTAATTCGCCACCTATAAAAAATTGACTGCCAAAAACTTTTTCTATTTGCTTTGCGCCTTCGCTATCTTTTTCGGTAACTTGGTGAGCTATTTTATCAGCATCAATGACAAAGCAACCTTTTTTTTGAAAAAATTCTGAGAGTGTGCTCTTGCCCGAGGCAATTCCGCCGGTAAGTCCTATAATCATTTTAAATCAAACCAAGTCCTTCCTAAATTTGCATCGGCAACTAAAGGAACTGTTAATTCCATAACGTTTTCCATAATTTCTTTTAACTTTGCTTTAACTTCTTTAGCATCATCTTTATGGACTTCTAAAATAAGCTCGTCGTGCACCTGCAGGATAAGCTTTGCTCTATAAGGAGAATCAGATAAAAACTGATGTGTTTTAAGCATTGCAAGCTTGATAATATCGGCGGCAGAGCCCTGAATAGGTGTGTTTATTGCTTGACGCTCGCCAAACGAACGCACGTTAAAGTTTTTAGCGCGGATATCGGGAATTTCTCTGCGACGGTTTAAAAGTGTTTTTGCATAGCCCTCGTGCTTTGCAAACTCGATTGAATCGTGCATAAACTGCTTTATTTTAGGATATTTTTTAAAATATTTTTCTATAAACTCTGCGGCTTCTTTGCGCGAGCACTTAATATTTTTTGCAAGACCAAAGTCGCTTATTCCATAGACAATACCAAAGTTTACTGCTTTGGCGCGCGAACGCATTTCACTTGTAACCTCATTTATTTCTACGCCAAAGACCTCGGCGGCGGTACGTGCGTGAATATCTTCGCCACGCAAAAACGCGTTTTTAAGCGTTTCGTCACCCGAAATGTGCGCAAGCACGCGCAGTTCTATTTGCGAATAGTCAGCATTAAGCAAGACGTAATCTTCTTTTTCTGCTAAAAACGCGCGGCGAATATTTTTTCCAAGCTCACTTCTAACGGGAATGTTTTGTAAATTTGGCTCGGTAGAAGAAATTCTGCCTGTGCTTGTAACTGCCTGATTAAAGGTTGAGTGAATTCTACCCGTTTTTGCCGAAATAAGAGGGAACATACCGTCAACGTAGGTGCTTTTAAGTTTTTGCACCTGTCGGTATTCTAAAATAAGGTCGATAATTGGATGGTCAATGTCCGAAAGCGCATCGTTATCGGTAGAAAAACCCGTTTTTGTCTTTTTGCGTGCAGGAAGTGATAAATCTACAAATAAAACCTCGGCAAGCTGTTTGGTAGAATTTATATTAAATTCCTTGCCAGATAAAAAGTAAATTTGCTTTGTAAGCTCACTTATTTTTTTAGAAAGCTCGGCACCGATAGAGTGGAGAGTAGACTCCGAAACAAAAAAGCCGATTTTTTCCATATTAAATAAAACGCGTGCAAGCGGAAGCTCAATGTCAAAGTAGAGCGAGAGCAAATTTTTATTTTGCATTGCCGTTTTTTGCTTGTTAAAAATGTAGAATATTGCGGCGGCACCTTGCGTGCAGGCATATTTTTCGCTTAGGCGCTCAAAAGAAAAATCGCCCGAAGCCGTATCACAAAGATATTCTGCCAGCTCGACGTCGCCTGCAATGTTTTTAATTTCGCAATCAAAGTAATGCATTGCTGATTTTGAAGAATAAAAATATTTTTCGATTGTTTCGTCAAGCATCAGCGGTAATAATTTTTGTTTTATTTCGTCTTCGTTTGCACCAAGCGAAAGCAGGTCAAAGCTTAAAAGTGCTTTAAATTCTTCGTCCTCACTTTGTGCAACGGAAATAAACTCATTTGTAAAATAAACGGCAAGCTTTTTTGTGTTTAGAGAAAATTGCTCAAAATCATTAACCTTTGCTTCAAACTTTTTTTCTTCGCCGTGGACGCGTGAAAGCAAGCTCTTAAACTGATATTTATTAAAAAGCTCGGCAAGTACTTGATTTTCGGGCGGAAGATAAGCAGTTTTTCCTAATTGTTCCACAGGAACATTACAGTTAATAGTAACAAGCATGCGGCTTTTTTCGGCATCTTCTTTTCCTGCGCGAACTTTTTCGCCAAGCTTTCCCGAAATTTCTTCGGCATTAGCAAAGATCCCCTCAAGCGAAGAATATTTGCTGATTAAGTTAAGCGCGGTTTTTTCACCAACGCCGGAAATACCGGGGATATTATCCGAAGAATCACCCATAAGCGCTTTAAGGTCGCAAACCTGCCAAGGCTCTACGCCGTAGAATTCCTTTAAATTATTGGGTGTAAGCTTGTTTACGTCGGAAATTCCCCTTTTAGTAAACCAGACGGTAGTATGCTCGTCAATTAACTGAAACGAATCGCGATCGCCCGTTAAAATAACGCTTTCACCGCCTGCTTCGCCAACAATGCGCGCATAAGTGCCGATAATATCGTCGGCTTCAAAGCCCGGATTTTCAAAGCAAAAAACGCCTATTTTTCCTAAAACTTCTTTTAAAAGCGGAATTTGCGGAACAAGCTCCTCGGGCATAGATTTTCTTCCTGCCTTATATTCGGGATAAAGCTTGTGCCTGAACGTTGGATGCTTTAAGTCAAACGCGCAGACGATGTTGTCGGGCTGATATTCGTCAACGGCAAGATAAAACATTTTTAAAAAGCCGTAAACTGCGTTAGTGTAAACGCCGTCGTTAGAAGAAAGCAGGGGAAGCGCGTAAAAAGCGCGGTTTATTAAACTGTTTCCGTCAATTAAAAGAGTTTTCAAAATTAAACCTCTCAAAAATAATTTTTAACTATGATTAAATCTGCCTTATAAAATAACTTGCAAAATTTTACCTATTATATTGTACCATATTTTAGAAAAAAATAAAAGATATTTTATAAAAATATCTTTTACTAAATTGTTTCACGTGAAACATTTTAACTTTCAAATATAACACCGCAAAGTGCGGGAATGAGAATATACCAGCCCTGCTCGCGCGGGGAAATCTGAACACCCTCTGCCGATGCACCAACAAGTGTAGGCTCTTTTTTAAAATACGTAGCGTCAAGCATTGTTTCAATTGCCTCGTCGCTTTGGTTAATTAAAACGTACTTTTCTTTCTTATTCAAGGTTCGCTTAATGCTTAAAAGTGCGCCCTCGCCATCAAGTGCAAGCTCGCCTTCTTTAAACGTTTTATCACGCATTTTTCCTAAAAATTTATACCACGAAAGCATTTCTTCATCCTGATTATCCCACGGCATCGGCTTGCGGTTAAACGGATCAGAAGCACCCGTAACCGAGTGTTCGTCACCATAGTAGATGCAGGGCATACCAGGAAGGGCAAAGCAAATAAGTGATGCAAGCTTTTGCTTTGCGCGCGCAAGACAAAGAGTTTGCTCGTCTATTTGTACTTTTGCTTTTTCTTCGCGCGTTAAATGCTCGGTGTTAACTGAAAGCTCGGTAACGATTCGGGGCGTGTCGTGTGTTGAAATAAAGTTCATAAGCGAATAAAACGTCTGCTTAGGATAGTTTTCGCGTAGTGAAAGAATATGCTTGCAAAAATCTTTAGCGTCGCCAAGCTTTAAATAGTTTAAAATAGCCTTGCGAAGTGGATAGTTCATAACGGTATCAAGCTCACCGCCAAGTAAAAATTTGCGCTTGGTTTCGTAACTGATTTTATTGCTTGCGTCTTCCCAAACCTCGCCTAAAATAAGCGCATCGGGGCAAACCTGCTTAACGCTTGCGCGTAAAAGACGGATAAATTCGTCGGGAAGCTCGTCGGCAACGTCAAGGCGCCAGCCGCTTGCACCGCGCTCAAGCCACTGCTTTAATATAGAATTTTTATTTAAAATGATATAGTCAAGGTATTTTTTGTCAAGCTCGTTAACGCAGGGAAGTGACCAAACACCCCACCAAGACGTGTATTTGTTTGGAAAAGACTGAAATTCATACCACGAATAATATTCGGAATCCTTACTTTGATAAGCACCAAGCGAGTCAAATTCGCCGTCGCGGTTAAAATACTTGCTGTTACTGCCCGTATGAGAAAATACACCGTCTAAAATAATGCGCATTTTTTTGCGTTTTGCGGCTTTGCATAACGAAATAAAATCTTCATTTGTGCCTAAAAGTGCGTCAACTTGCTCGTAATCGGCGGTATCGTAGCGGTGGTTAGAGTATGCCGAAAAAATAGGATTTAAGTAAATTACGTCTACACCAAGCGACTTGATATAGTCAAGCTTTTGCTCAATGCCCTTTAAATTTCCGCCAAAGAAGTCGTCGGCGGCATAATAGCCAAGCTCGCCCGGCAAGTATTCGGGCTCGTCGTTCCAAGTCGAGTGGAGTCGCTTTTTATCGACTTTTCCCGAATTTTGCGCTCTATAAAACCTGTCGGGGAAAATTTGGTACATAGTTGCACCTTGCGCCCAGGCAGGAACGGTAAAATCGGGGGAGATAACCGTAATTTGAAAGCTGCGCGACTGGTCTTCAAAGTCAATAACGACACCCTCGCCGCCAAGCATCTCGACGTTATTCACGCAAAAAAGACTTTTTTCGCCACAATCGATAATAAAATAGTACCACGCAAGCGAAATTGTTTCACGTGAAACATTTATAAAATATTCCTGCAAATAACTGCCAAATGCGCAGGAGGAATAAAATTCGCCCTTTTGCATTGGCAAACGCTCCTCTTTGCCGTCTTGCCAAAGGCGAAGCGTAACGCTTTTAGCCGAAACGGATGCGTGAACAAGAATTTTTAGCGTTAAAAGGCTACCGCAGGGGATAGCGCCCTGCGGATAGCGAAAGTATTCGTTATGTGAGTTAAAAATTACAGTTTTGAAAGCTTCCATATATTCTTATTGTATTCCTCAATACTGCGGTCACTTGAGAAGAAGTGTGAGCGCGCAGTGTTTATAATTGCTTTTTCTGCCCAAGCCTCTTGATTAGCGTAAAGAGCTTCCATCTTTTCGTAGGCCTGAATGTATTCTGCAAAGTCGGCAAGGCATAAATACGGGTCGGGGGTTCCGCCGTCACCGTCTAAAAGATAATTCTTAATGCTTGCAACCTCGGGGCAAAGCGTGCCGTCGGCAAGTGAATCAATAACGCGGCGAAGCATACCGTTTTGCTCGTAAAAATCGCGCGGGCGATAGGTGTGCGAAGCAAGGAGTGCCTCTGTTTCGTGCGCCTTAAGACCAAAGATAAAGATATTATCGTCGCCTAAAATATCGTGCATTTCTACGTTTGCGCCGTCAAGCGTGCCAAGGGTAAGCGCACCGTTCATCATAAACTTCATATTTCCCGTACCCGAAGCCTCTTTACCTGCCATAGAAATTTGCTCGC
This sequence comes from Clostridia bacterium, assembly GCA_045536015.1. Lineage (GTDB taxonomy): Bacteria > Bacillota > Clostridia > Christensenellales > QALW01 > JAZSMS01. Next base: position 20,487 of record JAZSMS010000063.1, read on the forward strand.
TTATATCAGCCGCAGGCATTAAAAGCTGTGCGGACGAAACGCTGTAATTTTCGATAAACACTACCTTTAAAAACTTGTTTACCTCGGGGTCGGAGTTAACAAGGTCGGCAACAGAGCAAATAAGCGTAATTATCTGCTTTGCGCGAACGTAGCCGGGCGAAGCCTTTGCACCGAAAATAAACGTTGCGGGCTGATGCTCGGCGTGATTAACCTTAATATCAAAGTACAGATAAAGCACTTTAAGCACGTTAAGCATCTGACGCTTGTATTCGTGAAGGCGCTTAACCTGAATATCAAAGATAGAATCGGGATCAACGTCGATATTATTGTGCTCTTTGATATATTTTGCAAGGCGAACCTTGTTTTCGCGCTTAATTGCCATAAATTCGCGCGCAAAATTCTTGTTAGTGGCGCTTTCTTCAAGCTTTGCTATCAAAGAAAGGTTTGTTGACCAATTTGAAGAAGAAACAGTTTTTGTAATAAGCTCGGAAAGTTTTGGGTTTGCCTGAAGCAGCCATCTGCGCGGGGTAACGCCGTTTGTAACGTTTGTAATCTGCTTGGGGTCAAGCGGAATAAAGTCTTTAAACAGACTATCCTTTAAAATTTGCGTATGAAGACCCGATACACCGTTAACCTTGTGGCAGCACGAAAGACAGATGTTTGCCATATTAACCTGATCATAGGCGATAGGCGCCATAAAGTTGATTTTGTCAATATCGTTAAAATAAACCTGCGATGCACGGTAGCGGAAGCGACGGTCTATTTCGGCAATAATCATATAAATACGCGGAAGCAGGTTTTGCATAAGGTAAACGGGCCATTTTTCAAGAGCTTCCCACATAATAGTGTGGTTAGTGTAGGAAAACACCTTTGTGCAGATGTCCCACGCGGTGTCCCAGCCAAGCAATTCTACGTCCATAAGTAATCGCATAAGCTCGGCAATGGCAATGGCTGGGTGTGTATCGTTAATTTGAATTGCAACGTATTCAGGCAAATCTTCAACCCTTAAGCCAAGCTTTTTGTGACGCGAAAGCATATACTGAAGCGTGGCCGAGGTAAAGAAGTACTGCTGACGAAGGCGAAGACTCTTGCCCGCGTTGTGCGAATCGTTAGGGTAAAGCACGCGCGAAATAGTTTCGGCAAGCTCTTTTTCTTCGCTTGCGCGAATATAGTCGCCCTGACCAAAGTAGCTCATATCAAAATAAACGGGCGAGCGTGCCGACCATATTCTAAGTGTGTCAACAATGCCTTTTTTGCCGCCGCTTATCGGAATATCGTAGGGTACGGCTAAAACCTTGTTGCAGTTGTCTATTCTATGGCGCATATTGCCCTGCTCGTCAAAATATTCGCACACTGTTCCATTGAAACAAATCTCGTATTGCTCCTCGTTGTGTGGAATTTCCCACGCACAACCGTCTGCAAGCCAGTTATCAGGCATTTCAATTTGAGTGCGGTCAACAATCTTTTGGCGGAAAAGACCGTAATCATAGCGGATGCCGCAGCCGATGGCGGGGTAGGAAAGCGAAGCAAGCGAATCTAAAAAGCAAGCGGCAAGACGGCCAAGACCGCCGTTACCAAGACCTGCATCCTGCTCAACTGCTTCTAAACGCTCTAAAGAGATACCTTTTTCGGCAAGAGCCGTGCGAAAATTGTCGTATTCGCCGATAGATATTAAGTTAGAGCCTAAAAATTTGCCCATTAAAAATTCAAGCGAAAGGTAATAAACAACCTTGCTCTTTTTTTCGTCACGCTTTTTATTGGAGTCAATCCAATTTTCCATAATCTGATCGCGCACTAAAAATGAAACAGCCTTATAAAGTTGAAGGTCAGTGGCGTTTTCTATTTTAACACCAAAGTTGCCCTTTAATTTGCGGCTTATTCCGTCAATAATCTGTTTTTTTGTCATAAAAGCTCCTTAAATGATTTATAAAAATATATATGCAATAAATAAAAAATTAGTTAACTAAAATAGTTATAGAATATTCTACCATAAAAACGTAAAAACGTAAAGAAAAACTGTGAACCCACGTGGGTTCACAGTAATTAAAAGTCATTGTTTGGCGAAAGAACAGCTAAAAGTCGCTCTAAATCGTCGCGGTTAAAGTATTCAATTTCAATTTTACCCTTTTTTTCGCTACCGTTAATTTTAACACGCGTTCCAAGGCTTTGACAAAGAGCTTCTTCAACGCGAACAAAGTCAGCATCGCGCGTTTTTAATTGCTTCTGCTTTGGCTTTTGCGAAAGAGCTTTGATTTTTTGCTCTAAAGCGCGCACAGACCAACCCTCGCTAACGCAAATTTGGGCAAGCGAAATAGCGGTTTTACTATCCAGCGCGGCAAGGGCGCGTCCGTGACCGGCAGAAAGCTCACCCGAGGATATTAAATCCTGAATTGACTTATCAAGCTGCAAAAGACGTACCGCGTTTGCAATAGCGGGGCGCGAAAAGCCAATGCGCGACGAAACTTCCTGCTGGGTAAGCGAAAATTCGCGCATAAGCGTGTCGATTGCCGCGGCTTCTTCAATGGGGTTTAAGTCTTCACGCTGAAGATTTTCAACAAGCGCAAGCTCCGAAACCTGTCGGGGCGATAATTCCTTAATAATTGCAGGAATTTTATCCATTTTTAAAAGCCTGCACGCACGGTAACGGCGCTCGCCTGCAACAATTTCGTACCTGTCGCCGACCGAATGCACGGTTATGGGCTGAAGCATACCGTTTGCCTTAATTGATTCGGCAAGTGCGGCAATAGTTTCGCTATTAAATGTCTTTCGCGGTTGAGCCTTGTTAACGTCGATAAGACTAACGTCAAGCATGCGGATAAATTCTTTATCAACCGCCGAATCTAATTGAATATCGGTAAAATCGTCACCCATAAGTGCCGAAACACCGCGGCCTAAGCCTGATTTTTTCATAAGCAGTTCCTCTTTATAATTTCTTCGCAAAGCGAGTTATAGGCGTGCGCACCTGCACACGAAGCATCAAAAAGCTGAATAGGGGCGCCAAAGCTTGGTGCTTCGGCAAGGCGGACGTTGCGGGGGATAACCGTTTGGTACACCTTTTGCGAAAAATAGCGCTTAACCTCGGCAAAAACCTGCTCGGAAAGCTTTGTGCGCGAGGAATACATTGTGCAAACAACGCCATCAAGCTCTAAAGACGGGTTTAACTTTTGACGGATAAGCTTAATTGTGTTAACAAGCTGACCAAGACCTTCAAGCGCGTAGAATTCGCACTGAATAGGCACAAGAATTTTATCTGCCGCAGTAAACGCGTTGACCGTAAGCAAGTCAAGCGACGGGGGACAGTCGATAACTATAACGTCAAAATCGTCTTTGATTACCGAAAGTGCGGTTTTTAGCAAAAGCTCGCGCTTGGCAAGGGCAACCATTTCTACCGTTGCACCCGAAAGCGCGGTGTTTGCAGGAATTATCGAAAGATTTTTTACGTTTGTTTCAACGATAACCGCGCGGATATCTTCAAGCGAAAGTAAAACTTCGTAAATGCCCTTTAATTTTTTACTTATGCCAAGACCACTTGTTGCGTTGCCCTGCGGGTCAAGGTCTAAAAGCAAAACTTTTTTGTTTTTAAGCGCAAGCCCTGCCGCAATATTTATGGCGGAGGTGGTTTTTCCTACCCCGCCTTTTTGGTTAGAAATTGCAAGTATCATCAGTTTTCCTCAAGATTTATTTGTTGCTGCTCTTGCGCTTCTTCTTCAACTGCCTCGCAAAGAGCGTCGTATAACTTATCAAAACGCGCATTCAACTGTTTGTTTTCTACTCTTACTTCGTTAAGTAAATTTTCAAGCTTTTTAATTTTTTTAAGCAAGTGCTTTTGCGAAAAGTCAAATGCCTTGCCCGAAAGCTTGCGCTGTGACAAAATTTTAAATTCTTCAAGCAAGCGAAGCGTTTTTTTATAGCGGTAAGTGCCGATAACGTAGTATAAAAAGTCAAAAAGCATCGAGATTGCGGCAACAACAAAGAATAAAACAAGCAAGCTTGTGCGCTCGGAAAGCGGAAGTGCTTCAAGAGAAAACATCAAAAGCGTAGCTACGGTAAAGCCGAGAACGCCAACAAAGACAGAGGCGTATCTGAAAGCCTTATTTTGCACGCGCAAATCGTCGCTAACAAGATAGTTGTTAAGCGCAACGGTATCCTCGCAAGTGTAGGCGGTGTAATAATCGTCCCACATTTTTTTATAGCGTTTAGATAATTTTAGGGATTCGATATTGATAATAATTTCCTCGCTCGAATTTTCGCGCAGGATTTTGTTTATTTTTTTAAGCGAAGAGGTCTTTTCAGTACCAAAAAAGCACCAGATAACAAATAAAACTGCCATCAGGCAAAAAATAACGTAGGCAATATTCGTGCAGTTGCAGTAAATAAGCAAAAAGTTATAAATAGCTTCAAACATAAAAAACCTCCTTTAAAATATTTCTATATTTATATTGTAACAGATTATATAGTATTTTGTCAAAAGAAAGAAAAGGCAGAGAATGTTTTCTCTGCCTTAAAAAAACTATCGCTCTTCTCTGAAATAAGCTAAGCCAAGGCTTTGCGGAGGCTGACTTTCTTTTTTATCACGGATGCTTGTGATAATTAAAACTATAATCGTAACAACAAACGGAAGCATTTTTACAAGCTCCTTTTGTGCAAGCGATACGCCCTGAATATAGGTGCTTGCAATGTAAAGCGCACCGAAAACAAGCGAGCCAACAATGCCCCAGTTAGGCTTCCACGAGGTAAATATAACAAGCGCGATGGCAAGCCAACCAATCTCGTCAATGCAGTATTCCCAGTTGCCGTTTAAGTAGTCCATTATAAACGAAAGTCCGCCAAGACCAGCAATGGCTGAGCCAATACAGGTTGCACTGTAGCGATAGCGCGAAACGTTTATACCTGCCGCGTCTGCCGTTGCGGGATTTTCGCCAACGGCGCGAAGATGAAGTCCAACGCGCGTTTTGAAGAGAACAACGTAGGAAACAATGGCAATTATAAGCGCAATGTAAACAAATACGCCGTAGGAAAGAAAGACGTTGTAAAGTGTTTGTACCCAGGGAGCTGCACCGCTTACGTCAATTTTTATAAACGGGTTTGTAAAGTAGGGACCAGCAGTAGCAAAGCTTGCTGCACTAAAAACGTTTGACGTCTTTGAAATGGTGTAAATCATATAGTCGGAAACACCAATGCCAAAGGTAGTAAGGGCAAGGCCCGTAACGTTTTGGTTAGCGCGAAGAGTAACGGTTAAAAAGCTGTAGATAAGACCCATAAGCGCGCCGCCTAAAAGTGTTGCAAGAATAGGAATTAAAATAATCAAAAAGGCAATAGCAGAAGCGCCTGCGGCAGATAAGTAGATATATTCGGCAACACAACCGCATGCGGCGCCAACGCACATAATTCCGGGAATACCAAGGTTTAAGTGGCCCGATTTTTCGGTAATAGTTTCACCCGTCGAGCCAAGCAAAAACGTCATAGCAAGACGGATAGCACTTTGTATAAATGAAATCATTATTTAACCTCCTCCTCGTTTTTAGAAATTACTATCTTATACTGAAGGAAGAATTCGCAACCGATAATGAAGAACAATATTATGCCCGTTACTATATCTGAGATAGATTCGCTTATTCTAAATCTTGTTGAAACCTGCTTTGCACCCTTTTGCAAGAACACAATCAAAAATGTTGTAAGCGACATCATCAGCGGGTTGAATTTTGCAAGCCACGAAACCATAATTGCAGTAAAGCCTCTGCCGCCTGCGGTAGTAGTGCTTATAGTGTGGCTTGTTCCGCCAACAAGCAAAAGGCCTGCTATACCGCAAAGCGCGCCCGAGACAACAAGCGTGCGCATAATAACCTTTTTAACGTTAATACCAATGTATCTTGCGGTGTTTTCGCTTTCGCCAACAACTGCAATTTCGTAGCCCTGCTTTGTCCTTTTAAGATAAATGTAGAGCAAAACGGTTAAAATTGCAACGATAATTATGTTTAAAAGATAGTCCTGACCAAACAGCTTGGGCAAGCCAAATTGCGGCATAGGCGAAAGCACGCCCGAGCCGCTTTTTACGTGTGCCTTTAAGAAAAAGCTTATAAGCTGTATTGCAACGTAGTTCATCATAAGGGTAAAAAGTGTTTCATTGGTGTTCCAGTTAGCCTTAAAAAAGGCGGGAATAATTGCCCAGATAATACCACCTAAAATAGCGGCAAGCGCCATAATAAGCCAAAGAACAGGATTTGGAACCTGACCGCCTAAAAATACCATAACCAAGGTGCAGCAAAGGCCGCCCATTAAAACCTGACCCTCGGCACCGCAGTTCCAAAAGCGCATTCTGAAGGCAGGTGTAATCGCAAGCGAAATGCAAAGCAAAATTGCTATATCCTGAAACAAGCTCCATGTTCTTAAGGGTGTTCCAAAGGCACCATTAAACATTTCGACGTAAATGCTTAAGGGATTTTTATCCGTTAAAACCATTATAACAAGCGCACTTACCAAAAGCGCGGCTATTATTGCAAGCGCACGCACTAAAATGCCAAGCTTTAACGAAACGTTATCGCGCTTAATTATGTGAATTGTTCTACCGAAAATACTCATACGCTTGCCTCCTTTTTATTTTGCTCGTCTTCAACTATTGAGGTGGATTTTGTCATTAAAAGACCAATTTCTTCCTTTGTTGCGCTTCTGCCGTCAACAATACCGGTAACCTTGCCGCCACCAATAACTAAAATGCGGTCGCAAAGCTCAAGCAACACGTCCAAATCTTCGCCAACAAAGATAACTGCAACGCCTTTTTTCTTTTGCTCGTTTAATAGATTGTATATCGTGTACGAAGCACCAATATCAAGTCCGCGCACGGGATATGCCGCCATTAAAACTGTGGGCGAGGAAGAAATTTCTCTGCCAACAAGCACCTTTTGAACGTTACCGCCCGAAAGACGTCTAACGGGAGTAGTTGCGCCGGGGGTAACAACCTTTAAATCTTCAATAATATGCTCGGCAAGGTCGCGGGGCTCCTTGCGCTGTAGGAACAGCGAGTGACCCTTACGGTAGGAGCGAAGCATCATATTGTCGATAATGTCCATATTTCCAACCAGACCCATACCTAAGCGGTCCTCTGGAACAAACGAAAGGCGGACGCCAAGCTCGCGGATTTGCATAGGCGTTTTATCGCGAAGATTATCAATTTCCTCTGTTTTAGGGTTGTGATATAAAATGCTACCCTCGTTAAGCTTTTGAAGACCTGCAATAGCCTCTAAAAGCTCGCGCTGACCCGAGCCCGCAATACCTGCAATACCAAAAATTTCGCCCGAGCGTGCTGTAAACGAAACGTCGTCAAGCATCTTAACGCCATCGCGGTTTACGCAGCTTATATCCTCAACAACAAGGCGTGGCTGAGGATTTTGCGGCTCGCTGCGCTCGATATTAAGTTCAATCTTTTCGCCAACCATCATTTCGGTAAGCTGAGTTTCGTTAGTTTCGGCAGTGTTAACGGTGCCAACGTATTCGCCCTTGCGAAGAACGGCAACCTTGTCCGAAAGCGAAAGCACCTCGTGCAGTTTATGCGTGATGATAATTATCGACTTTCCGTCGTCGCGCATTTTGCGAAGCACAACAAAAAGCTTTTGCGTTTCCTGCGGAGTTAAAACGGCGGTGGGCTCGTCCAAGATTAAAATATCGGCACCGCGGTATAAAACCTTGATAATTTCTACCGTCTGTTTTTCCGAAACGCTCATTTCGTAAATTTTCTTTTTAGGGTCAATTTCAAAGCCGTACTTATGGCTTATTTCGGCAACCTTTAGCTCGGCAAGCTTTAAGTTAAACTTTTCTTTTAAGCCAAGAATGATATTTTCGGTAGCAGAAAATACGTCAACAAGCTTAAAGTGCTGATGGATCATACCTATTTTGTAGGTAAACGCATCCTTGGGCGAAGAGATAACAACCTCTTGTCCGTCAACAAAAATATGACCGCTATCGGGGAAGTAAATACCTGCAATCATATTCATAAGCGTTGTTTTTCCACTTCCGTTCTCACCTAAAATAGAGAGAATTTCGCCGCGGTAAACCTTAAGGTCAACGTCTTTATTGGCAATATTTCCGCCAAAGCTCTTTGTAATTTTTTTAAGCTCAATAGCAACGTTTTGTGCCATTTTTTCCTCCTTAAAAGCTTTTTAAAAACTCAAAAAATATTACTTTACTGCAATATTTTTTCAGCTTTTAAAAAATACAGGCGGAGCAGAATGCCCCGCCTGCTTAAACGTTAATTAGTATTTTTCGTTAAGAAGCTTAATGCCGTCGATTCTCAAATCAAAGTAAGGAGCCGAACGCTTAACCGATTCTTCAAAGATGCCGTTAGCAACAACTTCGGTATCGGGAGTATAAGCAGCGTCGGTATCAACGTCAGCCTTGTAGGTCGTTACTGCTTCGCCATTGTTGATGGTGAACTTAGCAGTGTCAAAAATCTTAACGGTGCCTGCCTTGATATCAGCCATAACAGCGTCAATCTTTGCCTTTGTGCCTGCAGCAGCAACGTTTTCGTTAATGTCGGTAAGAACTACCGAGCCTTCTTCAATACCGCCGCACCAGTCAGCAGCAATAGCCTTGCCCTCTTTTACGCAGTTAACAATGTACTCGTAATAGGGAGCCCAGTTGATTCTTGAGGAAACGATAAAGGTATTGGGGCACGAAGCGATAGTGCTTCCGTTGTAGGAAACGTTAGGAATACCGGCTTCTTCGCAGGTTGAAGGAGCGCCCATCGAGTCAGCGTGCTGGCTGATAAGGTCTGCGCCTGCAGCAATTAAAGCCTGAGCAGCATTCTTTTCTTCTACCGGATCAAACCACGAGCCGGTGAACTGAACGTCCATAGTAACCTCGGGGCAAACGCTCTTTGCGCCAAGGTAGAACGAGGTGTAGCCCGAGATAACTTCTGCGTAGGTGTAAGCACCAACGTAGCCCATCTTGGGTGTGTCACCCTTAAGCTTGCCTGCTTCTTTTAACTCGTTAAGCTTTAAGCCTGCAGCAACACCTGCAAGGTAGCGGCCCTCGTAAATAGAAGCAAATGCATTGTGATAGTTTGCAAGACCTTCGGTATGAGCCTTTGTTCCGGTTGCGTGGCAGAATTCAACCTCAGGGAATTCCCTAGCAGCCTTGATCATAAAGTCTTCGTGACCAAACGAGTTAGCAAAAATAATTTTGCAGCCCTGGTCAACAAGGTCCTTAGCGGCAACGTAGCATTCGTCGCTCTCGTCAATGGTGGTCTTGATGATTACCTGGTCATCGGTAAGACCAAGCTTTTCCTGTGCTTCTTTTGCAGCATTGATGAAGTTAAGGTCGTAGGTTGACTGCTCGTCGTGTAAGCAGATAAAGCCGATCTTAAAATCGTCGGTAGTAGGTCCGCAAGCAACAAGGCCTACGAGCATAACTGCGAAAAGAAGAACTGCGAGTAATTTTTTCATGTTTCTTTTCCTCCTTAAAATTTATGTAAATTTAATTACATTCTCTGAATTTAATTGAGTTTTCGTCCATTTCGTCTACAATGGCAAGCGAATATACGTCATAGCCTGCTTCTCTTAGCTTATCGCCGCCGCCCTGATAGCCCTTTTCGATAGCAGTTGCCATACCTACAACTGAGGCACCCGCCTGCTGGCAAAGCTTGCAAAGACCAATTAACGCCTCGCCCGTTGCTAAAAAGTCGTCAACAATCAAAACGCGGTCGTCTTTATTTAAAAAGCGCTTTGCAACAGTAACATCGTACTGTACGTTATGGGTAAACGAAAAAATCGGAGTGCTTAAAAAGTTTGCATCCCGATTGAGTGTAGAGTGTTTTTTTGCAAAAATAACGGGAACAAAGTTTAATTCCTGGGCGGCCGAGCAAGCAAGTGCAATGCCCGAAGCCTCGATAGTTAAAACCTTTGTAATTTCCTTTTGTGCAAAATGCTCGGCAATAGCGGCACCCATCTGCTTATACAGACGCATGTCCATCTGTTGATTTAAAAAGCCGTCAACCTTTAATATGTCTTTAGAGAGAACTTGTCCCTCGGTTAATATTTTATCCTTTAAAGCCTTCATAAAAAACCTCAAAAATTATATAAATATAGTATCACATTAGCACAAAATTTGCAAGACATTTTACATAAAAAATCAACAAAATTTTCACAAATCGGTAAAACAAAAAAAGGCAGAAAAATGTTCTGCCTTTTAACACTGCAAAAATTTCTTTATTGCATCAAGGTCGGTAAAATCGTCTAAATATAAATCAACCGATTGTTTTATTTCTTCCGCGTGCTCGCGCATTGAAAAATCGCTTATTCCGCACGTTTTAATGCCTATACTCTTGGCAGTTTTAATTGCGTGGTTAGCATCTTCAAACAAAAATATGTTATTTATATCACAATTTGCCTGTTGCGCACACATAAGATAAATTTTAGGCTCGCGCTTTGTTGCGCCAACGCGCTCTTCGGTAAAAATAAAGTCAAAATATTTTTCAAGGTCAAAGTGCTTAACTGCTTTAAGCAAAACCTCGTACTTTGTTGCCGAGGCTAAAATTATTTTAAAGTTGTTTTGTTTAAGATAATCCAAAAGCTCAATTATGCCTTTTTTAAGGCTTACTCGGTTAAGATAATTGAAAACCATTTTTTCGTGCCAAAGAGCCATAAGCTTATCATCGGGCGCAAGCGACGGATATTTTTTTGCCAAAAATCGCGAAAAATCAGGCACGCTCATCGTACGGATAACGTTTTCGTAATCGGGCAGGGGGGCAAGAGATTTTTCTTCTAACGTTTCTTTGCCAAGCGCGTCCCACGCCCACATAGAATCGGCAATGGTTCCGTCAAAATCAAAGATAACGAGTTTGTTCATTTATTCACCAAAAACAGCGATATTTATTGATTTTCCTGCGCGTTTATCAAATTCGGCATAGATTATATTTTCAAAATCGCCTAAAACAAGCTCGCCGTCAGAAATTATAACGGTTGCACTTTTTCCCATTTGTATAGCCTTTAAGTGCGCATCGCCGTTTTTATATTCGTAGTCCCATTCGTTGTGCTTATATTTTTTGTTTGCGGGATAAAGGTCGCGAAGCAAATCAAGCAAATCGGTCATAGCTCCGGGCTCAAAGTGGTTTACGTACACGCTTGAGGTGGTGTGCTTTGATGAGCAAACAACAAAACCGCTTTTAATTTCATTTTTCTTTATAATTTCGCGCACAAGATTATCAAGGTTTACAAAAAAGCAACGTGCTCCGCCGTCCTTGCTTACGTCTTTTTTGTTTTCGGAATTATAAATAACCTCGGAGGTATCCATAATTCCGTCCATTCTTAATTCTTTTTCGTATTTTGAAATTACGTCTTCAATTTTAAAATCTTGTATTATAGTTTTCATTGTTTTCTCCTTTATCCTGCTTCGCTTTCTATTTTCATATCAAGTTCGTAAAAAAGATGCATCACGTGTATGCGGTAAACGTTAAGAATTTTTGTTTTTTCCTTATACGTTAAGGTGCCCTCACAAGAAAGGACGTCGTTCATTGCGGCATCTACTGCCATCATAAGCTTTTTCTTAATGGCTTCACACTGCTTTGTGTCAAAAAATGCAACGTAGTTTATCGAAGTATAGAAAAAATCAAGCATAGCATCGTTCATTTTTTCACACATCTGAACCTTTGATTCTTCTTTGTATAAAATTTCGTTCATTCTGTTAAGATGCTCTTGCAGCTTTTTGTCAGAAATAACCTCTGATTGATACCACGCCTTCTTTTTATTTGCAACCTTTGACGTTTTTTCTCTTTTAATTTCCTGAAGGCTCAATATTGCGACAAAAATAGAGTTTAATATTGTAACGGAAAGAGTAATAATGTCATTTAAGTCCATTTATATTATCTCCTTTCGTCTTCGACTTCATATCAACCTCATTTTCGATAAGCTCCTCGGCGTAATCCTTTACAATTTCGTTAAGGCGGGGGTTAAGAGTAAAAGAAAATCTGTACTTATTATTAAATTGTTTAAGTAACGATAAACGCTTTGCCGCACCGATATATTCGGTTTCTTCCTTTTGTTCGCAGAGATTTTTTATGGTTTGTCCAAAAAAGCCGGCAAAAAAGGTGTAGCTTATAAAGTGGGGTTCGGGCTCAAACTTCATAAGATAAAAGTCTTTATCTTTTTCTCTTTGCAAAAAATACTTTTCTTCTTTTCGCTTTGAAAGTCCGTTATCGTAGCCTACAAGAAGTATTTTTTCTTCGTCGTTTTCGATACATTTTGATAGGTTTTTGTTTCCAAGTCGTATTATCCACGTTCTTTGTACGCTCATAAAGCCTCCAAAAATAAATGTTCCCTATAATTATATCACAAATTTTTCATAATTTCAACAGGTTTTGACAAAAACAAAAAAGGCAGAAAATTTCTGCCTTTTAACGTAA